>CAZWSO010000007.1:0-40201 GCA_964636485.1 uncultured Gemmatimonadaceae bacterium
TGCCGCCAACGTGGCCAGCAACGTCGCCGCGCTGGACGCGCGGCCGGAGCTCGTGGCCGTCGTCGGCGACGATCCAGCCGGTGCCAGCCTGCGCGCGATGTTGCATCATGCGGGCGCGGATGGCCGCAGCGTTCTCACGGTGGCACGGCCCACCACGACCAAGACCCGTGTGCTCGCGCGCGTGCAGCAGGTGGTGCGCTTTGACGAGGAAGAGGACACCGAGCTATCCGCAGAGGTGGAAGACCGCGTCATCGATACCGTGCATACCGCCATAGCCGATGCGGACGCCATCGTGCTGGAAGATTACAACAAGGGATTGCTTACGTCGCACCTCATAGGCGAAACGATAGCGGCGGCGCGAAGCCGCGACATTCCCGTGGTGGTGGACCCCAAATACCGGAACTTCTTCTGCTACCGCGGCGCCACTGTGTTCAAACCGAACCGACGCGAGCTCGAGTCGGCGCTTGGCGCCGGCATCGACCTCGAGGATCCGGAGGCGCTTCCCGCCACCCTGGACCGCCTTGGTGTCGAACACATTCTGCTCACCCTTGGTGAACACGGCATGGTGCTCGTGAGCGCTGGTGGCGAGGTTGGACGCGTGCCAACCGCCGCCCGGGAAGTGTATGATGTGGTGGGGGCCGGCGATACCGTTACTGCCTTTCTGGCGGCGATGCTTGCCGCCGGAGCCACCGTAGCCGAAGCCGCCGTTGTCGCCAATCTTGCCGCCGGAGTAGAGGTTGGAAAGCTCGGTGCCGCGACGGTGAGCGCTGACGAGGTGCTGGCTGCGCACGACTGGTTGACGGATGCCGGCGCGCGCTGATCTTGCTTTCATGCTCGCCTCACGCGAAATTTAATTGTTCAAGGGCCCTTAGCTCAGCCGGTCAGAGCAGCGGACTCATAATCCGACGGTCGCAGGTTCGAGCCCTGCAGGGCCCACCATTCCCGATGTACAGGTCGCGTAGCTCAGCTGGTTAGAGCGCTGCTTTCACACAGCAGAGGTCCGGGGTTCGAGTCCCTGCGCGACCATGGCACGGCTCCCGGCCCGGCGAGCCTTCGAACATCCATGTGGTGCGCGGAGGGCGTCAGCGGTCCCCGCGCGACGCCGTCCGTGCTGCCGACTCCGCTGCGATCTGCGTTTCGCTGCCGGCCCCGCTGCGCACCCACTCGACCGCCGCGCCACTCTCTCTGTACAGGGCGCCACAGCGCGGGCACGTGACCTCACGTCCCTCTGGCACCTGAGCAGCTAGGGGCAGGCGCTCGCCGCAGCGGCACATCCAGCCGATTTGCCGCGCTGGAACGCCGGCGACCAGGGCATGCGACGCGACGTCACGGGTCACCACCGAACCCGCCCCCACGAAGGCGAACTCCCCCAGCGTGAGGCCGCAGAGAACGGTCGCGTTCGCACCGATAGTGGCGCCTCGTCCCACCAGCGTGGTCTGGTACTCGGCCCTCCTGGACACATGGCTCCGTGGCGTCATCACGTTCGTGAACACCATCGACGGGCCGAGAAAGACGTCGTCCTCACAGATGACGCCGTCGTAGATACTAACGTTGTTCTGCACCTTCACATTGCGACCGAGACGAACGCGCGGCATCACCACGACGTTCTGGCCAAGACTGCACTCCTCGCCCACTTCGGCGCCCGCCGAGATATGGCAGAAGTGCCAGACGCGCGTTCCTCGACCGAGTACGGCTCCATCATCCACGTAGCTGGATTCGTGAACCAACGCGCCGCCAGGCAGCTCCCGCATCTCGCTCACCTCGACTCCTCGAGTGAGAAGGCCCGGAGGGGAAGGTGGACTTCCTGACCTGTACGCGCCGATTCATAGATACCGAGGATGAGCTCTAGCGACTTTCGCCCTTCACGGCCATCGGTTCCCGGTGCCGCATGGCCGCTCAGCACACGCGTGACGTTCTCGTAGTAAGGGCCGTGTCCCGAGCCGTAAACCGAGAGAGGGTTCGGCGCCAGACGCTGTGCCTCCGCCTCGCGGTCGTCGTCATCGTACTCGGCAAACTCCCAGTGCTCGATGCGGTTCAGCGCCGTGCCACCGACTTTCACCGTCCCCTTCTCGCCGAGCACGGTAATTGAGCCCTCCAGATTCCGCGGATAGGTCAGCATGGTCACTTCGATAGTGCCAAGCGCCCCGTTCCGGAAGCGAAGGAGCGCCACTCCGGTGTCCTCTGATTCGATTCGGCGTGCCAGCGTCGCGGTCTTGGCGCTCACCGAATCGACCGGGCCGACAAGCCACTGAATCATATCGACGTAATGGCTCGCCTGATTCATGAACGCACCGCCGTCGAACTCCCAGGTGCCGCGCCATGGCGCCATGTCGTAATAGGACTGCGGACGCTGCCAGCGCACCGTGGTGTTGGCGAGATAGATGCGGCCGAAGCGGCCACGATCGATGGCACGCTTCAGCAGCTGAATCCCTGGATTCAGCCTGTTCTGTTTCACGACGAAAAGCAGCACGCCGTTCTGGTCGCAGGCGTGCACGAGTGCGTCCGCCTCCTCCAGCCGCGTCGCCATCGGTTTCTCGCAGATGACGTGAAGGCCCCGCTCGGCAGCCTCGATTCCATGACGGGAGTGCAGCCCGCTAGGAGTGCAGATGACGCATGCGTCCGCCTCGGTTTCCGTGAGCATGTCCGCGTAGCTACCGAAGGCCGGTACTCCCCACACTTCCCCGGCGACTCGGGCGCGCTCCATGATCGCATCACTCACGGCGGTGAGGCGGAGCTCCGGATGAGCCGCGATGGCCTCAAAGTGGCGCTCGCTGATCCGTCCGCAACCGACGAGCGCCAGCCGAATGACCGGGCGGCTTCCGGCACCTGCATCGTCAGGCATGGGCCACCGGTTCGGCTGTGGCACGGGGCATGGTCTCCCGCTCCTTCCTCCGTCCGGTGGCGTTGCGTGTGTCAATGACCACGGACGCCAGCCGGCTGACGCGTTCGTAGTCGATCGTGGAATGGTCAGTCACGATGACTACTGCATCGGCGGTCGTGAGTTCCGAATCCGTCAGCGGCACGGATCGGCCGACGGCGCCCGCCGGCGTGTGCCCATCCTCACGAATCTCGGGCACGTGCGGATCATGATAACGCACGTCTACGCCCTTCTGGCGCAAGAGATCCAGAATCTCGAGCGCCGGGGATTCCCGGAGGTCGTCGATGTCCTTCTTGTACGCCACGCCAAGCACCAGCACTCGCGAGCCGCGCAGTGGCTTGCCGGCGTCGTTCAGCGCGTCCTGAACTTTGCTTACCCAAAAGGCAGGCATTTCCGTGTTGATCTCGCCCGCCAGTTCGATCATGCGCGTCTTGTAGTGGAGAGTGCGCATCTTCCAGGCGAGGTAGTGTGGATCGAGAGGAATACAGTGGCCACCAAGGCCCGGCCCTGGTGTGAACTTCATGAAGCCGAACGGCTTGGTGGCCGCGGCTTCAATTACCTCCCACACGCTCACACCCAGCTTGTCGCAGATCACGGCCATCTCGTTGACGAGGCCGATGTTGATCATTCGGAAAGTGTTCTCGAGCAGCTTCGTGAGCTCCGCCGCCTCGGGAGAGCTGACCGCCACCATGTGCTCGATGAACAGCTCGTAAAGGTGAATACCCAGCGTGGTGCAGCGTTCGGTTATGCCGCCCAGCACCTTGGGCGTGTTGCGTGTGTGCCACTGCTCGTTCCCGGGATCGACCCGCTCCGGCGAGAAGCAGAGGAAGAAATCCGTTCCCACACTCAGGCCGCTCTGCTCGAGCCTGGGCAGCATGAGCTCCCGCGTCGTTCCCGGATACGTGGTGGATTCGAGCACAATTAGTTGCGCCGGGCGTAGCGCGGCGGCGATCGCATCCGTAGCGCTTACGACGTAGGACATGTCGGGATCGCGCGTCTTTCCGAGCGGAGTGGGCACGCAAACAGAGACGACATCGCACTCCGAAAGCCGGCGCATGTCGAGCGTCGCCTCCAGCAGGCCACGATCGCGGAGCATGGCAACGTCCGAATCGGCAACATCGAGAATGTGGCTAGTCCCGGCGTTGACCAAAGTGGCAACGCTCTCCGCCTTCTCGAAGCCGATCACGCGAATGCCGGCCTTGCCCATCTCGGCCGCGAGGGGAAGGCCAACGTAGCCAAGTCCGACGACGCCGCAGACGACGTCGCGACGCGAAATCCGATCAGACAGCGCGCTGTAGCTGCTCATTACGCCAGTTGTCGCGGGGAGATGTGGCGAGGCGGCGAGTATGCCTCCTGACGAAGCACCCGGGTAGCGGGACTGTACGTCGGACGGCAAGCCCGGGTCCAGCGTCACCACGCATGGTAACCTGGGCCGGGTCCGATCCGTCCTTGAAGTGCAAGGCCGTGCGGCGCCGGCAGGGGTTGCTGGCACCCAGTCGCCAACTTAACGGAAGTGTTGTGGCGCTTCAAGTTAACCGCTACCCCCTCCCCCTCCTCCGCGAGGCACTGGATGCACAGGTGCCCTGCTCCCGCAAGGGCTGCCCTCTCGGCACCGACATTCCGGCGCTCGTCGCAGCCGTAGCGCGCGGCGAGCACGCCAAGGCCTACGGGATCGCCCGCGCTTCGAACCCGTTCGCGAGCACTTGCGGGCACGGATGTCACGCGCCGTGCGAAACTGCCTGCCGGCGGCGGCGATCTGGTGCGCCGGTCGCGATTGCCGGTCTCGAGGCATACGCCGCCGCACTCTCGACACCCTCGCCCGATAGGCATTCAGGACCGTGCACCTCGCCACACGACCTGCGGTCGATAGCGGCCTCGTCCCGTGATGGAGCAATCGCCAACTCCGCCGAGGCGCCACTGCGGGTTGCGATCGTCGGCGGTGGCGCAGCCGGCCTTGCCTGCGCGCACGACCTGGCACTCCTCGGCCATCAGCCTGTCGTGCTCGATGCGGGGCACGAGCCCGGTGGAATTCTTACGCGAATCCTGCCGGCGTTCCGCTTTCCGGTGACAGCGGCTCGCGCCGAGTGTCTCTCGATTCTCGCTGGTGGCGTGAGCTACCATCCAGGTACGGCGATAGTCGATCGCGCCGGCATCGACACCCTCTTTAACAGCGGATTCGCGGCCGTGCTGCTCGCCATCGGTTGCTGGAAGCAACCAGCCGCGCACCTTGCCAACAGCCACGACGCCATGGAGTTCCTGGCGCATGATCACGCCATCGTGGGCGATTCGGTGGTGATTGGCGATGGTGACCTGGCGGTGGACGCCGTCCGCGAGGTCGTTCATCGCGCCAGGCGTCTTGGCCGCTCTCAGCGCACCGATTTGGTGCTCACCGCTCGCCTCGAGGAGGCGACTGCGGTGCCACATGCGATCGCCGCTGCCATGCGGGAAGGAGTAGTGGTGCATGCAGGTTGGCTGCCCGCCAGGATGCACCACGACGCGGCGCGCGGCCTTACGAGCCTCGAGATCACTCGCGACGGCGGCCGGACGAACCGCGTACTCACCTGCGCGCACGTGCTCGATGCACGAACCCGCGTCCCTGACATGTCCGGACTGGATCTGGCGCTCGACGGTGACGGCTACATTGCCGTGGATCCGGACACGTTTCAGACCTCTCAGCCAGCCGTCTGGGCCGCCGGTTCGTGCGCGTTCGGACATCGCTCGATCGCACACGCCGTGGCGGACGGCAAGCGGGCCGCGTGGCAGATACACGCCGCGATCACCGGTCGGCGACTCAGAGCCGTGCTTACATCGGCGTGGGTCGAGGCCGACGACCACGCCGTGCCTGCCGAGCGAGGTGTGAGCAACCCGCGGACTGCCCTGCCGTCCACCGGCCCCGTGCCAGCGGATCCGTTCTCTCCATCCTCACAGCCGGATCATGCGCACCTCGTGGCGGAGGCGTCACGCTGCTTCGACTGCACAGTGCTCCCGATTGTCGATGAGGAGTGCACGGGCTGCGGCATGTGTGTAGGGGCATGCGAGCCACGAGCGATCACGCTGAGCGGCCAGCACGGTATTGCGGTGATCGATGGAGAGCGGTGCACGCGCTGCACGGCGTGCGTTGACTCCTGCCCTGAGGGAGCGATCACGCTGGCACGCACGGTCTGGGAGGATCGCCTCTCCCTTCAGGCGAGCGCACCTTCGGGAATTCGGGTCGATCCGTTCGCACCGGCCGCGCGGCTCACGCCCCGCTGACCACCGCGCCCTGACTCCGCAGCCGGCCGACGCCGGCGGCATCGAGACGTGCCAGCACGACCAGCTCCTCGCCGTTTGCGCGCTGTTCCACGACCTCGCCCAGACGGTGGACTTCCGCGATCAAGCGACCATCGGCAGCGGGAATGCGTACCTCGCTCACCGGTCTAAGCCGCTGAATCGTCGCCAGCAGCGCACGGCGCAGAGGGTCGAGCCCATCTTCGGCAACGGCAGAACAGAATACGGAGTTCGGCAGGAGTTCCGTGACTCGCGCCTGAAGGTCGAGAATGCCCTCGTCAGACAGCGCGTCCATCTTGTTGAACACGTGCAAGACGGGCTTCTCGTTCGCCTCGAGCTCCGCCAGCACACCATTCACCACCATCCGCTGCTCCTCCCACATAGGATGGCTGGCGTCAATTACGTGGAGCAGCAAGTCCGCCTCTCGTATTTCCTCCAGCGTTGCCCGGAAGGATGCAACCAGATCGTGCGGCAGTTTGCGGATGAATCCAACGGTGTCTGTGAGCAGCGCTTGCTTCGGCTGGCCGAGCGGCACCTCGCGCGTAAGTGGATCGAGCGTGGCGAACAGCCGATCCTCCACGTGGATCTCCGGCGCGGCGGAAAGCGCCCGCAAAATGGATGACTTGCCGGCGTTCGTGTACCCCACAAGCGATGCGCGGAAAGCGTCGCGCCGCCCATGCCGCTGCACCTCGCGTGAGCGCTGCACATCAACCAGGCGATCCTTGAGCAGGCGGATTCGATGGCTGATGAGCCGCCGATCCGACTCGAGCTGAGTCTCGCCCGGGCCGCGGACGCCAATGCCGCCGCGGAACTTCTCGAGATGCGTCCACATGCGGGTGAGCCGGGGCAGAAGGTACTCCAGCTGCGCCAGCTCTACCTGCATGCGCGCCTCACTGGTGCGCGCACGAATGGCAAAGATGTCGAGAATGAGCTCAGCACGATCCACGACGCGGCAACCGATCGCCACCTCGATATTGCGTCCCTGTGCCGGCGTGAGCTCGTCATCGAAGATCACGAGGGTCGCGCCGCGCTCCGCCACCGCAAGGCGGAGCTCGTCGATCTTTCCCTTGCCCAGATACGTCCCCGGGTTTGGCCGGGAGAGCACCTGGGTAACCTCGCCAACGACCACGGCGCCCGCGGTGTCCGCCAGACGCGCCAGCTCCTCGAGGTGCTCCTCCAACTCCCGCCTGGCAGATGGGCCCTTGGTTGGCGCGCCGACGAGGACGGCGCGCTCTGCCGGCGTGGATAATGACACGGTTTCGCGCGAAATGAGTTTGCTCCTGGTTCGAGTCCCCCTGTCGATCCTTATCTAGTTGCCAAAGGCGGAGAAACGCCCTACGCGATCGTACGGCACGGAAACGGTTCCCACACCCGTGGCCACCTGCAGATCACCGGCCACCCGGTAGTTGACGGTGCCTGTACGCATCATCTCGCGACCGACGGCACCTATGCCCGCCCAGCGGAAGTCGAGTGGCAGCCGGACCTGTAAGGAGTCCTGTACACCGACCGTAAACTGGGTCTCCGTCCGTCCCGACCCTACCGGAATGGTATCGACATACAGACGATACGTCATGCTCGTGGCGTCGAGGCGATAACGGTTTGGGTTGTACACACCAAGAATGATGTCGAGCGTCCCGCCATCGAGACCAACGCCGCGAACGATCACATCCTCGAAGGTTACAACGGGCTCCTCGAACGCCCGGCGCATCAGCGTGGCGCAGCCTGCGACGACAATCATCGTCAGAACCAACAACACCGTCAGCCTTCGCATGCGGCCTCCTGTTGGAGAAACGTCGCCAGCGAGCCCACTCGCCAGCCGAGTCCGTTCTCGAGCTCCGCGCCCGAAGCCGGTGCGGAGGTCAAGCCGGCAGAAACCTACTTGCGATGATACCCGGCGCCTAACAGCAGTTCCAGCGTTCCACTGTTGACCGCTACAGGCGTTGGAAGAGCGGTCGTAATCCGAAGCCTATAAGGAGAACTGTGAGGCCGAGGAGCACGGTCCGCCATTCGATAGCCAGCGCCAGTACCGCGCAACTCACAAGGCCCGCCAATGGTATGGCTCTGGGATAGAGACGCAACGTGCTGGGCATTCGAAGGGCGGCCCAGTTGGCAATCCCGTAGTAGACGAGAATCGTGAACGATGCGGTGCGCGCCACCTGCAAGAGCGTGCCCGTTGCGGCGATCACGGCTGCGATCACTCCGACGACGAGTCCGGCCCGAACGGGCACGCCGTGGCGCGGGTGCACGGCCGCCAACCAGAGTGGCAGATCACGCCGTCGCGCCATCGCGAACGTCATGCGGCCAAGGCCGAGCAGCTGAGACAGAATCACGCCGAGCATGGCAGTCACGCCACCCATCGACAGCATGGGCGGCAACCATCCGATGCCTGTCGCCTCACCGGCGACCCGGAGCGGCGCAGAGGTGGCCGCTAACGCGGGAGCACCCACTGCACCGACTGCCACCAGAGCGACGGCAGAATAGAGCAGCAGTGCGCCTCCGATCGTGAGCAGGATCGCGCGCGGGATCGTTCGGCTCGGCTTCATCACCTCCTCGCCCAGCGTCGCGATCCGAGCGTAGCCCGTGTAGGCAAAAAACAGGATGGCCGCGGACTCGAGCACACCCCGCACGCCGGTGGGCGCGAACGGGCGCAGATTTCCCGCCGAGAATGAGGGGGCACTGACGGCGACGAACACAAGCAGCGTACCGACTGAGATGGCGACGATGACGAGATTCACACGACTCGATCTGCGAACGCCGAAGGAGTTCAGGATGGTGAATATCACGATGGCACCAACCGCCAGGATGCGAGGCTGCACAGCTGGTAGGAGCGGATCGAGATAGCCAGCTAGTCCGAGCGCAACAGCACCTGCCGCGGTGATCTTGCTCACCAGGAACATCCACCCCGCCGCAAAGCCCGCCCACGGACGCAATACGCGATACCCGTACTCGTAAGTACCACCGGACCGCGGGTACGCCGCTGCAAGTTGAGCTGAGCTGAGAGCGTTGGCGCTCGCCACGGCGCCGGCGATTAGAAGGCCCACCAGAAAGGCCGGTCCGCCGACTCCAGCGGCAACGCCGCTGATGACGAAAATCCCGGCCCCAACAATGGCGCCGAAACCGATCCCCACGGCATCGCGCAGCCGCAAGGCGCGGCGCAACTCGTCGCCTGGCGGCTCGGTGGTCATGGATCCGCGTCTCCCTCCGCGGCCTGCTTGAGTTTCGTCCACCATTCCAGCCGCTTGGCAATCTCTCGCTCAAACCCGAATCGGCCGGGCGCGTAAAACTTTCTTCCCCACAACTCCTCGGGGAGGTACTCCTGCGGAACGTATCCCTCTTCGGAGTCGTGCGCATACCGATAGCCGGCATGATGGCCCAGCTCGCGGTGCAGGGCTGTGGGCGCGTTGCGGACCTGCAGCGGTACGGGAGCGGCGGGCGTCTCCCGTGCCGCCTCTCTCGCCTGAGAAAGCGCACTGTACGCGCTATTCGACTTTGGGGCGGTGGCGAGGTAAATCGTCATCTCGGCCAGCGGGAGGTAGCCCTCGGGATCGCCGAGCATGTGATAGGCGTCGCGCGCGGCAATGGCGAGCTGCAGCGCCTGCGGATCGGCGAGGCCGACATCCTCAGCGGCCATGGCTATGGCTCTTCTGAAGATGGTCATGGCGTCTTCCCCGCCCTCGATCATACGGGCCATCCAGTACAGCGCTGCATGCGGATCGCTCCCGCGCAGTGACTTGTGGTAGGCGGAGAGCAGGTTGTAGTGCTCCTCTCCCGCCTTGTCATGCCGGGCAAAGCGCAGCTGCATCGCTTCACGGACGGTCGCCAGCTCCACGCGACCTCCGGGACCCACCAGACCAGCAGCCGCCTCGAGCACGGTGATAGCGCGTCGAGCGTCACCATCCGCTTCGTTCGCGATGGCCTCGAGCGCGTCCGCAGCAACGCTCAGGTCGAGCGAGGCCAGCCCGCGCTCCGGATCGGACAGCGCCCGTTGCAGCAGGCCCAGAATCTGTGGAGGCTCGAGCGGACGCAGAACGAACACGCGCACGCGGGAGAGAAGCGCACTGTTGATCTCGAAGCTTGGCGTCTCGGTGGTGGCGCCAATCAGCGAGAAGGTCCCCTGCTCCACGTGCGGCAGCAGGCTGTCCTGCTGCGCCTTGTTGAGCCGGTGGATCTCGTCGATGAAGAGAATGGTGCCGGTACCTCCGGCGGCCAGACGTTCCGCCGCTTCACCCACGATTGCGCGAATTCGCGGCACGCCCTCGCTGACCGCGCTGAATGGAACGAAGACGCGGTCGCTGGATGAGGCGATCAGCCGCGCCAGGGTGGTCTTTCCGCTGCCGGGCGGTCCCCAAAGTATGAGGGAGCCGACCGTGCCGCTCTCAATTGCCGCCCGCAACGCCCGCCCCGGACCAAGCAGGTGCTCCTGTCCGACGAACTCCTCCAGAGATCGCGGCCGCAGCCGCGCGGCCAGCGGTTGACTGGCTGCGGCGGCGAAGAGGCTCGGTTCACGACGCGACCCGCCACGCTTTCCACCATCACTCATTGCGGGAGACCCACAAACAACCGAGCACCCAGATAGAGGGCGCATCCGAGAAAGAAGGCCCCGGGAAGTCGCCAGCCGCGCTCATGCTGAAATTCCGGCACAAGGTTGGAGGCACCCACGTACAGCGTGACCCCCGCCGAGAGCGCCAATCCGTGTGCACGCAGCGGAACCACGAAATCCGTGAGCAGCGCGCCCGCAACGGTTGCCAAGCCCAGCGCCACCGCCGCCAGCATCGCCACGGCTCGGCTACTGCCAGCGGCGAGAAACAGACTCGAGACGGCGAGGCCTTCGGGGAATTTATGAAGCACGATCGCGGTGAAGATCAGTAGCCCAAGGGCATCGCTCACGAGGAAACCGCTCGCAATCGCTACGCCATCCACGAATGTGTGCAGCATGAGCCCGGCTAGCGCGGAGTGGCTGACGACACGTGACACGCGATGTGTCTCCTCGCCGAAGTGGAAGTGCGGCGCAAGCGTATGCTGTGTGAGGTGTACCGCGACGTAGCCGATCAGCGCCACCAATGCAGCTGTCCGTCCGCCGCGGCCGATCGCCTCGGGAATGATGTCCAGAAACGATGCCGCGATCATGAAGCCGGCGGCGAGTGCCACTAGCGTTTCAATCGCCCGTACACTCCACTCCCGACGCCATGCCACGGCGGCTGCGCCAGCCAGCATGGCGAAGGCAGCGACCGCCGCGAAGAGGACCTCTGGCCTTCTCACGCGGCGGTCAAGCCGAGCGTTCTCGCCATGCTCTCGACCGCATCCGCCAACTCCGGCGCCGGGGGGTAGTTGCGTCGTGCCAGCTTCCAGCTTCTCGTACGGATGCGCTTGTGCTCATCAAGTCCCTTCCCCTTCAGGATGTACGCCCACCGGTCGGTTCGCGCGTAGATGAAGAGCTCCAGCACCGCGTTGAGCGTGAGCTGATCCTCGCCGGTAAAGCAGGCGATCTCGACGCCTCCAAATGAGGCGAGGGGCACCTTCAGTCGAGCCACGGCGTCACGCACGTCGGGGAGCGGCAGTTGCTCTCCCTTCCAGCTTCGACCCGATCGTTTGTCCTCCACGACGACGTCCACGGCCGGCGGCATGTCCTCCAGTAGCGCGTGGAAGAGATCCACCACGCGCTCTGCGTTCGCCACAATGTGCGCCGTAAAGAGCCCCGCCTCCTCGTTGAACTGGAAACCGTCAGCCGCGCTGCGGAAACGCCGCCAGATCGAGGTGTCGGGCCGTCTCCCTCTGAAGAACATGTGCTACCCCTCGTCGGCGCCTTCTGAGAGGCGTCTGAAGATCTCCATGGCGCGAGCAATTAGCTGCTCGCGGGTGTTCCGCCCCGGATCATCCAGAACCCACTCCAGCAGTGCGCTCAGGATCCTTCCGACGAAGGGCCCGGCCGCAACGCCGATGGCGCGGAGGTCGTCGCCGTCGACGGCAAGATCACTCAGCTCGACGGGTTCCCGGAAGGCGATGGACACGAGACGCCTGTACAGCGAGCCCACGACGCCGGCGTCAGGTGCGAGAAGGCCGGCGTCCCGTTCCGCCGCGAAGCGCGCGCCAGCGAGACGAATCAGCGCCGGGGCCTTCACTCGTCCCACAGCCGCTACCCATTGCCGTACTGTCCGGTCAGGTATCGGGCCGCTCATGAGCAGATCGCGCATTTCGCCGCCGATCCGTTCCCACGCGTCGACGAGCGCCACGCACCAGGCAATCTGTGCATTCGAGAAGCGGAGCTGACGAAGCGTACGCTGCGCGTCGCGCGGTGTCAGGGTTAGCAGGATTGAGCAGATGCGGTTGATCAATCGCTGGGGTTTCCCGGCCGGCCCGGGACGAGGAAGGCAGTCGGCTGCGCGAAGATCCACCTCGCTCGCCGCAGCAAGCGCCGGCACGAGCACGGCGAGCGCGCCACTGCGGCGCCACATCTCCAGCGCATTCGAGGGACGCGCAACCTGCTCCATCGTCTTCTCGATTTCCTGCCTCACCCGCTCCGCGGAAAGACGGCCGAGGTGTGGCGCGCTATCGACTATGGCGTCCCACGTCTCGTGCTCGATCTCGAAGCCAAACCGGGCGGCAAAGCGAATAGCGCGGAGTGCGCGGAGGCGGTCCTCCCGCATGCGCGCACGAGGGTCTCCCACGGCGCGGACGAGCCCCTGCCGGAGATCCTCTCGCCCCCCGAACGGGTCGTGGAGCCGCTCCAGCGACGGCGAGTACGCAATCGCGTTGATCGTGAAGTCGCGGCGCGCGAGGTCGTCGTCGAGCGATGCGCCGAACTCTACCACCGCATGCCGTCCATCGGTTTGAACGTCCCGCCGAAACGTCGTGACCTCGTGCATCGTCCCCTTATCGTCGAGCACGCCGACGGTGCCGAACTGGATGCCCACGGGAATGGTGCGCCGAAACAGCCTCCGCACCTGTTGCGGTAGCGCCGCCGTGGCGAGATCCCAATCGAGATGACGCTCGCCGAGGAGAGCGTCGCGGACCGCGCCGCCGACACACCATGTCTCGAAACCGGCCCGTTCGAGCTTACGGGCGATGGCTCTTACCGCTGGCGGTGGAGCCAATGCGGCATCCGATTCGCTCCTGCCTCCATTATCTTTCTTCGTCATGGAGTTGACCACACTGCTCGCCGCATCCGCGGCATCTGATGAGTTCAAGAGCGACCTGCTTGGCTTCATGGCCGGCGGGAGCGCATCGCGCATCCAACTTGCGCGCCGCGCTCCATCGATCAAGGTACTTCGCGTCATCTCGCAGCTGCTCCACGCCGAGCCGTCGCTGGCGATCGAACTCATTATGATCGATGCCCGCTCTAGCTGTTCCGCGTTCGACGGCCGGCTGGACGTGCACACCGCTGCCGCCATCCACCACTTCGACTTCCGCTGGGACTGCCAGTGGCGCGCGGAGGAAGAGGGGTGGACGGACGCCTTTGGCTTTCCAGATCAGATTCGGGCGGCCGATGAGTTCGGATGGCGATGCTTCCGTACCTGGCGAAGTGCGGGCATTACGTCCTCCGGACCGCCAACCGCACTTGTCAGCTAGCTTTCGAATATCGCCCGTATTGCCTCCAGCGACAGCCCCGCCCCGAGACCCAGCGCCAGATCGATCCGGGCCTGCGGTGGGCGGCGTCCCCCACCGAGAATGGCCCCCGCCCCTCGCAAGGTGCGACCGCCGCCAGGGTAACCGTATGTCACACCCACACGGCCACGGGGCACACGGGATGAGACCACCACCGGCTTGCCATCGGCTATCCACCGATCGATCCCCGCAATCATGTCCGGCGGCACGTTGCCGCGTCCCATGGCCGCGACCACGACGCCGCGAGCCATGGCTCGCGATGCGTCCAGCAGCCGTGAGTCCGCTCCCGCCCAGGCGTAGACGATGTCCACCGGCTCGGCGGGCGCAGCAGGCTCGAGAACTGGCAGCGACTCGGGAAGTGCCCGCCGAAAGATGACATGACCATTGTCCAGCACGCCCACCGGTCCAACGCCGGGGCTGTCGAATGCATCGAGCAAATGGCTGTGCGACTTGGTGACGTCCAGGCCGGCGAAGATGCGTCCCGAAAGCGTCACGAGCGGCCCGTATTGGGCTGCCTGGGGACTCGCAGCAACGCGCACCGCATCGAGCAGATTCGGTGGACCATCCCAACCCAGGTCACTGGCCGTGCGCATGGCGCCGGTGAAGACGATCGCCTTGCCGGCATCTAGGGTACGCGCCACCAGGTACGCACTCTCCTCCAGTGAGTCCGTTCCGTGCGTCACAACGACGGCCGCAACCTGGGGGCGAGCGAGCTGATCGCGGATTCGATTCCGCAGAGCCCACATCCGCGCCAACGTCATGTGAGGGCCCGGGTGCGCACCCCAGTCATCGATCTCCACATCCGCAATTTCGCGGATGCCGTGCGTGGCAGCGAGAATCTCGCGGCCGGAGAGCGCCGGTACCGCGCCGCCCCGCGACCGGTCGTGGCGCATGGAGATGGTGCCGCCGGTGAAGATGATCGGGATCATGCGAACCGCGGTGCCCGAAGTCCGTGACGGCACGACAGCAGATGTGCAAAGGCTGCCTGTCCCTTGCCGCTGTCCGCCCTCCGTCTCATGAGCACAGCACGCTCCCACCGTTGACGTTCAGCACCTCACCGGTGACGTGACGGGCAGAACCGGAGCAGAGGAAGACAATGGGGCCGGCGATGTCCTCGCCGGTAGCGATACGGCCAAGTGGGATGCCCCGGATGATCTCCTCGCGTGCGCCACCGGTGAGTGCGGGGGCGATCATCTCTGTGTCGACCCACCCGGGAGCCACCGCGTTGACTGTGATCCGGCGCGGGGCCAGCTCGATGGCCAGCGACTTCACCAGCGCGATGATTGCGCCCTTGGTGGCCGCGTAGTCCGCGTGCATCGATTCTCCCCGCTGGCCCGCCGTACTCGAGAGCAGGACTAAGCGTCCGTCATTTGCCAGGTGCACGGCCGCGAGGCGAGCGGTGTGGAAGATCGCATCGAGATTGTGGCGCAGCGTCTCGCGCCACCGCGAATCCGGCATTGCGGACAAAGCGATCGGCTCGGCGGGCCACGTACCGGCGTTGCCGACGACGATGTCCAAACCACCCAGCGCCTCGAGCGCCTGGCCAAAGAGGCTGTCGGCTCCCTCCTTCATCGAGAGGTCGGCGGCGATCGCAAGAGCGTCGCCACCCGCGCGCCGGATGTCGCCCGCTACCGCACTCGCCTCCGCGACGCGCGAGCGGCAGCCGATAGCCACGCGTGCGCCACACTCGCCCAGCAGGCGGGCGGTGGCCGCACCAATGCCGCGAGACCCTCCCGTGACCAGCGCCCGCCGCCCTTCCAGCGATCTCACAGCTCCCGCTCCACGAGCTCACAGATTAGGTGCTCGATACACAGGTGAATCTCCTGCGCCCGGTCGGTACGGTCTGTCGGCACGACGACGGCGTGGTCAACCAGGTGTCGCAGCGCTCCGCCGTCGCCAGCGGTGAAGGCGAGCGTCTCGACACCCTTCGCTCTGGCCGCCTCGGCGGCGCGCAGCACGTTGGGTGAGCTTCCGCTGGTCGAGTGGATGATCAGGAGATCACCCGGGCGCACCAGCGCCTCCACCTGGCGCGCGAACACCTGCTCGAACCCGAAATCATTGGACGCGGCGGTGAGGAGCGAGCTGTCGGTCGTCAGCGCCACGGCAGGATACGCGCGCCGGTTCCGCGCGTAGCGCACGACATACTCTGTGGCGAGGTGCTGCGCATCGGCGGCGCTCCCGCCATTGCCGCAGAAGAACAGCGTTCCCCCTCGCCTTACGGTAGCGCGGATCAGTTCAGCCGCGCGCCCGATATCCGGTTCGAGCGTGTGGGCGGCGCGAATCGCCAGGTCGGCAAGCTCGTGAAGGGCGCTAGTGAGATCGCTCATGCGCGTCCAAACAGGAGATCGCGCAGCCGCGTGAACACGCTGAGCGGGAGCGGAGGCAGTGGGGGCACCGGAATGATGGGCAGATCGTTCAAGAGTCGCTCCGCGTTCGTGTGCGTCAGAAGCTGCGCCTGTTCCTCGGCGCCGATCTCCAGAAGCCATCCACGAGCCACCGCCAGTGATCGCCGGTCGCCATGATTGTCGCTCGCGATACAGTCCACGAGTCCGGCCCGGAGCAGATCACGGGCGAGCCGCGAGCGAGTCGAACTGCCCGTCAGGATAGTCGCGTCGATCTGCATCGCGGCGCCGGCCGCCCGCCACTCGAGAACCATCTCCAGACGGCACCCGCCGTAGCGCTCCGGATGTGCCAGCACGGGCACGACGCCGCTCACGCGGATGCGCCGCAGCTCCTGCGCGGCCCCGGGTGGCACACTCAGGCGTGGAAACTCCACCAGCACCGCCGTGGAACGGCCGAGGGTTAGGTCGCGCGACGTGAGATCGATTCCCGGTGCATCGAGCATGATCTCCCAGCCACGCAGAAGGCGCGGCGACGGTGGAGCAAGCGCGACAACCTCGGCGAAAATGGCCGCGTAGCGGTGATGGGGGATGCGTGCTGCCTCGGTGGCCGCGAGATGCGGCGTGCACACCAGCGTGTCCACGCCCTCGCGCGCGAATCGCTCGAGGATGGGCAGCGTCACCTCCAGCGATGGAGAGCCGTCGTCCACACCGGGCAGGAGGTGCGAGTGGATGTCGATCACGGAGCGCTGCCGCCCCGCGCCGCGATGCGACGCATTGCGAGGCGGGCGCGCTCCCGCAGAAACTCCGGCTCCTCGGCGCTTGCCTCGAAGGCATAGGTGACCAGCGCGTCGACGGTGAGCAGGTCCACGGCGCTCTCGCGTCTGCACAGGCCTCCGGAGAGCGAGCGCGCCAGAAGCGCCTCTGCTGCTTCGATGAGCCGGTCCGGTGCCTCCGAGGCGCTCGCCAGAAGCGACGGGCCCAGGGCCACGCGAAGCTGTGTCGCAAGTCGCGCAGGCGGGACAGGGTCGCGCCGTTCCAGCCACTCGGCGATCGTCACGGTGCTGCGGCAAGCGCCGATCGCACGGCGGCGGCGGCGCCGCCCAGTGCCAGACCGATCCTGTCGGAATCGGGAAGGCCGGCCTGCGCCATGTGCGGCTTCCCGCCACCCCGACCGCCCGCAGCCGACGCGATCTCGCGAACGAGACTGTCCGCACGCACACCCCGCTGGCGCAGATCATCGGTGACTACCACAAGCAGCGATGCCTTGCCCTCCTCGAACGAAGCCACGAGGACGCCCACGCCGCTGGTCATCCGCTCCCGGAGGGCATCACCCATCGCCTGGAGCTCACGGGTATCACCCGCGGCAACCCGCGCTGCGACCAGCCGAACCCCATCAACATTCTCCGCTCCGGAGATCAGTTGTTGAAGCTGATCTCCACCGCCACGCATGGCGTCGTCCAAGCGGCGCTGCAGCGATCGACGCTCCTCCAGCAGCGACTCGACGCGGCGCACAGCTCCGTCGCTCGGCGCCTTCAGGATCTGTGCGATCCGGGCCAGGCGCTCGGCGTCCGTCCGAAGCCTCTCGTACGCCTGCGGCCCCGTCACTGCCTCGATTCGCCGAACGCCGGCAGCCACTCCCGTCTCGGACACAATACGAAACAGACCGATTTCGCCGGTATGGCGAACGTGAGTGCCACCACACAGCTCAGCAGAGACGCCAGGAATGGAAACCACGCGTACGACGTCGCCATACTTCTCGCCGAACAGCGCCATCGCACCAGCCGCTACCGCCTCGGCATAGGGACGCTCGGCAATCTCCAGCGGCAGGTCCTCCCAGATCGAGCGATTCACCCACGCCTCGATGGCTTCGAGCTGCGCCCGTGCCAGCGGTCCGTGATGCGCAAAGTCAAAACGCAGCCGGTCTGGCGCGACCAGCGATCCCGCCTGGTGCACGTGCTCGCCGATCACACTGCGGAGCGCGGCATGGAGCAGGTGCGTAGCCGTATGATGTCGTTGCGTATCGCGTCGCCGGTCCGCTGGCACGCGGGCGAGCGCGCGGCCGAAATGGAAGTCGCCTTCGAGCGTCCCGATTGCAGCGATCCGACCCGCGATCTTCTTGACGTCATCGACGAGAATCCGCCACCCCTCACCGATGATCTCGCCGACATCGGAAACCTGCCCACCTGACTCCGCATAGAACGGTGTTTCCCGGAGCACGACGGCCACCCGATCCTCACCAATCCGCCGGATCGCGGCTACCTCGGTAACGACCTCGAAGCCGTCGTAACCAACGAAAACGTCGGTGATCTCACCCGCATCGGGCCGATCCCAACTCTCCACACCGGTGAGCGGGCTCTCCGCACCCATGGTTATCGCCCGTCCCTTGCGTTCTTCGCGCGATTGCTCGCGCTGTCGTTCGAGCGCGCGCTCGAACCCGGCGATGTCGACGGTATAGCCCCGCTCGCGCGCCATCAGATCAGTCAGGTCGAGTGGGAAGCCGAACGTGTCGTAGAGCCGGAATGCATCCTCGCCGGAGATCGTACCGCGCAGATCGGAGGAGCCCTGCGTTGTGTGCGCCGGCGCGATCACGTCGAAGCGCAGCATCCCTCCCCCGATAGTGGCGAGAAAGCGCTCCTCTTCTGCACGCGTGGTGTCCACCAGATAGCGCGCGCGCTGACGAAGCGCCGGGTACGCCGTACCCATCACATCCACCACCCGGTCTACAATCGGTGCCAGCGTAGGCTCACGCCGCTCGAGGAGCCATGCGTGCCGGACCGCCCGGCGGAGAATCCGACGCAGGACGTACCCACGCCCGTCGTTCGAGGGATAAACCCCGTCAGCCAGCAGAAAGGCAACTGCCCGCGCGTGATCGGCCAGCACGTGAAACGAAGCCGGATCCACATCGCGGCGAGTGCGGCGCTCCTCGGGTACCCGCCCCTCATACGCGATCCCCACGATCTCTTCACCACGCTCGATGAGCGGCATGAAGAGATCCGTATGAAAGTTGTTCGTCACACCTTGTGTCGCCGCCGCGATGCGTTCGAGACCGGCACCGGTATCGATTGATGGCCTCGGCAAGGGAGTGAGTACACCATCGGCCGAACGATCGAACTGCATGAAGACGAGATTCCAGATCTCCAGAAAGCGACCGGCTTCCGCCGCTTCGACGAAGTCGTCCCGTGATAGGTCGACCACGGCTGCATCGGTCCACGCCTCCGAAACGCGACCGGATGGCGTCCAGTCACGGGCGAGTTGCGCGAGATCGACATAGATCTCCGAGCACGGGCCGCACGGCCCTGTGTCGGCCATCTGCCAGAAGTTGTCTCTCTCGCCAAGCCCATAGATGCGCTCGTCGGGCAGACCTGCGATCTCGCGCCAGAGCTCCCGGGCTTCATCATCCGGCTGGAACACGGTCACACGGATGTGCTCCGCCTCGATCCCCAGCTCCTCAGTGACGAACCTCCAGGCGAGCCGGATCGCCTCGCGCTTGAAGTAGTCCCCGAAGGAGAAATTGCCGAGCATCTCGAAGAAGGTGTGATGTCGGGCGGTGTGCCCTACCTGCTCGAGATCATTGTGTTTGCCCCCCGCCCTGACACACTTCTGCGCCGTGGTGGCCCGGCGGCCGAAGTCCGGATGCTCCTGGCCCAGAAAAATCTTCTTGAATGGAACCATGCCCGCGTTCGTGAAGAGGAGCGTCGGGTCGTCCGCGGGAACGAGCGAGGCACTGGGGCGGATGACGTGGCCCTCCCTCTCGAAGAAGGCCAGAAAACGCGACCGGATGTCAGAAGCGAGCATTCCGGCAATATATCGGGCGCGCGAACCGGGTGTCAGGCCCGGTGTCTGGCCTCAAGCCGTTGCTGTACGCGCCATCCGCGCAGCGGAGAATCCCATCCGCCGTCATCCGGCTGGAGCAGACTCCTCCAGGAGCCGATCGATGGATCGTGCGATGTCGTCGCTCTCGAAGCCGCGCCGCAGGAGAAAGCCGAACAGACGACGACGACGCGTCGCCGGATCATGCACAGCGAGCGAGCGCAACCGCTTCCGCGCGGCGGCGGCAAGTATCTCCCACTCGTCCACCGCCTCCTCGGTCAGCACTTCCTCGATCGCCGCGTTCGCATCGGCGTGGCCGATACCGCGGCGCACCAACTCGCCTTGCACGCGGCGGCGAGAAAAGCCGGACGCCAGAACCCGCGACCTGGCGAACTGCCGGGCGAATCGCGCGTCGTCAAGGTGCCCAAGCTCCCGGAGCCGCGCGATGGCAGCATCGACCTCGTCATCCGGTTCACCCTTCCTGAGCAGCGCCAGCCGAAGCTCGCGAGACGCGCGCTCTCTCGACGCAAGCATATTAATGGCGCGGTCGAATGTGGCGAGCGCCCGCGCCTCGCGTCCTACCGCCTCCAGCAGCTCCGCATCCGCCGGCGCACCATCGCGCAGACCAAGCCTCACCACCGCTTCCACGCCGATGGTAGCCACCACGATTCCACCGGCAGCGATGTCCACGCGGCCTTCGCGCCGACGGCTGGGGGAGAGGGCGAGAAGCATCGTGGTTCGGAGTTCGGGATCTCTGGATCGGGATTGATGCATCGGTGCTCACTGGTGTCGAGGAATCATGTCAAGGACACCGGACCATCTGCCTCAGCTACAATCCACCAGCCCCGAAAAAAGAACCGAGGGCGACGCGGCGAGAACGGGGCAGTTTCCGGGTGCCCCAGTCCTCAGCGCGCCAACCCTCGGCCCTGTTCGGGAAGGGTGGAGCCCCTCCCTACTCCTCGGTAACCTCCGCCAACTCCGGCGGCCGGATGCCGAGCACCGTCTTGACCTTCTCCTCGATCTCCGCCATCAGAGCCGGATTGTCCTTCAGGAACAGCTTCGCGTTCTCCCGACCCTGGCCAATTCGCTGGCCGTTATAGCTGTACCAAGCGCCGCTCTTGTCGATTATCGATGACTCAGCGCCAATGTCGACCAGGAGAGAGGAGTGGCTGATCCCCTCAGCATACATGATGTCGAACTCGGCCTGCTTGAATGGGGGTGCGACCTTGTTCTTCACCACCTTTACGCGGACGTGCGAGCCGATGACATCGTCCTTCTCCTTTACCGGGCCGATGCGGCGAATATCGAGTCGCACCGAGGCATAGAACTTCAGCGCCTTGCCGCCGGTAGTCGTTTCGGGGTTGCCGAACATGACTCCGATCTTCTCGCGAAGCTGGTTGATGAAGATGACCGACGTCTTAGAGCGGGCGATCGCGCCAGTGAGCTTCCGGAGCGCCTGACTCATGAGGCGCGCCTGCAAGCCAACGTGTGAATCACCCATCTCGCCCTCGATCTCGGCCTTGGGTACCAGCGCGGCAACGGAGTCGATGACGACGATGTCCACTGCTCCGGAACGCACGAGAATCTCGCAGATCTCGAGCGCCTGCTCACCCGTATCAGGCTGCGAGACGAGCAGATTCTCGACGTCCACTCCAAGCTTTGTGGCATACTCCACATCAAGCGCGTGTTCGGCGTCGATATACGCGGCAACGCCACCCGCCCGCTGCGCGTTCGCAACCACATGCAGACAGAGCGTGGTCTTCCCGCTCGATTCCGGACCGTAGACTTCGGTGACGCGCCCACGCGGGATACCACCCACGCCAATCGCGGCATCGAGATTGATCGCGCCAGTTGGGATCGATTCGACGCGCACGCGGGAATCCGCGCCCATCTTCATGATGGAACCCTTCCCGCAGCTCTTCTCGATCTGCGCGATGGCCAGAGTCAGCGCTTTTTTCCGATCCTCTTGGACGTTCGGAACAGCCATGTGTGATCCGCCCTGGTTGTCGTGAGCCTGCTCTGGCCGTGGAGGCAAATCTACCCCTTTTCCGGGTGATTCCCAGTCCCGAACAAAATGCGAAACCAATCCCGGCTGGTCAAGGCCTCCACGGTGTGGAAAACGCATTTTCTATGTGTCGCACCCGGATCCGGTTGTCATCGATGAGCACCCCGATGACGTCGAACCGGTAGCTGACACCAAGCTGGCCGAAACGGTCAATCCAGACCTGGGCGGACCGCCGTAACTCACGCTGTTTCCGCCAGTTGACAGCTTCGACCGGGTCTCCGAACTGGCCGCTGCGACGTGCCTTGACCTCGACGAAGGCAACAACTCCGCTCCGCTCCGCGACGAGATCGATGTCCCGGTGACCGCTCTTGAAGCGCCTCGCTCGCAGCTCCCAACCCTTGGCAGTCAGCCAACGAGCCGCGATGCGCTCTCCAAGGAGCCCGAGCTGGTAAGGATCGGCAGGCACGGGGGCAGGATATAAGGGCCCCACGTCGGCCACAGCATCGAACGCCGCCGGCGCGGCGCAATACGATGCCCGGGCGCGGCGGCGTTCGCAGGCCTCGAGATCCAACAGGCTAAAGCCCGAGCAAGCCTCGAGAACCGGGAAAACGAAGTGCGGTTACAGTCTCCCCGGATGAGCGGGACCGCTGGCCCGCTCGGAAAGCAGCTTTGTCGTGAAGCGCTGCCCTTCGGAAACGCGCTCCACCTCGATGGCAATCGCCTCCACCGCCTGCTCGATTCGCGCAAGCCGCTCCTCCACCCCAGCCAGCGACCTTGGCGACACGCTGCTCCGCTTCTCGATGGCCTTCGTGATGATCTTCGTGAGTGATGTGATGACAGTCAGCACCGTCACGAAAATGAAAACCGCTAGCATGTACTCCATCAGTACCGGCCTCCCTGCCACAAGTCGCGAGCAGTGGAGTTCATGGCCGCTGCGGCTCCTGCACCCGCTCCGCCAGCAGCCTGGTCGTGAACCGCTGCCCCTCGGACACGCGCTCCACCTCGATCGCAATCGACTCCACCGCCTGCTCAATTCTCGCGAGCCTTTCCTCCACGCCGGCGAGCGATCTCGGCGCGATCGCGCTGCTCCGCTTCTCGATCGTCTTGAGGACAATCCTGGTCACGGACGTGATCCAGAACCATTGCCGTGACAAACGAGAAAATGAGCGCGAGATCCATATCCATTACGAGTGTTCCTCCCTGACGATGCTTCGCGGTGGCTGCCAATCCTTACGCGGGCCGGCGGCGCGTGGTTTCGCGCCTGTATCCCGCTACCGCCCGCAGATCCGATCCAGATCCTCGAGACCAACGAGCACGTCCCGCGGCTTCGAGCCATCCGGGGGCCCCAGCACTCCTGCCTCGTGCAACTGGTCGATGATGCGAGCCGCGCGGCCGTAGCCGACCTTCAGCCGTCGCTGGAGCAGCGACGTGCTTCCCTGCTGGTGCTGGATTACCGTTTCCGCCGCTTCGCGGAACAGCCTGTCACGATCACCTGGCTGCGTGTCCTCGGTCGGCCCGGCTCCACCATCCTCGCGCTCACGGCGACGGATCTCCTCCAGAATGTCCGACTCGACGGCAAGCGACTCTTCCGGTATCAGACCCTGCGCCTCGAAAGTCCGCCGGCGTCTGTCGCGCTGCTCCTCGTACCAGCGCGTGAGCCGTTCCGTGTCTTCACTCGGAATGAACGCTCCCTGCAGCCGCCACGGTTCTGACTTGCCCGGCGGGATGAACAACATATCGCCATTGCCCAGCAGCGCTTCTGCACCAACGCCGTCGATGATCGTCCTGCTGTCGACCTGCGACGCCACGCGGAACGCAATGCGACTGGGGAAATTCGCCTTGATCAGCCCGGTGATGACGTTCACGCTGGGTCGCTGCGTTGCCAGGATGAGGTGAATGCCGATGGCTCGCGCCTTCTGCGCCAGCAACGCCAGGGGCGTTTCCACCTCACCCTGCACGGTCATGATCAGATCCGCCAGTTCGTCGATCACGACGACGATGTACGGAAGCACGCCTCCCTTGTACGTCAGATCCTCGAATGCGACGTCGTTACTACGAGGCAGCTGCAGTGAGGACTCACTCTGGACGCGGCGGTTGAAGTCCTGAACGTTGCGGCAGCCGTTCGCCGCCAGCAGCTCGTACCGCTCCTGCATCTCGAGCACCGCCCACTTGAGCACGGCGGCGGCATCGTGATTATCTGTGATCACCTTGTGGCGGAGATGCGGCAGGGCGTTGTATACGGACAGCTCGACCATCTTCGGGTC
Source organism: uncultured Gemmatimonadaceae bacterium (assembly GCA_964636485.1). Classification (GTDB taxonomy): domain Bacteria; phylum Gemmatimonadota; class Gemmatimonadetes; order Gemmatimonadales; family Gemmatimonadaceae; genus CAYXRS01. Next base: position 24,169 of record CAZWSO010000007.1, read on the forward strand.
CACCATCAGAAACCGCAGCGTCTGCGGCGTGTGGCGATAGACGAGGCTGGTAATGAGCGTGTTGACGCACACCGACTTTCCGGATCCCGTGGCTCCGGCGATCAGGAGATGTGGCATCTTGGCCAGATCGGCGATCACCGGTCTTCCCTCCAGGTCCTTGCCAAGGGCAATCGGCAGCGCGGCGCGCAGGCTCTGGAACTCGCGCGCCTCGATCAGCTCGCGAAATCCAACGATCTCGGGCGTGGGGTTCGGCACCTCCACTCCCACCGCACCGCGCCCCGGAATTGGCGCGACTATCCGGATGCTCGCCGCCCGCATGGCCAGAGCCAGATCGTTCGCCAGATTGGCGATCTGTCGCACCTTGACGCCAGGAGCGGGTTCCACCTCAAACTGCGTGACGACGGGACCGGTTGTGCGACCCACGATCTCCGCCTCCACACGGAAGGTGCGAAGCGCTTCCTTGAGCTTCACGCCCATCGCGTCAAGCTCGCGGCGGTCAAGTTCCGTGTGACGCTGCGGCGTCGGCGTCAGCAGCTCCGGAGGCGGCAGTTCCTCCGTGCCGGCATCCGGCGTCAGATTGGCCTCGAGCTGCGCCGCAATGGCCTCGGCCCGCTCGGCTACCGCCGCGCCCTTTCCCTTTCGTTCACCGGGGCGCCGTGCGCGATCACTCACCGCTTCGGATGCGGCCGGATCCGCCCCGGCCGTCATGAGCGAGGCGTCCAACGCCGGCATCTCCTCCGGCGATGGCTCGAGGAGCGCGGCAGCCCGGGAGTCTTCCTCGTTGGCACGACGGCGCGGCCGTTTGGTCCGGGCGGACTCGGCGTTCGCGTTCGATGATGTCCCCCCTTCCGTGCCACCGTCGGATCCGATCAGAACACGGATGGGATTCCAGGCGAGCGTCGTGACGGTGAGCACGCTGAAGGCGAGCAGCACGACGATCCACGCTCCCAGCGGACCCACCCAGTCGCGCAGGTGATAGCCGAAGAATGCTCCCCAGAGGCCAACGGCGAGCGGCGGATCCTGTCCCTGCACTATGCCGGTGGCGACGCCGAGGGCAATGGGGAGGAGGAGAATGAGTCCTCCCGCGAAGGCCATCCAGCGACGCCCTGTGGCAAAAGGAGCTCGTCCAAAAAGCCGCAGCGCCAGCAGCACGAGCGCAAGCGGCACCAGCAGCGTGGCCGGGATGCCCAGAAAAGCGACGAGTCCTGTCCTGAGACAAGCGCCGACAGGCCCTGTGAAGCCGCCAAGCTTGCTGCATTCCGTACCGGTCGCCGCACCCCAGCCGCTGGCGAAAGTCGCCAGTATGAACAGCGCGAGCAGCGTTAATACAACCCCGGCCACTTCACGGCGAATCACCGATGCATGCACGGCTCAGCGCCCCCGGTACGTTCCGAGTTGCATGATCTGGCGATCCTGGAATACCGGGACCACCGGATAGGAGTCCAGCGCCGCGCAGAATTCGAGATCATGGGAGAAGCCGGCCGCCACCAGCGCCCGCCCATGCTCGGCATCTTCGAACACCTGATCGATCCGGTCGGCGTAGCGCTTGTCGAGCAGCATGCACGCTGTCGCGCCGTCGTTCACCTTCACATCGCCGAGACGTCGTATGACGTGGCGTGCGAACCGGCCAGCGCAGGTCGCATCTTCGAGCGAAAACTGCCGTTCCCTGCCGGCGCAGATGATGCTGACATCGGTGCCACCGCGCAGCGCCGCCCGCAACAGCGCCGCGATCGGCGCGAAGTTCACGTAGGATGCTACGACTACATCTCGCGCGCCCTGCACCGCCACGAGCGTGGCCGTGCCGTTGGTAGTCGTGAGCAGCACGGTCTTGCCATCCACGGTTTCCGGGGTGAACTCGGCTGGTGAGTTGCCGAGGTCGAAGCCGGGAATTGGCAGCATCTTACGCTCCCCGGCGAGCTTCACCTCCGATCGGTCGAATGCCTTCGCCCGCGTGATCGCCTCATCGGAGCTGTCCAGTGGAATCACAGTGCGGGCGCCGTTCGCCAGCGCCACCGCGATCGTGGTTGACGCCCGCAGCACATCGATAACGGCCACTACCCGGCCGGCGATGAGCCCGGCCGGCAGATTGTTCGGGCCAAACAACACATCCAACCGCATTACTGCTCCCGCAAAAGGTCGCTCTCGCGCTCCAGGAATTTGGTGTCCACCTCCCCCGCCTGGAAGCGCGGGTTGGCCATGACCCGGCCGAGGAAGGGGATCGTGGTTGTCACGCCCTCGATGATGAATCCCTCCAGCGCCATCTGCATGCGCCGCAGCGCCTCCTGTCGGTCGCGACCCTGGCAGATCAGTTTGGCGAGCAACGAATCGTAGTACGGGGGCACCGTGTACCCCGCGTAAACGTGGGTGTCTACCCGCACACCTGGCCCACCAGGTGGATGGAAGGTATCGATTCGGCCGGGCGACGGCTGGAAGTTGCGCGATGGGTCCTCCGCGTTCACCCGGCACTCGATGACGTGCCCCCGGAGCGCTGGCAGCTCGAGCACCGACAACGGGGCGCCGGCAGCGACGCGGATCTGTTCTTTCACGAGATCCACTCCGGTGAGCATCTCGGTGACCGGGTGCTCCACCTGAATGCGAGTATTCATCTCCATGAAGTAGAAGGAGCCGTCGCTGTCGAAAAGCATCTCGATCGTGCCCGCGCCGACGTAATCAATCGCCTTTGCGCCGCGAACGGCAGCGTCGCCCATACGTTCGCGCAGCTCGGCGGTGAGGGCAGGGCTCGGTGCCTCCTCGATCAGCTTCTGGTGCCGCCGCTGCACCGAACAGTCACGTTCGCCCAGATGAATTACGTTGCCGTGCTGGTCGCCCAGGATCTGGAACTCAATGTGCCGGGGTCGTGCCAGATACTTCTCGACGTACACCTCACCGTTGCCAAACGCTGAAAGCGCCTCGGAGCGTGCCAGCTGAAAGGCTCGCCCGAAGTCATCCGGGTCGGTTGCAACCCGCATCCCTTTCCCGCCGCCACCCGCCGCAGCCTTTATGATCACCGGAAAGCCTATGTCGCGGGCGAAACGGAGTGCCTCGTCGGTGTCATCCACCGGCCCTGGCGTTCCTGGCACCACTGGCAGCCCCACTTCGACCATGGTCTTTCGAGCCATAGCCTTGTCTCCCATCGTCCGGATCGTCTCGGCAGTGGGACCTATGAAGGTGATTCCGGCTGCCGCGCAGTTCTCCGCGAACTCCGCGTTCTCGGCGAGAAATCCGTAACCCGGGTGGATGGCATCGGCGCCGGTGATCTCGGCCGCGGCGATGAGCCGCGGGATGCGCAGGTACGACTCTCGCGCCGGTGCCGGTCCGATGCAAACGTCGTCATCCGCAAATCGCACATGCAGCGATTCGCGGTCGGCCTCCGAGTACACCGCGACGGTCTGGATGCCCAGTTCGCGGCAGGCGCGAATCACGCGGAGCGCGATCTCGCCGCGGTTGGCGATCAGGACTTTCGTGAACATTACGGAATGCGAGGCGCGAGGGGTGACGCGTCAGCCCTCGCCATCCCGCTCGAACTCGCTCCAGCTCGTATCACTCGTGCCTTCCACGCCCTGCGCCCGTAAGGCAAACTCGCTCGGGTTCGTGGCGAAGAACATCGCGTTCTCGTAGGAAATGGCACCGCGCGAGTACCACTGCATTATGGACTGGTCGAAGCTCTGCATGCCGTACTGAACCGTCCCCTCCTTGATCAGATCGGGGATGTTGAGCGATTTGGTCATGTCCCGGATCTGATCCCGCACGGCGGCGGTGTTGATGAGGATCTCGCTGGCGGGCACGCGGCCGGGCCGGTCACAACGGGGGATGAGCCGCAACGAAATCACGGCCGCCAGGGCATTTGCGAGCGTGAACCGCACCTCGTTCTGCTGGTGTGGCGCGTAGAAGGAGATGACGCGGTTGATCGTTTGGCTTGCGTCAGTTGTGTGCAGCGTCGAGAAGACCAGGTGACCTGTATCGGCCGCTTTGAGGGCGACTTCCAGAGTCTCCAGATCACGGATCTCGCCAATGAGGATGACGTCCGGATCCTGACGCAGCACACGCCGCAGCGCCTGGGCGAAGCTGCCGGTGTCGGCGCCCACCTCACGCTGGTTGATGCTGCTGTTCATGTCGCGGTGGAGGAACTCGATCGGGTCCTCGATCGTGATCACGTTGGCGTGCCGCTTCTCGTTGATGTACTGAAGCATCGCCGCCAGCGCAGTCGATTTTCCCGAACCTGTGATGCCGGTGACAAGCACCAGGCCCCGCGGCCGGAGCGAGATCTCCTCCACCACCGGCGGGAGGTTGAGCTCCTGGATCGTCTTGACTCCGTATGGCACCGAGCGCAGCGCAAACGCGATCGTGCCCCGCTGCTGGTACACGTTGACGCGGAACCGACCGATGCCAGGCACGCCAATGGCGAAGTCCGCCTCCTTGTTCTCCGCAAATTCTCTCACCTGCTTGGGGGTCATCACCTGCTCGGCGAGCAGCTTGAGATCTTCCGGCCGGAGCGGTGCGACGTCGAGCACGATGAGGTCACCGTTGATGCGGAGCACCGGCGGGCGTCCCACCTTGAGGTGAAGATCCGAGGCGTTCTGCTGGATCATGCGCTGCAGCACCGCCTTGAAATTGAAGGCGGCATGGCTCGCAGAGGGGGTCTCTACGGCGGTAGGCGTGGTGGTCTCTGGCTTAGCCATTGGGATCGATCCGGAAGAGGACCTGCCCGTACTCCACCGGCTGCGCGTCTTCCGCGGCCATCTCGCGCACGACTCCGGCGTATTCAGACTCGATCTCGTTCATGATCTTCATTGCCTCGATTATGCAGAGAATCTGTCCCTTCTCGATGCGTTCACCTTCGGAAACGTACGGCTTCGCGCCAGGCTCCGGCGCCCGATAGAACGTGCCCACCATCGGGGAACGCACCTCGAGCAGCTTCGGTTTGGGCGCTTCAGCGGGTGGCGCGGTTGCCGACTCGCCGACCGCGGCCATGCCGTCGGAGGGCGTGTAACGTCCCGAACCCACCGACGCGGGCATCACTGCCGGCATGGCGATGGGTGGCGCTACCTGTACGGTGCCCCGCTGCTGCGGTGTCTTCGAGATGCGGATCTTCATTCCTTTGTCGGACGTGATCTCGATCGAATCCACCGACGAGCCGTCCAGCATCTCGACGAGCTTTTTGACGTACCGTAAGTCGATCATATGCGATGAGAGATACCGATCCGGTCCAGCCTCATGCCAGCTCATGAAGTTCGCGCGAGAAGGACGTGAGCGTGCGCGAGTCGTGGGCGTGGAGCACCACGTCGTCCTCGATGCGTACGCCTCCCCAACCCGGCTCATAGATGCCCGGCTCGATGGTCACCACAGCCCCCTCGGGCAGAACGCTCTCCGCCGTGCGCGCCAGCCGCGGCGCCTCGTGCACCTCCAGCCCCAGACCATGTCCGAGGCTGTGCCCGAACTGCGCTCCGTAACCGCGCTCCTCAATGTAGCTACGAGCAAGCGCATCGCCATCCCGTCCCGTCATTCCGGCGCGCAGACCCAGTCGCGCTCGCTCGTTCGCCTCCCGCACAATGTGGTGGATCTCCCGCGCGCGCGAATCCGCGGCGCCGACGGCGAACGTACGCGTCACATCCGCACAGTAGCCGCCGACAACGGCACCGAAGTCGATCAGCAGAAGATCACCTGTCCCGACCTCTCGCGCCGATGTCCGCGCATGCGGCAGGGCTGACCGCGGGCCCGATGCGACGATCGTCGGAAAAGGAAACCCTTCGCTACCTTCTTCCCGCAGCGCCAGCTCCAGCCAGCCAGCTACCTGCATTTCCGAAACGCCGGGACGCACCCGCTCGATGGCGCTCGCCAGCGCCGCCTCCGCCACACCCGCTGCACACCCGATGAGCGCGATCTCGTCATCGTCCTTACGCTCGCGGAGCGACTCCACCAGATCCTGCGTGGGTCGCCACTGCCAGCGTGCGCCCACTTCGACCAGGCGCGCGAAATCACGGTAAAGCAAGTGCATGGACTCGAAGCCGACCACTTCGACGTTCGCGACATCGGGCAGCAAGCGCCAGAGCCCCGCCCATAGGCTCTGCCCCTCCACGCGAACCCGCGCTAGCTCACCCACTTCCTCCCGAACCTGTGTTCCATAACGAAAATCGGTCACGAGCACCGCCTCGCTCGTCCCGACCAGCAGCAGCGCGCTCGTTCCGGAGAATCCTGTCAGATAACGAATGTTAGAAAGACTCGTGATCAGGAGCGCGTCGAGATGCTGCTCGGTCACCAACTCCCGAAGCTGCGCCACCCGGCGCGGACGCGCGTCAGACACGCGCCGCGAGTGCCGCCGCCAGGCCGCGCAACGCAAGCTCGTATCCTACGACACCGAGGCCGCACACTACGCCCAGCGCTGCTGGCGCCAGCATCGAGGAGCGTCGCTCCGGTTCACGCGCAAAAATGTTGGTGATGTGCACCTCTACGTACGGCACATCCACGGCCAGGAGCGCATCGCGAATGGCAATGCTCGTGTGAGCGTAGGCCGCCGCGTTGATCAGGATCCCATCGACGCGGCCCCGCAAACCCTGTATGACATCGATCAGCTCGCCTTCACCATTTCGCTGGGCGAACTCGAGCTGTACGCCGAGCTCGGCAGCGATCGCCGCCAACTGGACCGTGACATCATCGAGAGTCCGGCTCCCATACAGCGCGGGCTCCCGGACGCCGAGCAGATTGAGATTCGGGCCGTTCAGTACCGCGATGCGCACTAGCGTTTGAGCCCGTCGAGCCACGAGTGGAAGATCTCATCGTCGCCGGGCGTGTCTCCGGCTGGTCCATTCGCTGGTCCGCGTCCCTCTCTGTCCGCATCTGGAAAGAACTCGTCAAACGATACGTTGGTAGGCTCAGCTTGCGCCGGCGGCGGATTTCCGAACACGGACTCCAGGGAAAGCTCGTCATCCGCTGCTCGCGCCGGACGGCCGCGTTCTGCCGGGTCACTGCCGAACTCCGGCGAGAACGCTCCTGCCAGTGCGGACGCGGCCTGGTCGTCGGCGGCGGAGACTGGTGCACCCGGGAAAAGGTCGCTGTCTGGCGGACGCGCGGTCGAGGCGGGAGCGCGCTTCTGCATGACGCGCGCGAAGATCGCCCGGATACTCTCAACGTCCGCTGTCGGCTCTCCCGGAGTCAACGCACTCTCCAGGCGTGCCACGTGCGCCCGCAACATCTCGTTCGCCGGGTGCTGCGCCGCCAGTTGCCGGTACACCTCGAGTGCCTGACTGAGGTGGCCCTGCTGCTCGTACACATCCGCCACCGTCTCCGTCACGAACGCCGGAGTACCCCCCTCACCGTTCGGGAAGCGCACGACGTCATTCGTGCTCCCTGCACCCGGCTCACTGGCGCCAGCGTCGTCCTCCACGTCGTTCGTGTTCACGTTCACGTCGGGTAAGTCGCCCTCGCCGTTGGCCTGCCACCCCGTGGCATGGCCGCTGGAAGGGGTACCATCGAACTCCGCAGCGATCCCGTGCTCGACTCCCTCTCCGCCAAACGTCAGGATATCCTCGTGCGGCATGTCGAAAGCCACAGAGCCCGAACGATCCACGGGGTCGTCGAAGGGTCCGGCCTCCGGCTCGATCTCGCTCGTTGCTAAGTCTTCACTGGGCACTCCCGGCTCGTCGGCAGCCGAATCGCTGCGTTCCCGTGTCTCCGCGGAAGCCGTAAAGCTCGTTTCTCCAAACGGGACGAACGCTGCGTCCTCGGCGACGGCATGGGCGTCTGTGCCGATTGCGCCGTCCGGAAGCAGCTCCTCTGGCGCTGCGGCGACGACCGCGGCATCGGAGCCGTTCTCAGGATTGATGTCGCTCCAGTCGATCGGCTCCGGCTCCGACATGGCAACCGGCTCCTCCTCGTCCGGCGACGTGGCTGCGGGATGCTCCCCCGCCTCGGCGGTGATGCCTGCCACTGCCTGTAGCGGCATCACCGGTGCTGCCTCGGCGCGATCCACAAGGCCACTCAAACGGGCGGTCACATCCTCATTCTGTGGATCCACTTCGAGCAACCGGCGGTACCATGAGGAGGCTTCGTCGAGGTCGCCGATCTGCCGGGCAATGTCCCCGAGGTACCGCAGCGCGATGAGATTCTCGGGATCGAGCTGAAGGGCGGCCTCAAAGGACAGGCGTGCTTCCTCAAGCGCCCCACTCTCAAAGAGAGCTTGGCCAAGAACAATGTGCCCGCTGATGTACCCTGGGTGCTTGGGCACGTGCTCGCGGCAGAGTGCAATGGCCCCGTCAAGGTTACCGGATTTCCGGTACTCGTTGGCGAGGCGGGCGAAGACCCGACGCGGATTCTCGCTGAACTGGCGCTCGAGATCTTCGATCAGGGCGGAGTTGGACATGCCGTGCCCTCGGGGGAGAAGACCAGGCCCCTCGAGGGGGGCCGGCGGGAGGTCATATTACACCCATCTGACGATCCAAGTCAATCGGAAGTCATACGCTGCCTTGATTTTAGGACGATTTGGGGGGTACATTTATAGGTTCACCCCCCCCGGAACCCCTCAGAACCCGCGCGTAAGGAGTTACGCCCCGTGTTGCAGCAGATGCGGAGCTCCGCAAAGTACCTCATTCTCATCCTCATTCTCGTCTTCATAGGCGGGTTTCTGTTGTACGATGTGGCGGGTCTCGGGCAGCGTCCAACGGTGACCAGCGGGACCACGGTAGCCACCATCAACGGGCAAACCGTTACCTGGCAGGACTGGGTCAACGCTTATACGCCCATGATGCGCGACGCGCAGGCGCAGCAGGGTCAGCTGAATGACGACGACATGCTCCAAATCAGAAACACCGCCTTCGAGCAGCTCGTTGGCAACATTCTGCTGGCGCAGGAGATTCGACGTCGTGGCATCACTGTCAGTGACGAGGAGATCCGTCAGGCTGCCCTGGTCATGCCGCCAGAGCAGTTCCTCGACCACCCCGACTTTCAGACGGAGGGGCGGTTCGACATCGAGAAGTACCGCCGTTTCATCACCAGCCCCGTCGCCTTTCAGCAGGGCGTGCCTCAGATGCTGGAGGCGTACTACCGCACCGAACTTCCGCGTCGCAAGCTTTTTCAGCAGGTTGCTGCCACAGCTTTGGTGACCGACGGGCAGCTTTGGCGATCTTGGCAGGACATGCGCGACTCCGCGCAAGTCAGCTACGTGGCATTGGGCCCCCAGCTTGTGCCGGACACGGCCGTCGTGGTCACGCAGGATGAGATTCGCGGTTACTTCCGTACGCATCAGGACAGGCTGGGTGACCGTCCCGGTGAGGCTGTGCTCTCGGTGGTACGAATCCCTCGCGAGATCACCGCGGAAGACACGCTCCGCACGCGTGAGCAGGCGATGCAGCTACGGCAGGAGATTATCGACGGCGGAGACTTCGCCGATGTCGCCCGGCGCCTATCCCAGGATCGCGGCTCAGCCGACCGCGGTGGTGTACTTGGCCCTACAACCAGGGGCCAGCTGGTACCGGAGTTCGAGCACGTGGCGTTCTCGATACGACCCGGCGAGGTCTCCGAGCCGGTGCTCAGCCCTTTCGGTTATCACCTGATTCAGGTGGATTCGCGGCGATCGGATACTGTTGAAGCCAGGCACATCCTGCTCCGCATCGAACAGGGCGAGGAGTCGGCGCGCGAGGCGGACCGCTTGGCTGATGAACTGGCGCGAATCGCTGCCCGGGTGGGTGAAGGCGCCCGCTTCGACAGCGCCGCGCGGGCATTGAACCTGTCGATCGCGCGGGTGGTCGCCCACGAGGGAGAGCCGGTCTTCTTCAACGGCAGCTACGTGCCCGGTGCAACCGGGTGGGCCTTCAGTGGAGCGGCTCGTGGAGAGACGAGCGATCTCATCGAGGCGGAGGATGCGTACTACCTTGCTCGCATCGACTCTCTGCGGCACGGTGGTCCCGTCCGACTGGAAGACGCGCAAGACGAGATACGCGCGGAGCTGATGCGGGAGAAAAAGCTGGCGGCTCTTGTTCCGCGGGCTGGCGAAATCTCTGCGGCAGTGGCTCAGGGACAGTCCCTCGAGCAGGCCGCCACGGCACAGGGGCTCACGGTCGAACGCACCGAGATGTTCTCGCGTGGCTCTGCGGTGCCTGGCATCGGCCAGTTCAACGAGGCGATCGGCGCCGCCTTCTCGCTGCCCGTCGGCGCAACAAGTGCTCCCATTCGAGCCAGGACGGGCGTGTACGTGATCCGCGTCGAGGGGCGCGTGGTCTCGGACCGCGCGGAGTTCGAGCGGCAGCTGGAGCAACAGCGGGCCGAGGCGCTCAATGCCCGACGCCAGGCGACTATACAGCAATTTCTGAGCAATCTCCGGCAGGAAGCACAGGTGGATGACCGCCGGCGACAGGTAGAGGCATCGGCGCGCGGTCTCTCGGGGTAGGTTTTCGCATATCCGATTGGTTTCTGATCATGACGCCCCCGGGGAGGTCCCCCCGGGGGCGTCAGCACGAGCAACACGAGCGTTCCGCGCTCAGCCGAGCAGCCGTTTCGGCTCCGGTCGCGATTCGTCATCGCTGCTCTGCGGAGGAGGAGGCTCACCTCCACGCACCCGATCACGATCTTCCTTGCTGCCCTCGTTGATCGATCGATCGATGTCCGAGATGCTGCGCTTGAACTCGCGAATTCCTTTCCCCATCGAGGCCCCGATCTCCGGCAGCCGCTTGGCACCGAAGAGCAGGAGAACGAGGAGGAGGATCACGAGAATCTCCGTGAACCCCAGGTTGGCGAACGGCATGGCTCCCTCCCGTTAGAACAGCGACCGCGCGATCAGATACGCCACGAGCACGCCAAGAAGGCTGAGCAGCGACACATCGAAGGCGACGGTGAAGGCGAACTTGAGTACGATCAAATCCACCGTAAGCGGCCCGGCCTGTGGAGTTACGCCCAGCGTGAGGAACTCCTTCACCGCACCGGCCGGAAGGAAGTTTCTCGCGAAATGCGTGAGGAATCCTCCCACGATGAATCCTACAACCAGAACGAGCGCATGGAAACCCGGTCGATGCTTTGCCAGCCCGCGCGGCGCCATCAGCGGCTCCGGTCCACGGCGTAATCGATGGCCGCGTGGAGGGCCATCAGCGAGGGTCCCTCCGGAAGCCCGCCAAGCGCTGACTCTGCATCGTCGGCATACCGCTGCGCCCGCTCCCGGGCATAGTCGAGGCCGCCCCGCGCTGTAACGATATCGACAACGATCGCGATCCGTTCGTCTGGCGGCTCCGGCGTCGCGAACAGCGCGTCGATTTCCGTCCGTTCCGAAGCGGAAACGGACTGCAATGCCGCGATTAGCGGCAACGTCACCTTGTGCTCGCGGAGGTCGAGACCGCTGGGCTTCCCCGTCACCGATTCCTCAGCGGTATAATCGAGTAGATCATCGGCCACCTGGAAGGCCATTCCAAGACATTCGCCGTAGCGGGCAAGCTGTCGTCGGCACTCCAGACCGCCGGCGATAGCGCCGATCTCGCATGCGGCTGAGAGCAGCGAGGCCGTCTTGGAGCGGATCAGCGCCTCATAGTCGGCCTCGGAGAACGACAGTGCATCGAGTGCGGCGAGTTGCCGCATCTCTCCTACCGTCATCGCGTTGGTGGTTTCGGCCATCACTCCCAACACCTCCAGATCACCGTCGCGGACCAGCTCGACCATGGCGCGCGAGTACAGGAAATCACCGGCGATCACGGACACCTGATGGCTGAACAGCGAGTTCACCGTCGGCATGCCCCGACGCAGAACTGAGTGATCCACGGAGTCATCGTGGACAAGCGTGGCGAGATGCACGAGCTCCACAATTGCAGCAAGAGGAATCGCACGCGATGGAACGGGGCCATCAAGCGAGCTCGAGAGCAGTAGCATTGTGGGCCGGAACATCTTGCCCTGCATCAGCATGAGGTGCTCTGTGACGGCCTCGAGAAGGGGAAAATCAGCGGTAACGGTTCGCCGAAGCTCCTGTGACACGCGTACGAGATCCATCCGCACCGGTGCCTGGATATCCGACAGCGCTGGCGGGGCGGGGCGTGGGAGCCGTACACTCATTGTCCAGCCTCGAGGGCGGCGAGCCTGTCCCCGGTATCGGCAAAGCCGATGTCCACGGCCAGGACGCGCTCATAGTACCCGCGTGCCTCATCGTGCTGTCCGAGCGTCTCGTGCGCCATTCCCAACAGGTAGAGCACGCCAACCAGCACGTCATCCCCAGCGCGCCGGTCGGCCAGAGCGCGTGTAAGGATGGTAACGGCGATCTGGAACTGCCGTTTCTCCACGAAACACTGTCCAAGCGATTCGTACGTCCGCACCCGATTCTCGGTGCCACGGAGGGCCTTCTGGAACTCCGCGATCGCCTCGTCGAGCAGGCCCATCTCCTTGTAGGCGACGCCAAGGTCGTAATGACTCTCGTGATCGGTATCCTCGACGTTGGCGGCAACGCCCTCCTTGAACTTGTCGAGCATGCGGCGGAAGTCCACCTGCGTTTCATCCTCAGCTTCCTGCACGTCGGCGACCATGCGCGTGGATTTCGGCTCGGTGTCCTCGGCCAGCCACGAAGCCAGGTTCACGAACGACTCGCGTTGTTCGGGCGTGGGCGCTCCGTTGGCGGCCACGTTTGCTCCCTCGGAGGGTCGATCATGTACCGCTTCCGATTCCGGGGGCGTGGCCGCGGCGGGATCTACCGCGCGAAGCGCTTCTCGCGCGCGGCGGTCATCCGGTGCCAACTCGACTACGCGTTCGTAAACCGCCCGGCACTTGTCGACCTGCCCGCTTCGGAAAAGGCAGTCCGCGAGACCGAGATAGGCATCCACCAGTCGTCGCCGATCATTCGTGCGGAACGCGTACTCGACGCGCTTCTGTTGGTGACGGATCGAGTTCGGCTCGAGGCGGAGAATCTCCTCCACTACTGAGCGCGCACCACCGAAATCCTGCACGTTCTCATATGCGCCCATCGCCGCTTCGAGGGCACGCATCCCGCCGTCCCGGTCACCGTCCTCGAGAAGTGTCTCGCCAAGCTGCTGATGCAAGTGCCCGTTGTCAGGTTCCCGTTGCACAGAGAGGCGAAGGCGATCTACAGTGGTGTTCAAGTCGTCCGGCGGCCCCGGCGGTTCCTCCCCGGGTGCGTCTACCGCTTCGGCGGAGGCGGCGGCATCAAGAGCAGGGTCGCTCTCGCGGTCGGGAGTCCAGGGCTCTGGCGGCTCGAAGTCGAGCGAGCCGGGCTCCTCGCTCGAATGGATGAACGAGAGCGCGCCACCAACGTCCTCCTCATCGGCCGAGTCCCGCGCACCGGCAGCGCCGGGGTCAGGCGCGAGCGACAGTGCATCTTCGTCCATGAGCTCGATCTCGATCAGTGACTGCAGCGGCTCGCGCGGTGTCCCACGGCTCAGGGGCGCCGTCGCCTCCTCGTCGGACGCGTCCTCATCGGTGGACTCGCTCACGCCGAGCAGGGCGGACTGGTCGTTCTGGATTTCGATCGAGATGAATGGTGACTGCTCGTCCGCGCCGACCGCGTCGGACTCGGCCTGCTCTTCGCTGAACACCGGATCGCCCTGGTCTCCGGACACTTCGCCGGCGAAGACCTGACCCGGCGGCGCAGGAAACGCTTCGGCGTCTCCCATCTCCGAGTGCTCGAGGCCCGCTACGGCTGTGCCCTCGATCTCTTCATCGGGCTCCGTAACGGAGAGCTCGATACCCTCGATTGGGGAGCCGTCAGCGCCCACGAAGTGGGAAGTCTCGAGCCCTTCGACCTCTGCTACCTGCGATTCGTGCGAGGTGTGTTCGTTTCCATCCCCCAAGAACGCCGAGGTGAGGCCATCGACCTGGCTGACCACCGTTGGAGTCTCGATGGCGTCATCTGGAACGATCAGACGCAGATCTTCGGCAGAGGAGACGTCGTTCTCGCCGACCTTGCCAATGGCCGGCGGATGGGTCGCTGGCTGATCTGGCGCATCGTAGCTGACGTCGAGGAACACCAGATCCGCGGGCTTGCGCGTCGGCGTGATCGCGCCCTCACGGGGTGCTACGTCTGGATCGATGGCTCGCATTCGGTCCGCCGTGGCACGTGCCTCTCGCGAGCGTCCTTCCGACTGAAGTTTCTGGTAGAGCTGCTGAAGCTGGCCGATTGCCTCGGACTTGCGATCCTTTCGCGCAAGCTGATCCGCCAGCATCAATCGGATATCCTCCTGGTCCGGACAGAGATCGGCGAGCTCGGCGAGTGCGCGGAACGCGTCCTCTATTTGACCGGCGCGCTGCATGCGATCGGCGTACTCCAGAAAGTTTTGCTTTGCGTCGGCAATGAACCCCTTCTTGGCGCTGATCCGGCCGAGTTTGTAGTACACCGAGGTGCGGCCTGGCGCGTTGCGAAGAATCTTGTTGCAGAGCGCGATGGCGTTGTTGAAGAAGCCGCCTTCCGTGTACAGATCGACGGCCTTCTCGTAGTAATCCACCGCGTCACTAACCTTGCTCAGCCGCATCAGCAGATCACCGACACGGTTGTAGAGTGCGATGTCGGACTCGTCCACGTGTTCGCCCAGCGCATCCAGAATCTGGATGTACTTGGCCAGCGCCTTGTCGAGCTGTCGCTTCTGCTCGTGCTCGGCGGCCTGTTTTCTGAGCTTGTTGACGTTCGTGAAGGACATCGGTGGGTGGCGGCTCGTGAGCGCACCCCACAACCAGTGGGGCGCAGTGCGTTAAGTTACGGGTAAGTCACACGGGTGACAAGCTTTGCCACGCGCATAGCTACCCTTACAACGACGGTCGCCATACCAGTAAGGCAACTCGCGCACGTCATCCCCCTCGAAGATCGCCAGGTCTGCGGAGAAACCCTCGGTCAGCTGGCCAAGGCGATCGGCGCGCGCGAGCGCCGCGGCACCGTTGACCGTAGCCGCGATCACGGTTTCCGCGACGCTGAGACGCAGCTGGCTGACCCCGAGAGTCAGCATGAGGGGGAAGTTGACGGTGGGCGACGTCCCGGGGTTGAAGTCAGTGGCGAGTGCGATCGGCACCCCGGCCTGGATGAGTTGACGGGCTGGGGCCCGACTGGAGCGGCCCAGGAACAGCATCGTCCCCGGGAGCAGCGTGGCGACAGTGCCGCTGCTTGCAAGGGCGACAATGCCAGGATCAGAAATGGCCGCGAGGTGGTCGGCCGAGGTGGCGCCAAGCTCTGCTGCCAGCTCGGCACCGCCCGATGATTCCAGCTCATCGGCATGGAGTTTGATCGCGAGCCCGGCAGCGCGGCTGGCTCGCAGAATGCGCCGGCTCTCCGGTACGGTGAACACACCTGGCTCACAGAAGACATCCGCAAACTCCGCCAGTCCTTCGCGCACGACCAGCGGGAGCATCTCTTGTTCGAGAATGTCCATCCATCGCTGGCGTCCGTCGCGGGATCCCCGGTGCTCCAGAGGGATCTCGTGCGCACCAAGCCACGTGGCAACGACACGCATGGGCAATGCGTCTGCCAGACGACGGATGACGCGAAGCAACTTCAGCTCATCCTCCACAGTAAGACCGTAACCTGATTTGACCTCTACTGTCGTCGTGCCATAGGAGGCCAGTCGCTGCAATCGGGAACGCGCCAGGTCGTACAGTTCGTTCTCTCCTCGTGCTCGCACATCACCCACGGAGGAATGGATTCCGCCACCCCGCTTCGCGATCTCCATGTAGTCAACCCCGGCGGCACGCATCTCCTGCTCCTCCTGGCGCGGCCGACCGAATATGGCATGGGTATGTGAATCCACGAGCCCCGGTGTGATGGTGCAGCCGGCGCAGTTCACCCGCCTTGCCCGTGGGAGGACCGCCTCGAGCGGCGGCTGCGGACCGACGGCGCTGATCCGGCTGCCCTCGATCGCGACAGCCCAGCCGGTGTGCACTTTGGCATCAGCCATCTCGGCGCCGCGCCGGGCGCGCGCGGGTCCGGCGCAGGTCACCACCTGCGATGCGTTCACGAACAGCGTGACGTCTTCGCTCATCAGGGATCGGCGCGGCGGGCTGCCGGTCGGGCTTCAGATCAGGCCATCACGTCGCGGACGCGCGCGAGCGTGAGCGGTGCCTGGGCCTCTCCACGGCA
>CAZWSO010000008.1:0-35704 GCA_964636485.1 uncultured Gemmatimonadaceae bacterium
GTGCACCCTGAAGAACGACATCCGCGAGAGCAGCGGCGGACCCCACCACGGCGACAAGATTGCTATGACAGCGAGCAGCCCCAGCATGCCCCGCCGCCATCCCCATCCACGAAGCCAGATGATCGCTCGCTTCACGCCGTGCCTCCACTGCGGAGCCGCTCGAGCAGCTCCATTGCGGTACGAGTGATGTCACCGGCTCCAATGGTAAGCACGATATCGGTGGGCCCAACGAAATGCTGCAGAGCCGCGGCCAGCCGGTCACGCTCTCCGCGCCACGCCACGAAGGCGCCGGCAGTGCGCACAGCCTCCTCTACCAGAGCCGCGCTGACACCGGGGATCGGCTGCTCGCGCGCGGGATAGATCTCCGTAAGGAAAACCGCATCGGCCGCGGAGAGCGCCTCGCCGAACTCGACGGCAAAGTCGCGCGTGCGCGAGAAGAGGTGCGGTTGAAATGCGGCGATCACCCGGCGGCCGGGGTACGCGCTGCGGGCGGCCTGGAGCGTAGCGCGAATCTCGGTCGGGTGGTGAGCGTAGTCATCCACGATGACTATGCCGGCCACCTCGCCAACACGCTGGAACCGTCGTTCCACGCCTCGAAAACCTGCCAACCCGGCCAACATCCCGTCGATGGGCGCGCCAAACGCTATCCCGGTGCCGACGGCCGCGAGCGCGTTCAGCACATTGTGGCGCCCGGGTACCGCGATCGTCGCCTCGCCCATGTCTGTGCCATCGTACAGAATGGTAAACCTCGAACCGTCCGACTCCTCCCGAACATCGCGGGCGGCAAGCCGGGCGTTGGGAGACGCGATGCCATAGCGGATCACCTCGGCGCTGACTGGAAGCTGCAGCGTGGTCGCCCCAACATCGTCGGCACATAGGATGATGGCACGCGCTCCACTCACGAACGCGGCGAACGCCTCCCTGATCTCAGCCAGATCGCGATAGATGTCCAGGTGATCGGCCTCGATGTTCGTAACGACCGCGACACCGGGCGAGAGCGCCAGGAACGAACGGTCGTACTCGTCGGCCTCAACGACGAAGATGCGGTCGCCTCCAGCCCGGCAGTTCCCCGCCCAACTTTCCACGCGCCCGCCTACCAGACCAGTGGGATCGAGCCCCGCCGCGGCAAGGACTTCGGTGCTCATGACCGTGGTCGTCGTCTTGCCATGGGTGCCGGCAATTCCGACGGTTTCACCCTCCGAGATCGCCTCGGCGAGAGCTTCAGCGCGACGGAGGACGGGAATGCCGAGTTGTCGCGCGCGCTTCAGTTCGCCGAGATCGCGAGGGACGGCAGACGTGACAATCACCGCCCGCGAGCCTTCGACGTGCGTGGGGTCGTGGCCGCTTGCGACATTGACGCCGAGCCGGCGCAAATCCTCTACAGCGGCCGGGTTGGAATCGCAGCCGGTGACGGCAACGCCCCGCCGGATGAGCAGTTCGGCAAGCGCGCTCATACCGGCGCCAGCGATCCCGACAAAGTGGATCGGTCGGCTCTCGGACGGCGCGAAGAGTGACATGTCGTGGCGGGCCAATATACTGCGAGCCGAGACATCATCTCAAGTCTGATTCTGCTTGAGATCGAGGTAGGTAAGTATCCGTTTGGCAATGTCCTCCGCTGCATGCGGACGCGCGCGGAGGCGTGCCGCCGCGGCGAGGCTGGCAAGCCGGGCGCGATCCGCCGCAAGCCCACGAACCTCCGCTCCCAGCCGTTCCGGGCTCAGCTCGCGCTGTGGCAGGAGAACGCCCGCACCAGCATCGGCAACCTCGCGTGCGTTTGCGGTCTGATGGTCCGCCGCAGCCGTAGGGAGCGGCACCATGATGGAGGGAATTCCCCAGGCGCACAACTCGGCCAAGGTGAGGGCGCCGGCACGGGTCACGGCCACGTCACTGGCTGCATAGGCGCTGGCAATGGGCGACAGGTATGGTTCGACGCGCGCTCGGGTTGAAGCGAGAGCCGCGTACCGTGCATGCATCGCGTGGCCGGTGGCCCAGATGACATGAAGATTCTCGGGAAGCGCGGCACCGAGCCATTCCGCGACGACCTCGTTCAACGCCCAGGCTCCCTGGCTTCCCCCGAAAATGAGCAGCACCACACCCCCCTCGGCGGGGAATCCCCAACTGCGTCTCGCTGCAGCACGATCGGGACGAGGCTCGGGGGGTGGATCGATGGGATTGCCCGTCTCGATGACGAGCGTGCTCCTGCTGGGTCGAAGCAGACGCGCGGCGCTGCCGTAGCCCAGACAGATCTCGCGCGCGCCGGGAGCGAAAAGCCGCGTTACGATACCGGGATGTCCATTCTGCTCCTGAAGCACGTACGGTATTCCGTTCGCGCGCGCATGCGCCAGTGCCGCCGCGGAGGCGTAGCCGCCGGTACCGACGACGAGCTGCGGTCGATCCTCTCGCGCCAGGCTTGCCAGCTCACGCCAGGACCGAATGAAACCGGCCACGCTCCGGCCAAGCAGCCAGGGCTTGGAGCGGTAGAGTGGGTGCAGCGGAAGCAGCTTGTAGGGAAACTCCGCTCCAGGAAGGATCTTTCGTTCGATGCCGCGTTCCGCACCTACGAACAGCGGCGCGACGGCGGGCTCCAGCTTCGCGAGCGCACGTGCGATCGCGAGCGCGGGATAGAGATGGCCGCCAGTGCCACCACCGCTGAAGACGACTCTCACGCCGGTGCGTGGGCCAGCGGATCGGTCGCCCGCGATCCCACTATTCGCTCGCGGCTGCTGCCGATGTTCACGAGGATTCCCGTCATGAGCAGCGACACCACCAGATACGTGCGGCCATAGGAGAAGAATGGCAGTGTCAGCCCCGTGGTCGGGAGCAGCCCGATAACCACGCCGAGATGCAGGAACGCCGTGATCACCGTCATGAGCGTGAGACCGATGGCGGTGAGCTGCTGAAAGGGCGTGCGCGCGGCCCTGGCGATGCGGAACCCGAGCCAGAGATAGAGCGTGAAGCCGGCCGTGACCGCCAGCAGTCCAAGGAACCCCCATTCCTCACCGATGTTGCTGCCGATGAAGTCGTTGTACGGATACGGCAGGAAGCCGCTCTGCTGCCGTCCCTGCCCGAATCCTACACCGAACCATCGACCGGATCCCACAGCGATGAGTGACTGCTGCAATTGGTAGCTCGCTTCCTGGGGAGCGCTGCCGGGATCGAGGAAGGAGGTCATTCGGAGCAGCGCGTACTGAAACCGCTCGATCTCACGCCAGAGCAGTGGCAGCGCCATCGCGGCAAGCAGAATTACGTGACCCATGCGCACACCGCCCACGAAAAGCACGATTCCCATGACAAGTGTGTACATCATGGCCTGCGACAGGTCAGGCTCGAGAATCACCAGCACGTTCATCACTGCCAGCACCAGCAGGAACGGCATCAGCCCCTTGGTGAGGCGCCGCATCCGCTCCCCCTTCTTCACAATCAACATCGCCGTCCAGATTACCAGGGCGAACTTGGCCACCTCGGAAGGCTGTACCGTCACGCCGAGGTTGAGCCAGCGTCTCGAGCCGTTTATGCGCGGCGCGATACCTGTCGTAAAGGGCAGTACTATCACGACCAGCAGGAGCAACGTCACGCCCATGAGTGGCCAGGCCCAGGTGCGCCACCGTTCCGCGTCGATCTTGGCCGCGGCGGCGAAGATCACCAGCCCCACAAACACCCCGGTAGCCTGGCGAAAGAGGTAGAAGGTGTGGCTGTGACCCTCCCGCATGGCGGTCAGCGCGCTGGCGCTGTAGAGCACCGCCAGCCCGAACACCACCATGATGGTGGTCAGGATCGTCAACGCCCGCGCCTCGGTTCCCATTCGCCACCGTTCGCGGACGTCCGCCGCCAACGCCGTGGTCGTCATCGCGGGTTCGCCGCGGCAAGGCGCCGGAACGTGGCACCGCGTTCCTCGTAATTCCGGAACATGTCGTAGCTCGAGCAAGCGGGCGAAAGCAGGACGGCATCGCCGGGTTGCGCCGCACCACGGGCGCGCTCCATCACACTGGCGAAGTCGCCGGTCTCGAGCACCAGAGGCACGACACCGTCCAGATCACGCATCACGATAGGCCCGGCCTCCCCGTAGGCGATGATGACACGCGCGTGCGCTCGCAGGGCTTCGCCCAGTCCCGTGTACGGCTCTCCCTTGTGCCTGCCGCCGAGGAGCACGACCGTCGGCCGCGTCATCCCTTCGATCGCGACGCGTGTGGAGCTGACGTTCGTCGCCTTGGAGTCGTTGATCCAGAGTACGCCGCCGTATTCCCCCACCACCTCGAGCCGGTGCGCCAGCGCCCGAAACGTGCGCAGGGCCTCGGCGAGCCGGCGGCGAGCCGCCGGCGTGCTGTGCGCTGAATGGGCAGTCATCACCGCCAGCGCCGCGGCAAGCGCATTCGCGACGTTGTGGTCGCCAAGAAGCGGAAGTTCAGCGCGCTCGAGAAGAGGCTCATTCAACAGTACCAGCTGCTGCCGCTCACGGTCGAACCAGGCTCCTGAGCGCTGAGGTGTCCGCAGCGAAAAAAGGCGCATGTCGCCCACTGAACCCGCGGCGAGGTCGTGAACCTCTGCCTGATCGCCGTTCAGCACCCAGATGCTCTCCGGGCGGGCATTGCTGAAAAGCCTCTTCTTGTCGGCGTAGTAACTTTCCACGTCGGGATAGCGGTCCAGGTGATCGGGGCTGAGGTTAGTCAGCACTCCCACCGCTGGTGCGACGCCTGGCGTGTCGTGCAGCTGAAAGGACGACAGTTCGAGTGCCACCCAATCCGGACGATCGGCCAACAGGGCAATCCGCGACAGCGGTGTGCCGATGTTGCCCGCGTCCACGGCGCGTCGACCGAGCGACACGAGCATGTGCGCGATGAGAGCCGTCGTCGTCGTCTTCCCGTTCGTGCCGGTGACGGCAATGTAGCGAGTGCTCCCAAGATGCCGAAGCGCGATCTCGATCTCACTAACCACCGGTGCGGACGCGGCGCGGGCGCGGACAAGCGGTGGTGCCTCGGGCGGCACGCCGGGGCTCACCACCACGAGCCTGGCGGCGGCAATGCGGTCGAGGTCGTGCCCGCCCACCTCAACGTCGATGCCGAGCTCACGCAGCCGGTTCACCTCTTCGGCGGGCACGCCGGTACCGACGTCCGACGCGTATATGGAACCACCATCCCGGAGGAGCAGCTCGGCGACGGCCACGCCACTCGATCCAAGTCCGACCACCGCCACTTCGCCTCTCCCCCGTTGCTGGCTCACCGCAGCTTCAGCGTGCTGAACGCGACGAACGCGCAGATTATGCCGAGGATCCAGAAGCGTACAACCACTTGCGGCTCCGCCCACCCCTTCATCTCGAAGTGGTGGTGCAGCGGCGCTCGCAAGAACAATCGATTCGCCTGCGCATACGCCAGCCCGTAGCGCCGCCGTCGGTACTTGAACACGACGCGCTGCAGGATCACCGACATCGTCTCAGCCACGAACACGCCGCCAACGAGGAGAAGCAGGAACTCGGACTTGAGAAGAATGGCGATCGCGCCCAGTGCGCCGCCGAGCGCCAGCGAACCGGTGTCGCCCATGAACACCTGCGCGGGGTGAGAATTGTACCAGAGAAAGCCGATCACCGCGCCGAACAGAGCGGCACAGAATATCGAAAGCTCGCCGGCTCCCCGCAGATAGTAGATCTGAAGGTACTGGCTCGTGTCCACGCGCCCCATCACGTACGCGAACAATGCGAAGGCGACCACGGCGATGCCGGTGAGTCCGGCGGCCAGTCCATCCAGGCCATCCGTGAGGTTGGCGGCATTGCTCGTTCCCGTCAGGATGAAGGCCACCCAGGGCACGTACATCCAGGCGAACACAGGTACCACCAGCACGTACTTGTAGAATGGCAGCGTGGTGGACGCGCCCGGCAACGTCGACAGCGGGAACTGCCAGAGATACACTCCCAGCAGGATGCCCAGCGTGAGCTGTCCAGCCAGCTTGTAACGTTCGACGAGTCCCTCGTTCTTCTTTCCCTCGCGCTTCTGCTTCAGCTTCAGGTAGTCATCCAGGAAGCCGATGGCGCCCATCCAGGCGGTGACGAAGAGCGCAATCCAGATGTAGCGGTTGTCCATCCGCGCGAACAGCAGCGTCGGGATAATGGTGGCGACCAGGATGATCAGCCCGCCCATAGTAGGCGTGGTCCCCTTGCCCTGGTGGCTCTCCGGCGTACCGTCGCGTATCACCTGACGCACTCGCAGCGCACGCAGCCGCTTGATGATCGCGGGTCCGATGAGCAGCGCCAGCAGCAGCCCCAGCACTGCCGCGGATGCCGCGCGGAAGGTGATGTAGCTGAAGACGTTGAACGGGCTGAAGTACTTCGTCAGCGGCGTCAGAAGATGATAGAGCACTAGCCTGTGGCCCACTGCGTGAGGTGAGGTACGAGACGTTCCAGTCGGACGCCCCGTGAAGCCTTGAGCAGGATGATGGCATCGCGCGCCAACTTCGGCTGGAGCGCGCCCCAGAGTTCCTCCAGCTCGGCGGCCGCTACTACCCGGGAATCGCCCGGAGCCGCCTCGTCGAGCGCGCCGGCCATTTCGCCCATACCGGCGATGACCTCCACATCGCTCGCCAGCGCATGGCGCGCAACCTCCAGGTGCATACGCTGCGCATGAGCACCGAGCTCGCGCATGGTGCCGAGCACCGCAACCCGCTGTCGCCCCTTGCCGGTATGAACGAGCATGTCCAGCGCCGCCCGCATCGAACCCGGGTTCGCGTTGTAAGCGTCGTTGATCAGCGTTGCCGTCCCCAGCGCCTCCCAGCTCGATCGCATTGCCGGGCTGGGCATCGCCTCGATGCCGCGCGCGGCGTCGGCGTAGGATACCCCGCATTCGCGTGCGACCGCGAGCGCAAGCATGGTATTGCGCAGGTTGTGGACGCCTCTGGCTGGCGGCTGCACCACGACGTCCTCCATGAAGATGCGACCCAACCCCTCGGTATCGATCTCCCAACGCGTCGCCCGCACATCACCCTCATCAAGGCCGGCGCTCACGGCGCGCCGCGCTGTACGCGCCCCTTGGGCGACGATCTCTGGCTGCGTGGCCGGACCGACAGCGATCAGGGAGCGATCAAAGATGGCCGTCTCCTCACGAAAGATCGCCTCGAGGGAGCCGAGGCCCTCGAGGTGCTCTTCCTCGACGCACGTAACCACGGCGATGTCAGGCCGAAGCATCTCTCGCAGTATGGCAATCTCGCCGGGCATATTGGTGCCCGCTTCCACCACCGCCACGTCCGCCTCGTCTCTCAGAGCCAGCAGGGTCAGCGGCACGCCGACGCGGTTGTTCAGGTTAGCGTTGGTTGCATGCACATCAAGCATCGCGCCCACCGCCGCACGAATGAGGTCCTTGGTGGTGGTCTTTCCGTTCGAGCCGGCCACCGCCACCAGTGGGCCGCCCCACGCGGCGCGTCGAAATGCGCCGAGCGTCCCCAGCGCGACGAGTGTGTCATCCACCGTGTAAACCGGTACTCCAAGCCCGGCGGCCCGAGCAGGATCCGCAACGACCAGCGCGGCAGCGCCCTTCCGCACGGCATCGTCGAGGAAGTCGTGTGCATCGAAGTTCTCACCGTGGAGCGCCACGAAAACATCTCCGCGGTCGATAGAACGCGTGTCCGTAGAAACACCCCGTAATGGCAGCGGGCCGGCGGGCCCCCCTCCGAGTGCCATCCCAACCAGGTCCAGTGTCCAGCGCCAGCTCATCCGCGCGCCCTCCCCCTCCCCGTTCCCCCACCCGCCGTAAGCTCCTGAACAACGTCTCGTTCATCGAAAGGATGGCGCACGCCGTTGCGAATTTGATAGGTTTCGTGGCCCTTCCCGGCCAAAACAATGACATCATCGCGTTCCGCCATGGCCAGCGCTCGAGCGATCGCGTCGCGACGGTCCTCCACGCGCTCATGGCGCGAACCGTCAAGTCCGGCCTCGATGTCGTCGAGGATGCGCTGAGGATCCTCGTTGCGCGGATTGTCGCTGGTGAGAATGGTGAAGTCCGCGAGCCGCGTGGCCACCGCGCCCATGAGAGGCCGCTTGCCGCGATCGCGGTCACCGCCGCAACCAAAGACCACAAACACGCGCCCCGTAGCAAAAGGGCGCACCGCCTCCAGCGCACGCTCGAGCGCGTCAGGAGTGTGCGCGTAGTCACGAAGCACTGTGGGCGACTCGTGTAACAGCTCGAGCCGGCCCGGTACCTGCGGCGACCGCGTGAGCCGGTCCGCGATGACGGCGGACGGTACTCCCAGGTACCATGCCGCCGCCGCGGCACCAAGTGCGTTTGAGACATTGAAGTCGCCGATCAGCGGTAGCGACACCTGGTGGCGCTCCGCACCGGCGCGCAGCACCCATGAGCTTCCCTGCGGCAGAAAGGTGACCCTCTCCGCGCCTACCTCGGCGGCCGCATGAATGCCGAACCGAATGGTTCGCGGCACCGGCGGCAGGTCGGCCCACGCCGGGTCGTCGGCGTTGACGACCGCGGCGCCGGCGGGTGCGATTCGCTCTACGAGCATGGCCTTGGCGGCGAAATAGGCCTCCATGGTTCCGTGATAGTCCAGGTGATCGCGCGTGAAATTGGTGAACACCGCCACGTCAAAGGTAAGCCCGTCCACGCGGCGCTGATGCAGACTGTGCGACGACGTCTCCATCGCCACTCGCCGCACGCCCGAGTCGGCGAGCATCCGCAGCAATCGCTGCAGCTCCACTGGAGCTGGCGTGGTCAGCCCCTCTCCCCCTTCCATCGCTGCGCCAGGACCGCCCACGAGCACGCCCAGCGTTCCAATGGACGCACTGCGCGCGTCGGGTTCGTCGAGCAGATGCCTGAGGATGTTGACAGTCGTGGTCTTCCCGTTCGTTCCGGTGACCGCGGCAAGCGTGAGCTCTGTGGCTGGATCGCCGAAAGCCGCCGCCGACGCTATGGCGGCAGCGCGGCGCGCGTCGACGATCACGATCGCCGGCAACTCGGTGCGACTCATGTCCTCCACCATCACGCAGCTCGCGCCCCTGGCCGCAGCCTGCTGCAGGAAGTCGTGACCATCCGCCGCAGAGCCCCGAACCGCCAGGAACAAAGAGTTCGGTACCACGCGTCGGCTGTCTTCGGTAAGGGTGGTGACCGTCTCGGGAAGTTGGCCGCGCACCATCGCGAGCACACCGCAGCGTTGAAGCGCTTCGGTGATCACGTTGATCGAGATCCCGCTCACTTCGTCACCACTCGCACCAGCGACCCCGGTTGGGCGAGCGTTCCCGCCTCTGGAACCGTCCCACCGGAAACACCGAACCGATTCACTTGCACACGAAAGCCGGCACGATGCAGCGTGCGGGTGGCATCTCGAAGCGACATGCCGCGCACATCGGGTATCTGTCGTGGAGGCTGAGCGGCCTTGGGCTCGGCGGGCTCGTCGACAAGAGTGAACACGTAGGGCGCAGATCCGCTGCCCGGTCTGGGTCGCGTCTGGGGGGCGGGCCCGGTAGCTGAGCGCTCCTGCCCCGCCGTCGTGCCGTTTGCGGACCGTACCAGGGCGCGCCGGTCGAGCGCGGCGTCACGCGCGGCGATCGCCGCCTCGAGCACCGCTCGCGACACGGGAGCCGCAGTTCGTCCGCCGTAGTATTCACCCGCCGGGTTGTCGAGCTTGACGAGGATGACGTACTGCGGCTGATCGGCAGGAAACATCCCGACGAACGAGGCAGTGTACGACCCCGCGTCATAGCGTCCTCCAGGTCCCGCGCGACGCGCCGTCCCGGTCTTGCCGGCAACAGCAAACCGGCCCAGCCCCGCCCCGGTTCCGGTTCCGCTCTGCACCGCGTCGATTAGCAGCATGCGCACCTGTTCCGCGTTCGCTGGGTCGATCACCCGTCGCACCACACGCGGCACATGGCGAAAGCGAACCCGGCCATCCGGTGCGCGCACCTCCCTTACCAGCGTCGGCTCCACCAACATCCCTCCATTCGCGAACACCCCGTACGCTGCTGCCAGCTGAAGCGGCGTGACCGATACCTCATAGCCCATGGCAAGCGATGCCGCCGACTGGCGGCTCCACCGCGCGGGCGGGTATAACAGGCCGCGCGCCTCAGATGGGAAGACAACACCGGTAGGGGTGCCGAAGCCGAAATCGCGGAGCGTTTCGAAATGCTCTCGAGGGGTAAGCCGGCTCGCTGCTTTAACGATCCCGATGTTGCTCGAATGGCGGATCACGTCGCGTAACGACAGCTCCCGGGCGCGATGGATGTCCCGAATAGTGCGTCCGTCAACCGTATAGACACCGTTCTCGGTGTCGATCATCTCATTGAGACGTGCGCGATCCCGCTCGAGCAACGCCGCAATGAAAAGAGGCTTGATGGTTGATCCGGGTTCGAACGGCTCGCTCAGCACCGGGCTTCCCGATGTCGCGCTGCCCGTTCGGACGCTCGCCATGGCTCGAATTTCCCCGGTGTGCGGGTCGAGCACGACGATGTCGCCGCCGGACGCCCGCATCCGTGTGACCGCGTCCGCCAGCGCCCGCTGCGCGATCTCCTGCAGCTCCTGGCTGATCGTGAGCACGATGTCGTGGCCAGCCTGCGGCGCGACGCTGGTATCCAGCACGGCCTCGAACCGAACGCCGCGCGCATCCCGCACCACCACCGCCGTACCGGCGCGGCCAGCCAGAAGGGAATCGAGAGCCAGCTCGATCCCACCTATGCCAGCGCCGTCACGGTCCAAATGCCCCACAACGCGCCGCGTCGCGTCCCGCTGGGTGTACACCCGCTCCACTGCCGGACGAGGATAGATCCCCACCATGCTCGCGAGCACGGCGATCTCACCTGGCAGGTACAAACCGGGGAGTTCTACCCAGGCCCGCCGTGTGTCCGTTGCCCGAGTTACCCATCCGCGACTCAGCCCCAGGGTGCCGAGAGCGCGCGCAGCAGCGCGGGGGTCACGCAGCTCTCGTGGAGCCACTGCCAGCGCCACCATCTCGCGGCTCTGCGCCAGCGGAATCGCCCCAACATCATAAATGTTGCCCCGACGCGCCGGCATCTCCGCGGTGGCATAGTGCTGTCGCTGCGCCCGTGCGTGCCAGTCGCGTCCCTCCCAAAGCTGGACGCGCGCCGAGCGCCATACGAGCGCGCCCGCGAACAGGAGCATGGCGACCAGAACCAACGTGGTGCGAAGGGGCCGCAGTATCACCGCACCACCCCGGGGCGTGGGAGAATGACCACGTGTGTGTCATTCGGAACGCGCATGCCGAGTCGCCGCTCGGCGATGGGCGCGAGCCGACCGCGGCTCGCGAGATCACGAATATCGCCATCCAGGCGCGCCCGCTGCGCCTCGAGCTCAACGACACGTTTCTGCAAGGTGGCAATCTCCCGCGACTCAGCGACGCCAACAGTGCGCCGCCAGACGACCAAGCCGGCGACGAGCAGGAAGCCGAGCAGTGCCAGCGCCACGAGTGAGCGCCCGCGCAATCTCATTCGCTTTTTTGCCACGCTCTCAGCCGTGCGCTCCTGGCACGCGGGTTGGCGGCGATCTCCTCCGGTGATGGAGCTCTCGCCTTCTTCGTCAGAGTTCGGCCAAGTGGCCTTCCCCGGCAGGTGCACACTGGCTGCCGGGGCGGACAGATGCACGCCGCACTCCACTGCCGAAACGAATGCTTCACGCGTGCATCCTCCCCCGAATGATAGGCTATCACGGCCAGCACGCCATCATCGAGCAATCGGTCTCGCAGGGCGGGCAGCGCCCGGGACAACGCATTCAGCTCATCGTTGACCATGATGCGGATCGCCTGGAAGATGCGGGCGAAGTCCGCGGGTCCGGTGCGGCTGCCCAGCGCACCCCGAATGGCGGCCACGAGATCGTCGCTGGTCTGAAAAGGCCGGTTTCCTCGGCGCCTTGCAATCTCCCTCGCGAGCCGGGACGCACGCGGCTCATCGGCCAGTTCGCGAAGGCCCACGACAAGGTCACGCTCGGGGATCTCGTCCAGCAGCTCTGCCGCGGTCTGCCCTCGGCCGCCCCCCATCCTCATGTCGAGCGGCGCTCCGGGGCGAAATGAGAATCCACGCTGCTGATCATCGATCTGGTGAGATGAGACGCCAAGGTCGAGGAGAACGCCGTCGAAAAACTGCCACGGGAGCTCCTCCCCCAGATCGGCGTAGTTCGCCTCGACTGCGCGAAAGCGTCCGGCCTCGGCGTGGTGACGAAGCCTCCCCGTGGCCTCGGCGATCGCGGTTGGGTCCCGATCCACTCCGACTACCTCGGCGCCGTGCTCGAGAAGAGCCTCGGCGTGTCCGCCACCCCCCAACGTGCAGTCGAGCACGCGGACGCGGCCGGCCAGCAGCTCGAGTACCTCGTCCACGAGCACGGGGGCATGATAGGGGCTCTGCCAGCGAGAGGGGGGATGTTGCGGGGACGTCATTCTAGCGGATGTCGAGGCAAACCGTCAAGCAAGGGACGCACGTGAGAACGCCCGTCGCGTGAGCGGCGGGCGTTCTCGCGTCGTCCCCGAGGTTATCGGCAGAATTGTCGGAGCTGGTTTTCGACCGATGGTCCGTACTGTCCGAGAGCACCGAGCAGCTGCTGCGCCGTCTGCGGCTGTGCCTGCGCACCAGCCATGATATTGATCTGCGCGGTGGTAAAGCTCTCCTGAGCGAGGCGCGCGAGCTCGCAGCTGCGGGCACGCTGATTCTCGCGAACGGCCAGGTCTCCAACCTGGAACGCCGACACGCCAAGAAGGAACTTGGCGTTCACCGAGGCAGAGGCGGAGTCGGCGAAAGCCAGAATCTGCACTGCCTGCTGAAAATCCTGCCGGCTGTTGGCCTGTCGACCACGCTGATAGGCCTGATTCCCCTGTACCAATGCCATCTGGCCTACGAACGCCGAGTCAGCGCCGTGCGCCAGGGCATTCCGCAGCGCCTCCATCGCGTCGTTCTCTCGCTGAAGATCGAGCAGTGCCTGCGCCCGGCGCAGATGCGCCAGCCCATCGTCCGGCACGAGCTGGATCGCGCGATCCGATGCCTCGAGAGACTGCTGACTCTGCCCGGCGGCGCGAAGCGTCTGCGCGTGCAACGACCAGAGCTGCCCATCCTCGGGGAATTTGGCGACGCCACGCGCTGTCATCTCGGCAGCGCGCTGCGGTTGCGTGTCGGAGGCATACGCCGTGGCCATCTGGCGGAAGAAGTCCGAATCGGCCGCAGAAGTGTCCACCGCCACTAGGTTGTCACCAACCTCGATCGCCTCACTCCACTCCCGGTTCGCGAGGAGAATCAGGAAGTGCAGGCGCATCATGTCCGGATCGCCTGGATTCTCGGCAAGCACTCGCTCGATGATCGGCTTGGCGCGTTCTGCCTGCCCGAGGCGGGCAAACTCCTCCGCCAACTGCTGCTGGAGGCGGATGTTACGCGGATCGAGCACCACCAGCTCGGTCCAGCGTTCGATGGCGACATCGATGTTCCCCGCATCCTTGTGCGCCTGCCCAGAGAGCAGCAGCGCCGGCTTGTTACGCGGGTCGATCTCGAGAATTGCGTCAGTGACGGAGATGATCGAGTCCGGCGGCGCCTGCATGCCCGCCATCGAGCGCGCCAGACAGACGCGCGCCAGCGTGGCCTGCGGATACTCCTGTATCGCCGCACGCGCATGGCGGACAGCCTCTATATAGTTGCCATCGCGCGCTGCGTTCTGGCACTGGCGCGTACCGGGGATCTGCCGCAATGCCTCCTGCAGATGCCGGGATACCTGGGTGGCAATATCCCGGGCTGACCCCTCGATGGGTGGCAGCGGCTGCTGTACGTCGCGATCGATCGTCAGGATCAGCATCGGCTCCACCCGGAAGCCGCGCTCGCCGCGCGTTACACGCCCTTCCAGATACTCATCGACGCGAAGCGCGCGGGAGAGCTGGTGCGCCGTGATCGGGTCCGGGGCCTGTAGCGTGTCGAAGCCCGCCGCCGCCAGGTTGGCATTCAGCGTGGCAGCGGTGTAGAACGTTCCGTACGTCCGCCGCAGATCGTTCGCAAGACGGTCCCGCACCGCTTCGGCGATACTGTTAGCAGCACGACGATCCTCGCCGCGGAAGTGATGCACGACGAACCGCTCCTCGGCCGCCGAGCGGCGCTGTGCTTCCGCCGTACTCACCATTGGGCCAACGCCAACGAGCAACAGGCCGCTCAGAACGTACGTCCCACGCATCATTCCCTTCACCTTGATAACCCTCCAGATCGTTAAACTGCTGTACCCCTCCGTAACCGGCGGGGTCCACCACAGTGGGCGAAGAGGGACTCGAACCCCCGACATCCTGCGTGTAAGGCAGGCGCTCTAACCAACTGAGCTATTCGCCCTGCTGACCCATCCAGAGGGCCGAAAGTCAGAGTGCGGCGTGAATTACTGCTTAAGGATCGCGATTGGGATCAGTACACAATAACCGAGCACCAGAAGGATTGGTGCCACAGTGATCCCGCCGCGCGCAAGATCGGCGTAACCGCCGGCGAGCGCGACTGCCGAAAGACCCCACCATAAGGCCGGACGGGTCCGTGCGAGGGTGGCGTTTGGCATAATCTTTTAGTGTACGGGTCGAGAAATGGAGTGTCAAGCGACTAGATCCCTTTCGCTTACAGCTGCGGGCCTGCTTGCCCGGGAGCGCTCGACGGCGGGAGGCCCACTCGATTCGTTGCTGACTGCTCTGGATCACGCTCGCCGTCCGGAGAAGCGCCCAATTGCCCGTCCTCGAGCAGGCGCTTGCGCTCCGCCTCAGCGTCCTCCGCTCGCAACGCCGCCAGGCGCAACTTGTCGCGGCGCCGCCGCACCAGAAAGAGCGGCGCCACGAGAATTCCCATGAGTGCCAGCGCCAACGAGAGATTCCCTACGACCGCCAGCGCGCCGTAGCGAAGCTGCGTACGCCGTCCCCAGTGCCGGTCGAACCCGTCCAGCGTAAGGCCGTAGGCTCTGCGCAGTGCCGAGTCGATCGAGCCGCTTTCCGACCAGTACCGGAAGAACAGCGCCAGCCCCCGCTCCCCGTCCAGGGCCGCCATCTCCGCCACAGCCCGGTGCGAGAGTGCATAGGCATTGCGCGCCCGCGTCGGGCCCTGCCCGAACCACGACTCGAGTTCCTCCACCGACGGCGCGCCGCGGATGACGAGTGCGAGGCTCGTTGTGAGAATCTCCTCCCGCCCCCACTCGCCGGCAGCCCAGCTTGCATATCCCTCGTCGAACCATCGCGGGATGCGGCCGCCGAGCGCCTCCCACAGAGCCAGATGGGCAAGCTCGTGCCTCAGTGTTCGGGCGGGGTCACCGGCATCCGAACCCGCGCTGCGGCCCTGAAGCACAATCCTCCCCTCTCGCGGGAAGGCCACGGCGGCACCCCATTCGGGCGCGTGCGGGCCGATCCACTGGCGAAAGGTGGCGCGGTCGGGTGCGATCAGGATCGTTGTCCGCTGCGTGGGACGCGGCAGCCCAGGAAAGGTGTCCTGCTGCACCGCGAAGTCGAGGAGCGAGCGAGCGAGACGGTGCTCCGAGGGATAGGCCACGACAGTGAAGCGACCATCGTGGAGTGTGAGCGGCTCGGCAGACTGGGACGCCGCAGCGCCTGACGGCGCAGCCAGCAGCGCCAGCGCGGCAATCAGTTTACCACGGGCACGCCACCCTCTTCTGCGTGCCGTACCATCTCTCCGCAGCGCTTCCCCCATGGATTGAACTTGTTGGCAGCGAGTCCCTCGCGCCACGCCTGGAGCGCTTCCTCTCGTTTCCCATCGAACCAGAGGGCGCGCCCCAGCTCGTAGTACGCCTCGATGAGCTTGGGGCCAAGCACGAGCGTCTTCCGGAAGAACGTTTGCGCGTCCTCGTGCATCTCCCTTTCGAGATACACGAGACCAAGGTAAAAGTGCGCGTAAAGCCTCGCCTTGGGGTCGTTGTTCAATCGGATGGCCTTCGAAAGATGCTCGATCGCCTCACCGAAGATCCGCTTCTTCAAGCAGATGTAACCCAGGTTGATGCGCGCCAGCGAGTTGGCCGGCTGCCGCGTGAGCACCTGCTGAAAGTTGAGCAGCGCCTCGTCGTATTTGGACTGGAGCATGCGTGACCAGCCCAGCAGAGATTCCGCTTGAGGGTCTCCGGGTGCCAGTTCGAGGGCCCGCTCGAGTACACGCTCGGCACCCTCGTGGTCGCCTAGTGAGATGAGATTCCACCCTTTCTCGATGAACGTGGAGGCGCCGATATGATCGGCTACTACCACGGGACGCTCCTCCAGCTGAGGCGGTACGTGCGTGGCGCGCGACGGTGCGAGTCCCTTCCACTGCTCCGCGAGACCCTTCACCTGCGCCTTCAGCTCGATGAGCTCGCCCAGCTCGCGATCCAACGACTTATACAGGGCGATGATCTCCACCTTCAGGTCATCGCGCGCAGTCATCGCGTCGGCGGCGTTAAGCCTTGCTTGCAGTTCCTCCATGCGACGACGAAACAGCGCCGCCGAAACGTCAGGCATCGGCGAGCGCCTCTTCGGCAGCGGCTTGCAGCATGAGCTGCTCGGTTGCGGTCAGGATGCGTGATACATCCAGATGAATCAGCAGCCGCGTATCACGCTTGATGAGCCCCTTGAGGAATTCGGCGGAGAGACCCCGGAATATCGCGGGCGGTTCCGTGACCAGCGCTGGATCGATCGTCGCCACCTCGAGGACAGCATCCACGGTGGCGCCAACCCACCCGCTCTGGAGCTCGAACACCAGGATGCGCGTCTGCTGCCGGATTTCTCCGGGCGCCATCCCGAAGCGCCGGCGAAGGTCGATCACGGGTACGACACGGTCCCGGTACGCGAGCACACCCTCCGCCCACGCGGGCAGCTTGGGAATCGGCGTGGGGCGCTCGTAGCGCAGCACGCGTTCGACCGCTTCGATGTCTGCGGCGAATCGGTCCTCGCCCAGACAGAAGGTCACGACCTGCCTGTTCTCGCGTGCACTCATCCCAGTTCCGCTCCTGGCGCATCGGCGAAGCGAGCCGCCAGCGCCTCCGTGTCAAGCAGGGTCAACAGCCTGCCCTCGTGAAGCACCACGCCGCGAACCAACCGCTCATCTATTCCGCGCGCAGGCGGCCGCCGCAGCTCCGAAGCCGCCACGCCGATGACCTCCTCCGCGTCGTCAACAGCTATGCCGACCCGCTGGCTGCCCACGCGCAGCACGAGCGCCAGCTCCACGCGCGGCTCCGACAGCTCGCCAAGCACGGCCGTCGCCCGATGGATCGGCAGCAGGCGCCCACGCACCGCGCAAAGGCCCGCGAGCGACGGGTCTCCCTCCGGAAGCGATCGCAGCTCGCCGATCTCGATGATTTCCTCCACCGCGCCCACCGGAAAGCCGAAGAGCTCGGAGCCGATCCGAGCGATAAGGAGATCCAACGGGCGCTCCTGCGTTTCCGGTGGCGCCTTCCCCTCCTCCTGTAACGGGTTGGGGGGTGCCACCGCATCGGGCTTCGCCGGGGCACTGGCGCCCTGCACCTCCCCCACAAGGACAGGCTTCTCGGCCAAGGCGTCACGGAACGGTCGGCCGGCGCTGTCCCCCTGCGGCCGGTCCCCCGCTCCCCGCCGCGGACGCGGGTTCATGGCGCCTCCGTGCCTGTCACACGGGGGAGCTGGGCGAGCAACTCGGTTATTTGCATGGCCATGTCGCGTATCGGCACCAGCCACTCGGCTCCGCCGCTCGAGAAGGCGGCGTGCGGCATTCCGAAGATCACACTCGTTTCCCTGTCCTGGGCGAGGCCGCGGCCCCCCGCATCTCGTATCGCGCGAAGGCCGGCGGCCCCGTCGCGACCCATCCCCGTGAGCACCACCCCAACCGCCGCCCGGCCGAAGCAGCGCGCCACTGACTCGAACAACGGATCGGCCGCTGGGCGCACGCCCCACACAGGAGCCCCGCCGTCGAGCGCCAGGGCGTGACCGTCCACGGCCGGACTGAGGCGCATGTGCCGCCCCCCTGGCGCGATGTACACGCGATCGCAGCGCAGTGTCTCGCCGTCAGTCGCCTCAGTCACGGCGAGCTCGCTCTGCACGTGCAGGCGAGCGGCGAGACTGTGTGTGAATCCCGCTGGCATGTGCTGAACGACTAGGACCGCTGCATCGAGCTGCGCGGGCAGCTGCGGCACGACTTCAGCCAGAGCGCGGGGCCCGCCGGTGGACGCCGCGATCGCGACAACACGTGTGACGGCCCTCGTCGTGGCGGGCCGGCGGCTGCTGCCCGAGCTGCGCCGCGGCGGCCACGGCACTCCGCGTACGTTAGCCACGGCAGCCGCGCGCAACGCGGCTATAAGCCGCTCGCCGGCCTCCGCCAGATCTATGCTGATTGGCCCCGAAGGCTTGCGAACGAAGTCCACGGCACCGAACTCGAGGGCGCGAAGCGTGGGATCTTCGCTACCGGCGGCGTCGGCCGCGCTCAGCACGACAACGGGCCGGGGCGAGTCGCGCATGATACGTTTGAGCGCCTCCAGCCCGTTCAGCTCCGGCATCTCGATGTCCATGGTGACCAGATCCGGATCAAGCTCCTCAACGCGCCGAATGGCCTCGAGCCCGTTGCGGGCGGTCCCGACGACGTGAAAGTCCGGCGCGGCCGCGATGATCTCGGCGATCACGCGCCGCATGAAGGCGCTGTCGTCCACCACCAGGACACCACGGCGCTCAGAGGAGGACATCGCCTTTGCTCATCGAGCGGACCTGAAGCGTTCCGGTGCCGACGTTGAAGAACACACTGCGTCCGTGGCCGCCACCTACATCGCTGCCGACGAGCGGGATCTGCGCCGCCTGCAGCACCTGCCGGGTCGCGACCACGTTGCGCTCACCCATCTGCAAAGCGCCGTTGGGTACGAGCGACGCGAACATGCTTGCGCCCCCCACGATCCTTGCCGTGATGCGGCTCGGGCGCGCACCAATGGCCTGCATGCGCTCCAGCATCACGGGCACCGCGGTACTCGGAAACTTGGCTCGGTTTTGCTGGTCCTGTGACATGGTTTCGCTGGGCAGCAGCACATGCGCAAGCGCACCCACCCGCGCGAAGCCGTCGTAAAGGATGATCGCCACACACGATCCCAGGCCGATCGTGGCAAGCACTGTGTCACCGGACGCGACGGCCAGATCGGCAACCTTCACGCGAATCTCGGTCATATGCGGCGAAAGATGCGTTCGCGCGAATCGACCGGAATGAATCTCCCACGGGCCGGACCTAACAGCGTTTCGACCTTCCCGAGCACCAGAAAGCCTCCAGGTGCGAGCACTTCATGGAATCGGTCGAAGAGCATCTCCTGGGTATCGCGCCCGAAGTAAATGATCACGTTTCGGCAGGTAATGAGATGCCATGGACCTCGGGGAGCAGGCTGTTCCAGAAGATCCCGCCGCTCGAAGCGCACGAGCGAGCGAACCGCTGGCGGGATCACTGCAGGAGGTGCCTCGGGGAAGTAGCGACTTCGGATCTCTACCGGGAGATCGCCCAATGAAAGCTCACCGAAGATCGCGCGCTCTGCTGCGTCGAGACTGCCGCGGTCGACATCGGTACCAAGGATGGACACACGGCGCAATCCTGCCTCGTCGCCGCTGCGCTCCGCATATCGGTGGAAGAGCAGCGCAAGTGAGTACGGCTCCTCACCCGAAGCGCATCCAGCACTCCACGCCCGTACACTCGGCAGCGCCCACAGCTTCGGCACCACCAGGCGTTCGAGCGCCTCGAACGCATCCGGGTTCCTGAACAGCTTGGTGACGTTGATGGTGAGGGCATCCAGCAGCAGCTCCCACTCGCGCGGATCGCCGTCCAGAACACGACCGTAGTCGGCGTAGCTGTGCACCGCGCGCGCGCGCATGCGGACGGCAATCCGACGCCGCACACATTTCTCCTTGTACCGCGCACAGCCAAAGCTGCGCTCGCGCGCGATCTTCTCGATCAGCGTCGCGAACTCCGCATCCATGGGCGCGCTCTCCGTGTTCACGTGAGCGACCGTACGAGATCCAGATTCGTCCGAACGAGTTCGTTCGCCGGATTGAGTTCCAGCGCCCGTGCCCATGACGCGACCGCTGCTTCGGTGTCCTGCCACCGGTATCTGATGTTCCCGATCTTGAAGTACACATCATCGCCGAGCTCGGGATCCAGCTTCAGCGCACGACCATACGCGTCCAGGGCCTCGTCGTAGCGGCCATCGGTATAACAGCAGTCGCCGAGCAGCTTGTACAGCTGCGGAATCGAGCCATTCTCCTGAATCCCCCGTTCGGCCGCCTCCCTGGCGCCCGCGAAATCGCCGCGCCGCTCGCGGATGGCGGAGAGCAGCACGTACAGCTGGCCGACCCGGCCGTGCGCCTTCACGCCTTCCGTTATGACGGCTTCGGCGCGCTCCAGATCGCCGGCAACCGCCGCGGCGAGCGAGGCGTGGTAAAACCACTGCGGGGACGGAGCTCGGCGCCCCCACAGGGTGCGAGCGGATGACAGCGTGGCATCGGCGCTCTCCACGTCGCCCAGCTTCAGCGAAAGAATGCCGGCTGAGGTCTGAACGTGCGGGTCATCACCTGCGCCGCGAATCATAGCTTCATCCAGCGCTCCGCGTGCGCCCTGCAAATCCCCCTGCTGCTCGAGTACGACGGCGAGATTGTGAAAGACCGCCGGCCGCGCGCTCTGCTGCTCGGACGCGAGCTCCAGCATCTCCGCGGCTTCGGGCCAGCGTCGCTCGCGCATCGCGACCAGCGCCATGAAAAAGCGAGCGTGGGGATCGCTATCGCACAGTTCCATGACGCGTCGGAACTCGCGCGACGCCTCCTCCATCATTCCGGTTCGGTAGAACGCAACGCCCAGGTTACGATGCTCAGTCAAGCGAGCAGCCAGGTTCGGCTCGGCGGCTGCCCGGGACTTGCCCACCCGGTGAAGGAATCCAGCGGTGGCAAGCCCATAGAGGGCCTTTCCCACCTCGAACTCCCCGAGTCCGCTGGCATCGATGAGCGCCGTCACGTCCCGCTGCCCATCTATCAGTGGGATCAGTCGCTCCTGCTCGCTGGTGAGGCGCAGCTCACCGGCGGTGGCGAGGCGGCCGCGGTCAACGTCGAAGATCACGTCGAACGATGGTATCTTCTTCTCGATCAGGCTCCATTCGTCAACACGTCGCGCTCCCTCGAGCAGGAGCGTTTCCGGATTGATCGCTACCAGCAGGTCGCGCTCATCGGGGCGGACATCCGCCTCGAAGCTGAACGTTCCCTGGGCCCATGTGAACAGGTAGTAAACGGCTTCCTCGATCTGGATGTGAATGAAGCGGTGCAGCACATCCCGAGAGATCATCTGCTGCTCAACCAGGATTTCTCCGAGGCGCTTCTGCCGCTGGCGTCCCTGCAGAGTTACGGCGGCATCGAGCTGCTGCTGCGACAGCACGCCATTCTTCACGAGCACATCGCCAAGCCGATCGCGCCGATTCACGATCGAGGCATATGAGATTCGTCCGCGATCGAAGAAGATAGAGCCGAAGTTGCTCCGATCGGTCACGCTGAGACAACCGCTCTTCTGCCCCATGGCGAGCAGCTGGAGCACGTCGGGTAGGCTGGCTTCGCGGAGGCTGCCCTTGATCGCCATCAGCGGAGCTCCTCTGTGGCGCGACCCGTCACCTCATCCCAGTCCCACACTAGTCGTTCCCTGTCAAAGAAGCTCGCATCGACCACGCCGCGTGATCCGGCAACGGTGCGCGGTGCCCCGTTGCTGCCCTCCAGGATACGCCGCGCAAATTGCAGGGAGAGGCGCGGGACGCCGTTTTCACTGTTCCGGGAGATGGATCGAACCGCCTGCACTACATCGCGCACGCTGTTCGCCGGACGGCCGCCCAGATAGGCCAGCACCTCTGCCTCCGCCTCCAAACCCGAACCGGCGAGGTAGCGTGCGTAGAGCTTCTCGCGGAGCTGCCGATCGGGCGCGTGGAGCGGTACCACCAGACCACCTTCGAATCGCGACCGGAGTCGCTCCTGCAACCCGTCGATCTCACGCACTGGACGATCAGCAGCGATGACGATCTGTCGCCCCGCAACCTGCAAGGTGTTGAACAGGTTGAAGAGCTCCTCCTGAGCGCGCTCGGTGCCGGCACAATGCTGGATGTCGTCGAGAATCAGTGCGTCCACCGAGCGGTATCGGGCGCGCCAGTGCTCGATGACGCCGCCCTGGATCGCCGCGATGACATCGTCCACGAAATGGCGGGTGTTCACACACGCCACCACGGTAGCACCGCCGCTCAGCATTACGAGCTCATTCCCGATTGCATGAATGAGATGCGTCTTGCCGACCCCACTGGCACCATGGACGTACAGCGGATTGAACGCCGTCCCCGGTGCTTCGATCACCGCATCGGCGGCTTGCACGGCCATCTGGTTCGAGGGACCGCTCTCGAACTCCGCCCGACTGAACTCCGGAGATGGCCCGGGAAGCGGCTCGCGGTCGTTCAACAGGTCGGCGACGAGTCGCTCCGCGTCAGCGAGGCGTTCCGGATCGCGGAAGACATCCTCCGCCTCCAGCTCGGGCTTCACCGCCATTGCGTCCCGGGAAAGCGTGCGTAGCCGCTCGACTCCGGCCTCGAAGGCACGGATCGCACTGTCAGGGTCGGAGGAGGCATCCCGCTCGAGCTCGCGTTCGAGCGCGGTGGTCCGGTATCCCAGCTCGTGCCAGTATGTGATGGCCTCGCCAATTCGGGCTTTCGAGGGCTCGAGATGCTCGGCCACTACGCCGCTCAGACCGGAGATGAACGAGG
Source organism: uncultured Gemmatimonadaceae bacterium (assembly GCA_964636485.1). Classification (GTDB taxonomy): domain Bacteria; phylum Gemmatimonadota; class Gemmatimonadetes; order Gemmatimonadales; family Gemmatimonadaceae; genus CAYXRS01. The sequence goes on from CAZWSO010000008.1 coordinate 22,671, forward strand.
CGAACTCATCACCAGGCTGCTCGGGATGCCGCGGCGTCACCTCTGGTGGGCGTTCCGAGCCAAGTAGCGCCCGCACGTTGCCTGCCGTCACGTGCTGCTGCCCGAGCGTCTGACAGGCGATCAGGCGGTTGAGAGCTCCCTGCAGCTCGCGGACGTTGTCATAGCCGATCCTCGCCACTTCCTCCATGACGCCTGGTGGGAACTCCGTTGCCCGCTCTCTGCACTGCCGGCGCAGGATGGCCACGCGCGTCTCGAAGTCTGGGATCGCCATGTCCACAACGAGACCGCCCGAAAAGCGACTGATCAGTCGCTCATCCAAATCCGCGATTTCCGTTGGCGGTCGATCGCTTACCAGTACGATCTGCCGTCCACTGCGCTGGAGCGTATTGAACAGGCGCAACATCTCCGACTGCGTCTCCCGGTGCCCGGCGAGAAACTCGACATCGTCGAGCAACAGAATGTCCACGCCCTGATGCCGCTCCTTGAAGGATGCGGTTGAGCCGCTGGCAACTGCGGCGTGAAGCTGGTCCATGAACTCTTCCATCGTGGCGTAAGCGACGCGCAACGAGGGATCCAGCTCCAGCGCCAGCCGACCTATGGCGCCCAGCAAGTGGGTCTTGCCCAGCCCCGAGCTGCCGTAGAGGAACAGCGGGTTATATGCCGATCCAGGCGAATGCGCCACGGCGCGAGCGGCCGCTGCAGCGAGGCGATTGGAAGCCCCGATTACGAAGCTCTCGAAACGGAAGCGCGGGTCGAGCTGCATCTATCGCTCTCCCGCGCCGGCCGGCGCGCTCAGCCGCTTCAGCACGAGCTCGGAGATCCCACGGAGAGTCTCGAACACGCCGCGACCGTGCAGCGCGTCGGCTGCGTAGAACGGGACCCCGCGAAAGTTCAGGTGCTCCTCGAGCGTTGCGACATCATGCGTCAGCTCGCGCGGGAGGTCCTGCTTGTTGTACTGCATCACTATCGGCAGCGTTCGCGCATCAACTCCCTGCTCGGCAAGGTTGGTGTGCAGATCCTGCAGACTCTCGATATTCTCCTCGAGCTGCCTTGTCTGGCTGTCCGCCACGAACACGATCCCATCCGCACCCTGCAGCACGAGCTTACGGGTGGTGTGATAGTATACCTGGCCCGGTACGGTATAGAGCTGCAGTCGGGTGGAGAAACCGGAGATGGCGCCAAGATGCAGAGGAAGAAAGTCGAAGAAGAGAGTGCGATCGGTCTGGGTAGCGAGTGAGACCATCTTGCCCTTTCGCCCCTCCGGAACGCGCTGATAAATGTAATGCAGATTCGTCGTCTTGCCGGACCGGCCCGGTCCGTAGTAGACGATCTTGCACGTGATCTCGCGGGTGGAGTAGTTGACCAGAGACATCGGCGGTCAGGCTGAAGGATTGATCGCCGGCGTGGACACCGGCGTGGAACCGCCGAACAGGAGCGACAGGCTGCGCCTCAGCTCCCGGTCGAAGTTCACATCCAGTGTACGCGCCGTCGTGGCGGCCGGGGCGACGCTGGCGATCTCGTCGCAGAGCGATCGGGTGTAGAGCCGCACCAACCCCAGCGAGCTCTGGCTCCCGAACACGGCGAGAAGGATGAGCGCGCCGCTCTGGCCGCGCGCCTCCGCAATGTAGATCTGGCGTTCTCCCTCTCCATGATGCAGCTCGGTGAACGCACGTCCTTCAACCACCTGCCCCAGATGGCCCGCCGACGAGTAGATGGCGGATGCCAGAGCGGCGGCGGTCATTACCTCCAGTCTCCCGCCGAAACCGTACTGGCCCAGCACCTGGCCGGAGGGATGCAGCAGCAGCGCCAGCCGCGCCCTGCTGTCGCGCACGAACCGCTGCAGCGGCTCCTCCACCCAGCCTTCCGCCACACTCACCCTCATGCCAGCGCCTCCACCGCGCGCAGCATGGCGGCCCGGACAACCCCCATGTTAGCGCGCGCATCCGTCAGCGTAACCAACACGAGGTCGCCTCGCCCCACGGCGCAAAGATGCCCGCCTTCCGCATCCAGCCGAACGAAGCGTGTTCGCCCCAACCCACCCTCCACGGCAGCGACGCGGGCACGACGATACAGTGCGGCAGCGACCGCCGCCAACGCCTGGTCCGGAATGCCGAAATGGAGGTGAGAGTCGACCATGATGCCGTCAGACTCGGCCACCACCATGCACCCAATCACACCCCGGTGCCGGGTCATAGCCTCGAGGGCAGCGGAGTAGGCGGTGCTCACGCGCCCTCCTCGAGCCAGTGTGCGGCTCGCGTCCGGCAGCGCTGCAGCGTGCGGGCCACGAAGCCGAGAGGCATGGTATTCACCGCCGCCAGCATTACAGTGCTACCTTCCGGCGCCGGCGCCAAGGCGATGATGGCTGCGTCCGCCTCGACAACCACTGCCTGCCACTCACCAAGGCTGACGTGGGCGGTTACGCGCTCCGCCTCTTCACGGATGGCACTGAGCGCCGCGCCAATCTCGTGTGAGACGTCCTCGCCCGACCCGGTCAGGTACATGCCCGCCATGACCAGACCGTCCCCGTCCACCAGGAGGGCGGTGTGGTCGCCACTGCCAAGCACGTCCGCGAAGAGCATCCGCGCGTCCGCCGTGCCGGGTGGACCGGCTGCCGCGCGCTCCCGGTCGCCCTGCAACGGCGTCGAATCGGCATCGACGCTCTGCGCTGGCGGCGCGCCGTTCTCGCGGCGATCACCTTCCGGCGGTGCCAGCGATCGACGAACCATCGCCAGCGCGCGCGCAATCGTTTCGTCGGACGCATCCAGTCCGAGAGCCGCATCCAGGTGATGCTCGGCTTCCGCAAGGCGACCCTGCTTGAAGAGCACATAGCCGATCCCCTTCCTTGCGCCCACGTGGTTCGGTGCCAGCCGCAGCACCATGTCCCACTCGTCGAACGCCTGCTCGAAATCGCCCCTGTCCGCCGAAATGCGCGCGAGGAGATCGTGCGCCTCTGAATCATGCGGATGCCGCTCCAGGCCTCGTGTGGCGATGCGCAGCGCCACATCCAGCTCTCCGCGCCTGCGGAGCTGTTCGCCGAGCTCGAGGAACACCATGCTCGAGGGATCGCGAGCCAGTTCCTCGCTCAACCGCAGGATCTGGTCAGACACAGCTCGCCTCCTCCAGCACGCCGCGCATCCGGGTGGCGGCGTCGAGCGCGGCGTGGACGCGATGTGCATCGCGGCCATCGGGGTGGATTCGCAGATAGCGCTGCCACGACGCGATCGCCTCGGTGTACTCGCCACGCGCCGCAGCGGCGTAGCCCATCTCGAGATGCGCCTCGGCGTTCAGCGCGTCGAACTGGAGCGCACGCCGTAGCTCGTCCATCGCGTCCGCATATTTGCCGGAAAGCCTGAGCACCCGCGCCACGATGAGCCGCGCCTCCGCACGCTCGGGATCGAGGGCGACAGCCCGACTCGCTTCCCTGTGTGCCAGCTCCAGATTACCCGCACTCAGTGCGGCCCGGGCTGCCGAGAGGTGCGGCGCCGCCGCCGCCTCGAGCGCGGACCGCCCTGGGCTCCCAACGGCCGGCATCAACAGCTCGATCACGCCGGTGCTGACCAGCCCGTACGCGATCCTCGCCACGTCGAACTCGCTACGACCGAGTGACGCCGCGATCGTGCGCAGGTCACGTGTGCCGTCGATGCCGGCGAGCACCTCCCATTCGTTCGGGAGCAGGTCCAGCATTCCAGCCTGCTCGTCACCCGATGCGGCCAGCGCCGGCACGGCCTCGAGCCCCGGCACTTTCGCTTCGATACGCGACCACTCGTCGATACGTCGCGCGCCTTCCATGAGCAGGGACTCGGTGGCGATCCGGATGTTCGCTTCGGCGGGAGCGTCGCTGACATCCCGCTCCTCGAAGCGGAAATACCCCTCTTGCCACGAGGTCAGCTCGAACACCACCTCCTCCACCTGAAACCGCACCTGCCGCTCGAGCTCTCGCCGCGAGATCGCTCCCATGGCGACGAGGATTTCGCCAAGACGTCGCGTGTCACCACGCGCGCGTTGCATGTCACGGGCGCGCAGCAGATCACCCTCGCTGATCTTGCCCGCGCGCAACAGCACCTCGCCCAGAGGATGCGGATTGCTGCGGATGGCCGCATAGATCACCGCACCGCGCTCGAAAAAGACTGTCCCCTGGTTGTCGCGCAACGTCGATGACACCGTGAGTGTACCCGTCTTCCGGCTCAGGTCGAGGAGCTGAAACACGTCGTGGATGCCGAGCTCCCGAAGCGGTCCCTCGATCGCCATGATCTACTCCGCCTCCGGGTATCGAAAGATTCGCATCAGATCGGCGGCGGTGCGCGCATCGCGTCTCGCCCGGCGGGCATACTCGCTGTCTGGAGCGCTCTCGACGATGCGCTGCCACAGCTCGATCGCGTCGCCATAACGCTTTCGGTCGGCTAGCACGCGAGCCTGTACGTAGAGAGCGCCCGGGTGATCCGGATCGAAGCGCAGGATGCGCCCAGCCGCCACGACGGCGTCGTTCTGGCGCTCCAGATCGATCAGGGTCTCTGCCAGGAGCTGGAGAGCGTCCAGATTGGCAGAGTCGCGTCTGAGAAGCTCCACCAGCGGGGGAAGCGCCTGCCGCGCGCGGCCATGTCGTCGCCGCAGTGCGGCCAGTTCCAGCGCCGCCGCGGCGTATGTCGGCACCACCTCCAGCGCGTTGAGCAGTGCGCGCTCCGCCTCCCCGCCTGCACCACGGGCGTCGAGCAACCGCGCGAGCTCGTAGTGCACCACCGCCACGTCCTGATCCAGCTCCAGCGCGTGACGGTACGCCGTTATCGCGCCGTCATCATCACCGACGACGCGCGCAACGTCGCCAATCTGCTTCAGCACGTCCGCCCGGGCCGGCGCGAGGCGCCGTGCGTCCGACAGCAGCTTGCGTGCGTGAACTGCATCGCCGCTGTTGGCGTATACGGTCGCCACGAGCAGCAGCGCCTCGACGTCGTCAGGAGCATGCTCGAGGAGCGCCTCCGCCGGTTCGCGCGCTTCCTGTGCGCGCCCCAGCATCACCAGCGCGCGCGTTTCGCCTCCCAGCGCGCGCGGCGCGACGCCGTTCAGGCCGCGTGCCTGCCGATAGCGCTCCAGCGCTTCGCCATGCAGCCCCTGCCTGGCGAACACATCGCCCAGAATTACCAGCCCCTCTGCCGGCTTCGCTCCGCGGGCCAGGGCGCGGGTGGTTTCGGCGGCGGCGCGGTCGAGCAAACCTTTGCCCAGGTAATCCCTCGCAAGTGCATACGGCGACGCATCCGCCACCGGCGCGACGTCCCCCTCGACGGCCGGTCGAAGATCAACAAACAGCGAATCGAGCAGTTCGGCATCGAAAGAAAAGGCCTCGACGCCGCCATCCACACGCCGATCGCCGTCAAACTCCGGCGGGAGCGTGAGGTCGGGTTCTTCGTGCTCGACATCCATGGCCAAGCCGAACCGCTGCGGGACATAGTAGGGGTCGAGCTCCAGCGCGCGCTTCGTGGCCCGAAGCGCACCGTCAAAATCGCCAAGATTGGAGAGCGTAAAGCTGAGGTTGTAGTGCGCCTCGGCAAAGCTCTCCCGTGCCTGGATCGCACGCGCGAAGGCGTTGCGGGCATCCTCGTATTTGCGCAGCTCCGCGAGCACCAGGCCAACGCCGTTCAAGGCCACGGGCTGCTCCGGTTCCATGGCGAGGACCTGTCGGTAGGCCTCCAGCGCGAGTGGAAAGCGCCGCCCCCGGAAGAGCAGCAGGGCGAGATTCAACCATGCCTTGGCGAAACGCGGCTGGGCGCCGAGCGCGGCGCGAAAAGATGTGAGCGCGGCCTTCGGATCGCCCTCGTGATAGAAGGCCACGCCAAGATTGTTGTGCGCCACTGAGTAGGCGGGGTCCGCGGCAAGCGCCTGCCGGTAGCTTGCCGCCGCCTCGCTGGATCGCGCGGCCTGATGCAGTGCCACGCCGCGCTCGCTCCAGATCTTCGGGCTCGCTGGCTGTTCGCGAACCAGTATCTCGTAGAGCTCGAGAGCTGCCTCCGGATCGTTACTCAGCAGGTGCACTTCGGCCATCGCCTGTAGCACGAGCAGCCGGTCCTCGCCCCGGTCCAGGGCGATACGGTACTCGCGCAACGCTTCCGTATAGTAGCCCTTGCGGCGGAATGCCAAGCCGAGGTTGCAGTGCGCCAGGTGACGATTTGCCGCCAGCTCGAGCGGCTGCCGTGCGTGCCGACGCTCTCGCTCCGCCACCATCTCCTCGTAAGCGGCCGGCCCGTACCGCTCGAGAGACAGGTTTGCCTGCGCCCGCGAGAGTGAAGGGTTGAGCTGCACCGCCTTTCGCGTCGCCTCGCGCGCTTCCTCGTGACGGCCCAGATCACCGAGCACGAACCCGAGCAGATAGTATGCGTCAGGCGAGTCGGCGCTCAGCTCGATGGCCCGGCTCAGCAGGATGAGTGCATTCTCGCTGAGGCCGCGGTTGTAGAAGAGCTCGCCCAGGTAGAAGTTCACCACCGGGCTGTCGGGTTCCAGCGCGATGGCGCGCTCGAACCAGTGTTGGGCCCGTTCCAGATCACCACTCCGCTTCAGCGCAAGCCCGAGTTGCACGAGGGCCGCGACGTCGTCGGGTTTCCGCTCGAGCAGCGCCTCAAATTCGGACATCGCCTCGTGCACCTGCCCCAGTGAGGCGTAGGCACGCCCCAGCTCCCATCGCGCATTGCGGTCGTCGGGCTGAGCCGCGAGCCGCTCCATAAGCTCGCCAACGCGACGGTCGTAGTAGCCGGTGTTATAGTAGGCGATCTCGAGATTTCTCTGCGCCACCTGCATGCGCGAGTCGAGCTCCAGTGCCCTCGTGAACGCGTCCACCGCCTCCTCGTACATTCCCTTGTGGTAATAGAGAACTCCGAGGTTGTTGTACGCCCCCGCATCCGACGGGTCGATCCGTCGGCTGAACGACCGCAAAATCTGACGGTCGCGCTGGGAAGCGAGCGAGGCGATCATCTCAGATCACGCGCACCGCTCTCAGCATGGCGTGCAACGACGGCGGATCGGGAAGAAGCAGGAAGAAGCCGCGCAGCTCCTTCTGTTCCTCCATATAGAACTGTGTCTCCACAGCGAACACTGTGTCGCGGTCGGTGCCGAACTGCAGGTAGGCCGTCGTGAGGATTGCGGCCGACATGTCCACCGCCAGGCTGGGAGGAGACGGCAGCAACATCAACCCGAGGAAGTCGCTGAGCGCATTCATGTACGCTCCGCTGAGGATGTTGCCTGCCTCCTTTAGCGCGGACTGCTCGAGCTCCCCCAGGTCGCCCACCTGCCCGGGTCGGTTCAGCATGAGCTCCGCCAGCCGGATTGCGGTGAGGCGCGGAAAAACGAGCAGCGTGCGCCCCGTCAGATCGCCCAGCATGTGCATGAGCACCGCCGCGATCGGCTCCTCACCATCCTCGATCTCGTTCGGGATCTCCTCCAGCGATGTGATGGAGATCTGTGGAACACTGATCATGATCTTGCTGCCCGTCATCTGCGAGAGGGCGGTGGCGGCGTGCCCAGCGCCGATGTTCGCAACCTCCCGCAGCGCATCGAGATGGGTTTCCTTCAGTGACTTGAGGTCGGTCATGTCCACTCCGCTAGAGGAGGCTTCCCGCGTCCACGATGAGCGCCGGCGAACCGTCCGGCAGAATGGTGGCGCCACCGAACATCGCTGCACCGCCACGTACGGGATCAAACTGCTTCACCACGATGTCCTGCTGCCCGGTCAACTCGTCCACGACGAGCCCCGCCCGGCGCTCTCCCATCTCCAGCACGATCACCTGCTCGCGTGCTCGCGTGGACGCCGGCAGATCGAACAGCGCGCGCGACCGGAGCAGGGGAAGCACGTCGCCGCGCATCACCATGACCTCCCGGCCCTGCACGGTACGCACGGCGTCTCGCTCGAGTTCGACCGTCTCGTCCACGTGCGTGAGCGGAACCGCATACGTCTCCTCGCCCACCCGCGCCAGCAGGGCACGTACGATTGCGAGAGTCAGTGGCAGGCGCACGGTAACAACGGTCCCTTCGCCCTGCACGCTCCGGATCTCAACGCTCCCACCCAAGGCACGCACCCTGGATTGCACGATGTCGATACCGACACCGCGGCCTGACAACGCCGTCACGTGCTTGGCGGTGGAGAAGCCCGGTCGGGCGATGAGACGAAGCAGGTCATCCTCGCTGAGCTCGCCGGCGTCTTCCCGCACCAGGGCCAACTCACGGGCCTTTCGCATCACCAGCTCCCGGTCGATCCCGCGTCCGTCATCCTCCACGCGGATCATCACGGAAGAACGTTCCCGAGATGCCGTGAGCCGGAGACGCCCCTGCTCCGGTTTGCCCCCCGCGGCTCGCACCTCCGGCGACTCGATGCCGTGGTCCACCGCATTGCGGAGGAGGTGAACGATCGGATCGCCGATCTCGTCCAGCATCGAGCGGTCCAACTCGATCTCCTGCCCGCGAACACTGAACTCGATGCGCTTCCCCAGCGAGCGAGCGGCATCGCGCACCAGACGGGGAAAGCGGTCGAACACCTGCCCCACCGGCACCATGCGACAGCTCATTATGCCGTCCTGCAGCTCGGCAATCATACGTGACGCCGTCGCAACGGTCTCCTCCAGTTCATGATCGCCGTTCTCCGCGGCGAGTTGTGCGAGTCGGCCTCGAGTGATGACGAGCTCGCCGATCTGGTTGGTGAGGCGATCGAGCCTGCCGAGCTCGACACGCACGGATCGCGTCGCGCGCCACCTGTCGTGCCCGTCGGGTGTACCGCGGCCGCTACCACCGTCCACCACCACACTTTCAACGTCGCCCACCGCACGCAGCGACTCCACGACCTGCGAAGCATCGGCGCTCGTCTCGATGCGGATAAGGAACTCCCGATCGAACTCCTCACGCTGGAGAGCCTCGACTGATGGCTGAACCTCCACCACCCGCCCGAGCGTCTCGGCGCACCGTACGACCAAAAAGGCGCGGACTCCACGCAACGGTGTTGCCGCTCCCAGACGAACGCGCAGTCGCAGGCTCCCGTCCGCCATCACGGACGGAATGCCGAACTCCTCCGTGTTCGTCGGAATGGCAAGCTCCTCGGTCGGCGTCCGCGGGCCGGCTCCGCGCAGACGCATCACAAGCTCGAGCACGTGCACCTCGTCGGCACGCCCGGCCACCGAGAGTTCGATCCCGCGCTCGAGCGCATCGGCCGACGCGAAAAGAAGGTCTAGCAGGAGCGGCGACAGCGTCTCGTCCCCGCGACGAATCCGGTCGAGCACACTCTCCATCTCGTGCGTGAGCTCGGCGACGGCCGTGTAGCCCATTGCCGCGCTCATCCCTTTTATCGTGTGGGCGGCGCGAAAAAGATCGCGCACCGGCTCCGCTGCCTCTGGATCACGCTCGAGGGCAAGGAGCAGGTGATTGATCGCCGAGAGATGCTCGCGACTCTCGGTGAGGAACAGCTCCGCGTAGCGTGAGGAATCCACTGAACCGTTATCGTCAGGGTGGGATGTCACCGGCCGTGCCTGCCATCATGCGATCCGGCGTCAGCCGAGGACTCGCTGCACCGCCTCCAGCACCCGGCTCGGCTGAAACGGCTTCACTACAAAGTCCTTCGCACCCGCCTGGATTGCCTCCACCACGAGCGCCTGCTGGCCCATGGCGCTGCACATGAGAATGCGCGCGTTTGGATCGAACTTCGTGATCTCGCGCACCGCATCGATCCCGCCCATGTCCGGCATCACAATGTCCATGGTCACGAGATCCGGCTGAAGCTGCTGGTACTTCTCGATGGCCTGCACCCCCGTCTCCGCTTCGCCGATCACCTCGAAGCCAGACTGCTGCAGAATGTCCGCGATCATCGTACGCATGAAGATGGCGTCGTCGCAGACCAGGACCGTGTGGCTCACCTATCCTCCGATTGAAAGAGCAGGACCTGCGTGATGAGAGCATCGACGTCGAGCAGCACTATCACCTGCTCGCCATCCTCGATGACCGCCTGAATACCCTCCACCCGGAGTCCGGCCTCCTGCGCGGGCTGCAGCCGATCCAGCGGGACCCGATGCACATCGAGCACTTCGTTAACGGCAAGAGCTACCACACGACTGCCGTGCTCGACCAGGATCAGAGAGGTGCCAACTGGCCCTTCGGAAGGGGAGCCGATCAGTGCGCCGAGGTCGACCACCGTGAGGATGTTGCCACGAACGTTGATGATCCCCAGCACCACTGCCGGCGCGCCGGGCAACCGAGTTTGACGACGGGATGGGATGATCTCCCGCACAGCACCGAGGGCGATGCCGCACAGTCGCTCCCCTACTCGACATACGACGAGTCGGAGGTGCTCCAGGTCAGTCGGTGCGGTAGAAGCCAAGGAACGAGAGCGGATCCGGGTGAGCTTCGATCTCCGCGGATTCCGCAACGGCCGCGAGGGACCGGCGCAGATCCGCGGGGAGCGGAGAACGCAGATCCAGCCGTTCCCCTGTCTCCGGGTGCACGAAGATCAGCCATGCCGCGTGGAGGAAGTGGCGCCGGGGAGGCAGCGCCACCAGCCGCCGCCCACCGCCGCCCCCATAGGTGTCGTCCCCCACCACGGGATGGCCGATCGAGGCGAGGTGCACGCGGATCTGATGTGTTCGCCCGGTATGCAGGTGCGCCCTCAGCAGGTCAGCGGCACCGAACCGGGCGATCCGCACGAGATCGGTGCGTGCGCCCCTCCCGCTACTGACGACTGCCATGCGCTTTCGGTCTCGCGGGTCGCGCCCGACTGGGGCCTCCACCGAGACACGGTCTTCCTTCAGATGGCCCCAGCAGAGCGCGGCGTAGCGCCGGACCACCCGGCGATCAGCGATCGCCGCGGATAGAAGGCGGTGCGCGCGGTCGGTCTTCGCGACCAGCAGCAGGCCGGAGGTGTCCTTGTCGAGCCGGTGAACGATTCCCTGCCGACCGGCGTCGCCGAGCGCCGAGAGCGACACACCGCGACCGCGCAGCGCATTGACCAGCGTTCCCGCCCAGTTGCCCGGCGCAGGGTGAACAACCATGCCGGCCTGCTTGTCGACCACCAGCAGGTGCTCGTCCTCGAACACGATATCGAGCGGAATGTCTTCGGCCAGCAGCTGGCGCCGGGGCGGCGGCGGCTGGACCTCGGCCGCCACGCGCTGTCCCGCCTTCGGCCGGAAGCCGGCACGCTCGCGGACTCCGTCCACGGTGACATGCCCGCCGGCGATGAGCGTCGCCGCCTGCGTACGAGACAGCCCCAATCGCGCGGCCACAAGCGAATCGAGGCGGACGCCAGCGTCCGCCTCGACTTCGAACTCGTGACGCCCCGCCCGCGATGGCGCGGGTGCGGCGCTGCCGTCACCGGGCTCGCTCATGAGCGCACGGGATCCCGATCCGGATGAGGCTCGCGGGGAATCCTGGCTGGCGCCGCCTCGGCAACATCGTCCTCCCGCCAGAGCGACCAGGCGAGGAGCAGGGCTCCAACGCTGACCGCCATGTCGGCGATGTTGAAGGTCGGCCAGCGCAGCTCACCAATACCGACGTCAATGAAGTCCACCACGCCCATGTCGTGACGCACTCGATCGATCAGGTTTCCTACTGCGCCGCCCGTCACGAGCGCCGTGGCGAGCACGCGCAGACTGTCGCCCGGCCGCGCACTGTGATAGAGGCGGTAGAGGATGACCAGCGCCACGACCGTGAGCCCGAGAAAGATCCACCGGGAATACGGGCCAAGCGAGAGGCCGAAGGCGGCGCCGCGGTTGTACACCAGCGTCCACCGAACCCAATCGCCAATCACCTCGCGCGGCACGCGCATCGGTACGAGCGTCTGGACCGCCCACCACTTCGTGATGATATCGGCAACTACCAGCGAAGCGGCGATGCCCCAGAAAACGAACGCCCTATGCCTGCTTCTTTCCATCTTCCTCGCGCTGCTTGCACGTGATGCACAGCCGCGCGTGCGGCAAGGCATCCAACCGGTCGAAATCAATGTCCTCGCCGCAGCTATGACACTTGCCGAACGTCTCCGGCGAGCGGTAAAGCCGGCGCAATGCCTCATCGATGTGCCAGAGAAATCGGCCCTCCTGGCTCGCAAAGAGGAACGCCTTCTCCCGCTCCATGGCGTCGGTACCCTGGTCGGCCATGTGGAAGGAATACGAGCTCAGATCGCCGTCGGCCGACTGCGGCGTGGCGTTGAAGGTCTCGTCGTAATGTCCGAGCTCCTTGAGCACCCGCCGGCGCTCCTCGAGCAAGCGCTTCTCGAAGTGGGCCAGCATTTTTTTGGGCATGGACTTCGACTTCTTCGGACTCGCTGACGATGCCATCGTGTTACACTCTCGTGATCGCGACGCGCACGCTCGATCCATCCAGATCCACGTTGCGCGACGCCAGTGGGACGAAATCCGGATCGCCGCCGACAGTGACCGCTACGGCTAGTACCTCGGCTGCGATGTAGTCTCGGTGCTCCACAGCTGTTTGTTCGATAACTTCGTACCCCACAACGTGAAGGGCGATCCGGTCACTCACGGACAGCGCCGCTTCCTTTCGCAGTCGTTGCACGCGGCTTACCAGCTCCCGCGCGAATCCTTCGCGACGCAACGCCTCCGTGACGCGCGGATCGATCGCGGCGACGTAGCCATCTTCCTCCTGCACCACCAGGTCGCCGGCGGCACGTCGAACGACGATCACCTCTTCCCGGCGCAGCTCGTGCGACTCACCCTCCGCCGACACCGCCACGGGCTCGCCACGCTCCAGCGCCACCACTGCCGCAGAGGTGAGGGCCTCGATAGCCTTCGCCACTAGCGGTGTCCGCGCCCCGAACCGCTTGCCGAGCTCGCGAAAGTTTGCCTTCGCCTCGAGCCGGACGAGGTCGTCTCCACTGGAGACGAACTCCACCTTGCGGACGTTCAGCTCGGCGGCGAGCAGCGGAATGAGCATATTCAGCGAAATATAATCGCTCTCAGGCACAACGCATACCAGCCGTGACAGTGGCTGCCGCACCCTGACGCCGGCGTCCTCGCGCGCGGCACGGCCCAGCGTCGCCAGGCGGCGGGCGTGCTCCATGGCGCGCT
>CAZWSO010000009.1:0-34619 GCA_964636485.1 uncultured Gemmatimonadaceae bacterium
TCACCTCGAGCCGGTTGTCCCCCATGTAGTACACGAGTGCAGCCTGCCCGCGCTTTACGCGATTTCGCCAATCCACATCACCGTGCACACCCACCTCCGGGAGGTTGGCGGCGCCGTACGTCAGTCGGTTCTCCCAGTCCTGTACTTCCTGCCACTCGCCAGTCACCTTGAAGCCGACGTTGTCGGTGATCATCTGCGCATGGCGCGCCTGGACGTTGCCGAAGCTCCGGTTGCCGCCCGTCACCTCCACCGAGGTACCTTGATAAGTGCGCGGATCCTTGGAGCGCAGGGTGACGACGCCACTCGAAGCATCGGGGCCGTACAGCGCGGCGCCCGGACCGACCAGCACCTCGACACCCTCGAGATCGATCTTGGGGATGGCCGTGAACTGCCCAACCGGCAGGCCGTTCTCCGGCAGCACCGCGATACGTCCGTCCTCCATCATCAGCATGCGGTTGTTGAAGGAGGAGTTGAAACCGCGAGCGTTGATTGCCACGGTGGCGGCGCCGATCCGAATGAAATCGAGCCCGTTCACCTGTTGGAGCGCACCAGCCCACGTCGGTCCCACCGACTTCTCGATCGTCTCGACGCCAATGCTGGTGATCGTCGCCGGCGCGTCGGTGATGCGCTCCGGTCGGCGTGACGCCGACACTACCATGCCGCCCAGCTGCACCGGCGTGCCCTCGAGTCGTGCCTCCACCCGCGCCATCTCACCGACGCGCACCTCTACCCCGGCGATCACCAGCTCGCGAAAGCCAATGAAGCGCACCCGCACCTCGTGAGTTCCCGCCGGCACGCTCATGATGGTGAACTGTCCGCGTGCGTCGGTAATGGTTCCGATCCGAAGATCGGGGACGCTCACCTGAGCGCCCTGCACCGGCGTGCCCTGCTGATCGGTGACCGATCCGGCGATCTGCCCCGTCTGCGCGAGAGCCGCCGCCGGGAGCAGCGCGAGCAGCGCGGCGGTCCCGAGACCATGCCGCACCGCGGCTAATACGTTCCTTCTCATGACTGTTCTCCTGCGAGGGTAAACTACCATGTGCGCCCCTCCCGGGGGGAGCACGGGGACGACAACCCTGCGGCCGCCGGGCGGCCTCACTTCTCCGTCACCATCACGAGCGCTTCCCCTTCCACCACCACCTCGCCGTTCTGATTCCGAACCGTTGTGGCAAGGCGGACGCGACTCTTCGTTATCATCACTTCCAGCACCTCCACCCGAGCGGTCGCCGTGTCGCCAATGCGCACCGGCTTAGTGAAGCGCAGCGACTGCGACAGGTAGATCGTGCCCGGTCCGGGCAGTTGGGTACCCAACACGGCCGAGATCAGGCCGGCGGTAAGCATCCCGTGCGCGATTCGTCCTCCGAACACCGAGCGGGCCGCGGCGACCTCGTCGATGTGCGCCGGGTTCAGGTCGCCCGTGATTCCCGCGAACAGCACCACATCCGTCTCGGTGATCGTCCGCGACAGCTCGGCGTGCTGGCCGGGGCTCAGATCATCAATGCGCGGCATCTCAGCGCCCCCTTCCGGTCGTCAGAGTGACGCGAGCTTCTACTGCATTCACCACGTCCAACACGGAGCGCGCAGAGGTGGCCGGGTAAGATTCCAGCGCGTTCGACTGGTGCATGTGTGCAGGCATCTCAGGCACCGAGCCTCGTCGGCGCTCCACGTCCTTCCCGACGAGCTCCGTGAACTCCGCGTTCTCCGTGGTGAATCGCTGTATGTCTTTCACGCCCCTAGGCCTCCATCACGAGACGAATGTCCGGATCGATCTCCCCCGCGGCGCGGGAACGTGTGAGCCACGAGACCGACACGAAGAGCAGGAGCGAAAGCACTAGCGAGAGACCGGCGACGCTCACGCCCGTGGGGAAGCTGTAGAGCCGGAAGAATGCGAGCGTCTCGAACACGAGCGTGACTATGAGGCCGCTCGAGATCGACGCGATCGCGCCGGCGCGAGTAGCACCTTCCCAGTTGAGACCGATGGCGAGAGCCGGCACCAAGGTGGAGGCGAACAGCCCCCATCCGAAAATTCCGAGGAAGGCGACGAGCGTGCCCGAATGCTGCGCCAGCAGCGCCGCGAGCACGGAGATCACCACGGTCGTTATGCGTCCCCAGAAGAGCTCGTTACCCGGCCGCTTGCCGAGCGCCACGGGAATGTCGTGGGTGACGGCGGCGGCACCGATGTTCATGAACGAGTTGACGGTGCTCATGATCGCCGCGGCGACGCCCGAGAACACCAGCGCGGCCAGCAGCACCGGCGTGTAATGGAGCAGGAACGTGGGCGTCGCGAGATCGGGCGATGCCAGCTCCGGCAGGGCGCCGCGGGCGACCAGAGCTTTCATGGCGACGCCCACGCCGAAGTAGAGCAGCATCGTCACCAGCAGCGCGCTCGTCACGAGCAGCGGATACCATTTCAGCCGCCGCGGATCACGCAGCATGTAGAACTTGTGTATGACGTGCGGCTGGCCCAGCGAGCCGAAGCCGAACACGAAGAAGAAGGACAGCGCCGCCAGCGGCGTGATCACGCCCCACGGTCCGAAGAACGCCGGCTCGGAACCCATAATGGTCGTCGAGATTCCGCCGAGTCCGCCGCCTACCTGGAGCGTGAAGAGGAAGACGAGCACGGACGCCACTGCCATTAGCGCGCCCTGAAAGACGTCGGTGTAAATCCCCGCCACGATCCCGCCGGCCACCGAGTAGCCGAGCGTGATACCCATCCCGAGCCAGATCCCCCATGCGAGCCCGATACCGAAGATCGCGTCGATCACCAGACCGAGCGCGAGGATGTTCGTCGCCATGTAGCCGATGACGGCAATCAGAATGGCGAAGCCGGACAACCCCTGGGCGCTGCGTGAGCGGTAGCGCGCGCCGATTGCGTCGGGCACGGTGATAACGCCACGTACGTCGGCCAGCAGGCGCATGCGCTTGGCGAGCACCCAGGCACTCATCGAGTTGGTGATGGACGCGGGGAGCATGATGAACATCGCTCCGAGCCCGATGGAGTAGACGAGACCCGGTCCGCCAATGAAGGCGAACCCCGAGAGCGTGGCCGACATAGCGGAAAGCGTCAGCGCCGCCAGCCCTATCCCCTGGCCGGCCACGAAGAAGTCGCGAGCCGTGCGGGTACGCCGCGTCGCCCAGATGCCGATCAACGTTACTACCACGAAGTACACGACCGCGACAGCCACTATCGTTGGCTGCGCGAGTGGCGGCAGATCGGCGCCCTGAAGCATGGCGACGGTGATCATCGGCGCTCCTCGGCTGTGGCAGCCGTCGCTTTACTTTCGCCGCCGGGCTCACGCCCGGCCACGCCGCGCAGCAGACGCGCCTCGCGGCGGACGCGCTCGAGATCCGCGTCGGACAGCGTCATCGCATCGAACGTGAGCGCGTATCCGAGGGGCATCGCGAGCAGCGGGAGCAATCCGATTCCGTAGAGCACGATCGCCGCGCGCGGTGGAAGGCCAAGCCAGAGATCCGGACTGGCCGGATCGATGGGAGGGAGCGACAGGATCAGAAGAAAGCCGCCGGCTACCACCACGAAGACGAACGCGAACGGGATGGCAAGCCGGCCGATGCGACCGTTTCGCGCCGCGCCAAGCGTCATCGTCGCCACCAGCGTACCGGCCGTCCCCACCGCCATCGCGCCCGGCGCCCACGCCGGAGCCCCACCGGGCAGAAACGCCGACGCGTAAGCGGCCGCGACAGCCAGCATCGAAACGAAGAGCGCGGGAAGCGCGAGTCGCTTTATCATGCGTCAGCCATAGAGGGCATCGAGCCGGTCGCGGAATCGCTCCGCCACCACTCCGCGCCTGATCTTGAGGTTGGGCGTGAGCTCGTCTTCCTCCAGCGAAAGCTCGCGGTCCAGCACGACGTACCGACGGATCTGCTCGGTGCGAGACAGCGTGGCGTTCACGCGCTCTACCGCGGCGCGGATACGCTCCGCAACCTGGGGAATGGCGAGAAGGTCGCCATCGACGTGCACGCCCCGGTGCGCAGCCCACTCCTCGATGATTGCGCGCCGCGGCGCGATCAGCGCGGAGATGAACTTCTTGCCCTCCCCATAGAGCATCGCCTGCGCGATCCATGCATCCTCCGCCAGACACGCCTCTACGGGGAGCGGCGCCACTTTCTTTCCCGTGGACAGCGCGATCAGC
The DNA here is from genome assembly GCA_964636485.1 of uncultured Gemmatimonadaceae bacterium. Classification (GTDB taxonomy): domain Bacteria; phylum Gemmatimonadota; class Gemmatimonadetes; order Gemmatimonadales; family Gemmatimonadaceae; genus CAYXRS01. Next base: position 4,152 of record CAZWSO010000009.1, read on the forward strand.
TCCTTCTTTCGGCCAGTTATGCGCAGCGTGCGCCGCGCATCAAGCTCACCGAGGTCGCCGGTGAGGAGCCATTCGCCATCCGCCGAGAACGCCGACCGCGACTCCTCCGCGCGCCCGAAGTAGCCGGAGAAAGTGAGCGCACCGCGACGGATCATCACCTCGCCGTCCTCCGCCACTCTCACCTCGGTGCCAGGCATCGGCGGTCCCACACCCTCGAACGCGTATGCGCCCGGCCGGTGAAAGGCGACGCACAGGTGCTCAGTCATCCCGTACGCACCCAGCACCGTCACACCCACGGCGTCGAGGAACTCCGCCACTTCCGTCGGCAGCGCGGCACCTCCCGACGTGGCGAGACGGAGCGATCCGCCGAAGTGATGGCGTACTTGCGCGAACAGGGGTTCGCCACGCTGGAGCCACTGGTCCTCGAGGGCGGCCGGGACCTCGGCCCCGCGACGCCGCAGCGCCGAGCGCTGACGGCCCAGCGCGAGAACGTCGTCCCAACGGGACCGCTCAGCCGGGGACGCCGCTTCGCGTTCTGCCTGGAGTGCGGCGTACACCTTCTCGTAGAAGTGCGGCAGCCCACCAAAAAGAGTCGGCGCCGTTGAGCGTGCGGCATCCCAGATCAGCCGGTGGTCCTCCACCAGCACCGCCGGTATTCCGCACAGTACCCGCGTGTACAGGCCGAACACGCGCTCACCTGCGTGACAGAATGGGAGATAGGAGATCGTCGTGTCTCCGGCCCGAAGATCGAGCGTGTCGCGAATGGACTCCGCCGACGCGATCAGATAACGGTGCGAGATGCACGCGCCCTTGGGTTCGCCTGTGGACCCGGAGGTGTAGATCAGCGCGGCGGTGTCATCGGGGTGCAGCGCGGTGAGCCGGTGTGCCAGCTCCGCGTCCACACTACCGGCGGCGATGACCGCTGCACCTCGCTCGAGCCACTCGTCCCACGTGATCACGCCAGCGGGAGCCGGCCCCTGGACGTCCTGCGCGATGATCGTGCGCACCATCGGCAGCGCATCGCGCTGCGACAGCACGATCGAGAGACGCTCGGCCGTATCCACCACGGCCACCGTCGCCCGGCTGTCCGTGAGAAGCTGCCGAACCTGCGCCGGCGCGCTCGTGGGATACAAACCAGTGGCGATGAGGCCGGCGCTCATGACGCCGATGTCGGCAATCGGCCAGAGCGCACGGTTGCCAGCGAAAATCGCTGCGATCTCGCCGGGGGCGTGACCGGCGGCCACGAGCGCCGCGGCGAAGTGCCGAGATGCGTCCGCCCAATCCCGCCAGCTCAGCCTCTCACCGGCGCGCGGGCCGTCAAACTGACGGAGCGCCTCGTCATCGCCAAGCTCGGCGGCGCGTGCGAAGAAGAGAGCGGGAGCGGTGCCGGCGTTCATCGCGGAGTGCCCGATGGATCAAGATCGCTCGACACCGCCGCGCCCGTGCTGGGGATGGCTCGCGACGGGGTTGGCTGCCAGCGCAACGCCACGCTACCCATGGCCAGTCCCGCTCCCGATCCGGTGAGCATCACCAGATCGCCAGCACGCAACCGATCCGCGCGCACCGCATCATGCAACGCCATGGGAAGACAGGCGGCGCCGGTGTACCCCCACGCATGCATGATCGTGTGCGTCTTCCCCATAGGCTCGCCAAGACGCTCCATCACCGCACGTATGGTGGAGAGGTTCACCTGCGTCCAAAGCCAGAGCGATACGTCACCTGGCTCCTTCCCCTCATCGATGCGCGAGAGCACCGAGCGCACGATACGGGGCCAGCCTTCTTCATTGATCTCGGGGGGATACTTCTTCTCGAACCGCAGGCGGTTTCGACGCCCCTCGCGCAGCACCGCCTCGGTGATCGGCTCGGCGGTGCCGCCCGCGAAGACCCCCATCCCGGGCGCGAGGCGTCCGTCGGCATAGAGCTCGGATGCGAGGATGCCAGGTTCGTCGGCGAGCTCGAGCACCACCGCCCCCGCACCATCTGCGAAGATCGTGGATGTCTTCTTGTCGGCGTAGTCTATGAACTTCGACATCGCGTACGCGCCGACGACGAGTACGCGTTCGTAGCGTTCGTCAGCGCGGATGTACTTCCAGGCGGCATCCAGGGCGGTGACGAAGCCGGCACAGCCGCAGTTGAGGTCGAAGGTGCCCGCGCGCTCGGCGCCAAGCTCTCCCTGAAGCACCGAGGAGGTAGCTGGGGAGATGTAGTCCGGCGTGTCGGTTGCGAGGATGATCAGGTCCAGGTCGGACGGCCGCAGCCGCGCCGCTGCCAGTGCGTTGCGCGATGCCTCGAGAGCGAGGTCGGAGGTGCTCTCCTCTGGCGAGCAGACGCGCCGCTCATGAATGCCGAGCACGTTCGACACGAAGCCGTCGATGTCCTCGCCGAGGTTGCGGGAAAGCTCGGCGTTCGTGATGACGCGCTCGGGAACGTGCGCGCCCGTGCCGGTGATGGTGGCGTGTCGCATCAGCGTCGCTCCGGCGCGTGGGCGGTGGTGCCGCGCACGACGAGCTGAACGGGGAGCGGCTTGGCCGTGCCCTGCCTCTGCCGGGCCGCGCCACCGGCCAGGCGCTCGAGCAGGAGCCGCGCGGCACGCGCGCCGAGCCCTCGCGCGGGAACCATTACCGTGGTGAGCTCAGGAGTGACAATCTGGGCCATCTCGATGTCGTCGCATCCGACGATTGAGAGCTGGTCCGGCACGCGGACGCCCGCGATGAGGCATGCCTTGAGTGCCCCGATAGCGATGAGATCGTTGGCGCAGAAGACGGCCGTGGGCGGGTCCGGGAGCGCGAGCAGCTCGCGCATCGCCGAGATCCCGCCGGCCACGGAAGCGTTGGTCCGTCTCAGCCGTGCGGAATCGAGTGGTACACCCGCCTTACGCAGCGCCGCGGTGAACCCGCGCTCGCGCATGCGGAAGCCATAGCTGTCGGTTGCCGGACCGATGAAGGCGAGCCGCCGGTGGCCGAGCCCCAAGAGGTGAGCGGCGGCGACCCGTCCGGCTTCGGGCGCGTCCGTAGCGACACCCGGCCAGCGGCCGGGCGGCTCGTCCACGAGCACGACGTTCTGCCCCAGCAGCCGCTCGTCCTGGGCGAGGGCCGCTGCGGCGGTCGCATCGAGGATGATACCGTCCACCTGCCGTGCGGTGAGAGTGCGCAAATGGCGATCGATAGGCGTGCGCCGCGCGTCGCACAGCAGCACGGCGTACCCCTCCTCGGCCGCCACCCGCTCGGCGCCTGAGACGACTTCGGTAAAGAACGGGTTGTCGAGATCGGGAACGATGATGCCGAGCGCATATGAGCGCCGACTCACGAGCCCGCGGGCGAGGAGGTTTGGCTGGTAACCGAGCTCGCGAGCGGCATGAAGCACTCGTTCGCGCGTCTTCTTGGCCACGCGCGCGCGGGGATTCCCGCTGAGCACGAGTGATACGGTAGGCTGTGAGACGCCGGCGAGGAGGGCGACGTCGCGTGTGGTGATCCGCTTGGCTGGTTTGCCCATACGTATTAGTTAATACGTATTGGCAGCCCGCACGTCAAGGGCCCCGGCAGCAAGCATCGAACAGCCGCGGATGCTCCCTGCTCGCCGTTTCTCTCCCCGCCCCCTGATTGGAGCAGCCAGCAGCTACGAGGCAGGCGGCTCGCAGCGCCTCCCTCGCCCCACATGAGAACGGCTGGCGGCTACGAGCCAGGCAGCCGGCAGCTAGCCAGTCAGCCGGCAGCTGTCAGCTCGCAGTTCAACCTTGCCACCACAGGAAACTGCTGGCAGCTCAAGAGCTTAGCAGCTGTTTGCTGTCAGCAGTTTCGTGGCGAGTGAGAGAAAAACGAGCCGCCAGCCTCCCCAGCTCAAAGCCCCCCAACCCATCGTAAAGTTCCGGCCACGCTTTGAAACATCCGCCGAGCCTCCCCTGTAATGTTAGGCTCGACGAGACACGGGGTATTGCATTGCGCGGGTTTGTTGGAATCGGACTGATCGCGGCCGCCGCCTTGGGCGCGGACCCGCCGAGGGGGCACGCTCAGCAGGCCACGCCCGAACGGCGTGCGAGTCAGCACGGCGCCAATGCGCCCGTGGCGCGCGCAGCACCGCTGAAGGGATCGATCCGCATCGATGGGCAGCTGGACGAGGAAGGATGGGGTGCGGCTGAGCCGATCACGCAGTTCACGCAGATGGATCCCGACGAGGGTGCGCCGGCAACGGAGCGCACCGAGGTCCGCATCCTGATCGGCGACAACGCACTCTACATTGGCGCCCGGATGTACGAGCGCGATCCATCGCGCATCCGCGCCCGGCTGGCAAGGCGCGACGAGTCGGTCGATGGCGATGTGATCGGCATCTTCCTCGACTCGCGCCATGACCATCTCACCGCCTACTACTTCCGCGTCACCGCCGGCGGCGCGGTGCGCGATGCAGTGGTGAACGAGCGCGGAAACCTGGATCTGTCCTGGGACGCCGTGTGGGAGGCGGCCGTCGCCACCGACTCCCTCGGCTGGACGGCCGAGATCAGAATCCCGCTGTCCCAGATTCCGTACACGCGCGATGGAGATGGCGTTTGGGGAATGCAGATCGAGAGATTCCGCTGGAACGATCAGGAGCGGGTCGTGTTCGCCTACACGCCGAAGACGGAGACGCAGGGGCCGCCGCGCTACGGGCACTTGCACGGACTGGAGGATCTCCCGTCGCCAGGCAGACTGGAGCTGCTCCCGTACGTTACGGCTCGTGGCGAGCACATGGCCGTGGCCGATGACAATCCTTTCCGCCGCGGCCGCGACCTGTTCACCAGCGCCGGCATCGATCTGCGCTATCGAGTCACCTCCAGTCTCACTCTCAACGCGACGGTAAATCCCGACTTCGGCCAGGTGGAGGTGGACCCGGCGGTCGTGAATCTAACCGCCTTCGAGACGTTCTTTCCGGAGCGCCGCCCCTTCTTCGTGGAAGGGCAGCAGCTTTTCAGCTTCGGGACCCTGCGCACATACAGCTCGTCCAGCCGACCCACGCTGTTCTTCTCACGCCGCATCGGCCGTCCCCCTCAGCGCTCGATTGGTGGTGCTGGCGTGCAGCACGTGGATGCGCCCGACCAATCCACCATAGCCTTCGCCAGCAAGCTCACCGGCCGAACGGATGGCGGATGGTCCCTGGGCGTCATGGAAGCGCTCACGCTGCGCGAGTCGGCCGACTTCATAGATGGTGAAGATGTCCGACAGTCGGCACCGGTAGAGCCCCTGACGAACTACCTGGTGGGCCGTGTACGGCGCGAATTGGCCGGCGGTAACACCGTGATCGGCGGCTATGCCTCGGCGGTGAACCGCGATCTGGGTGATGACGTGCTGCGGATGACGCTGCGCCGCGAGTCGTACATCGGGGGCGTGGATCTGAACCACTCCTGGGACAACCGTCGCTGGGCGCTCGACGCGGCGGTCGCCGCCTCGCGTGTGGGGGGGAGTACCGGCGCCATGGCGCTCACGCAGCGCTCGAGTGCTCGCTACTACCAGCGCCCCGACGCGCGCAGCTTCGAGTTCGATCCTGGCCGGACCACGCTGAGCGGCCATTATGCCCATGCTGCGCTCAGCCGCACATCTGGCAGGTGGATCGGCAGCGTGGCCCTTCAGGAAACGAGCCCGGGCTTCGAGGCGAACGACGTCGGCTTTCAGACGCAGGCCGATCGCCGCACGATTTCGACGATCGTCGGCAGGCAGGAAACGCAGCCGGGACGCCTCACGCGATACCACGTGGTGGCGCTCCTTGCGAACCAGGGGTGGAACCGGGATGGCGACCGCATCAATGAAGGGTACGGTGCCATTCTCGAAGCGCAGCTCCGGAGCTTCTGGCGGGTTAACGTCAATCTCTTTCTCAGCGACGAGGCGTACAGCGACCGGCTCACCCGTGGCGGACCGCTCACCCTCCAGCCACGCGCGTACGAGAGCTGGGTAAGCGTCGGCAGCGATCCCCGCGGCAGAGTGCAGAGCTTCTTTTACAACGGGCTTGGACGGGATGAAGCGGGGCACTGGCGCGTGAACGCGGGAGCCTCCTTCAGCTATCAGCCCAGCCCCACCATACGGCTGGCGCTGGAGCCGAACTTCACCGCAACGCATTCCCCTGCGCAGTACGTGCTGAGCTCCTTCGATCCCGCGCTCACCGATACCTACCTCGGCCGGTACGTATTCGCCGAGCTGGATCAGCGGCAGCTCGCACTCGTCACGCGTCTGGACTGGACGTTCAACCCGCGCCTCTCGCTGCAGGTGTACCTCCAGCCTCTGGTGGCTTCCGGCGAGTTCGCCGAGTTCAAGGAGCTGGCCGCCCCACGCACATACGACTTCAACGTCTACGGCCGAGACGTCGGCTCGATCCAGCGCGAGGGTGGCGTCGTCAGCATCGATCCCGACGCCGACCCCAGCACCGGGAACTCGCTCGTCTTCGGTGATCCGGATTTCAACTTTCGCTCGCTGAGGGGCAACGCCGTGCTGCGCTGGGAGTACCGGCCGGGCTCGACGCTCTTCTTCGTCTGGCAGCAGCGCCGCGTCGGTATCGAGCCGTTTGGCAACTTCGACCTCGGTCGCGACTACGGCGCGATCTTCTCCGCCAAGCCGGAGAACGTATTCGCGGTGAAGGCGACTTATTGGATCGCCAGGTAGTGGACGGGCCTCAGCCAGGACGCCGTGCGCAGTTGGCTCGCGGCCGACTAAAGAGCGGGTAGCTGATCGCCCGCTCTTCTCCCTTCACTGGCACCGCCCCCCACACCCACCTTCGTCATCCAAGCAACGAGGCGGGGCACCAGTAACGGATCCAGCGGCAGCGTGGGATCGCGGTACGTTGGGAGTTGGCCCACGGGCGTTGTCTCGGTGGTGCGCTTGAGGGTGTGATTGGCCTCGGGGAGGATGAGTGCCTCCGCACCCGGGCGTGCGGCGATGAGAGCCTCCGCGTCGGCGTTGGCCACCTGAAGGTCGCGGCCGCCATGCACGATCATCACAGGCACGGCGGCACGCGCCAGCTCGGCGGACGCGTCGTACTCGGCCATGCTGCGAAGAAAGCGCTGATTCTGCGGAAGGAAGATCGGGCGGATGGCCGGTGACACGTCACCAGGTGGCTCACCGCGCAGATAGCGGGCGAGCGCGGAGTCGAACTGCACCAACGCCCGCTCATCGAGCATGCGCGCCACCTGCTCCCGAATGACCACAGGGAGCGGACGGCCCACCCCGCCAATCATGATGACGCCCGCCGCCGGAGCGCCGCGGTTCACGGCCTGGAGCGCGAGCTGGGCGCCCTCGCTGTGCCCGATCAGAAAGACCCTCGAAAAGCGCGCCTCCTCCGCCAGCGCCTGCGCTCCCGCGATCACATCCTCCATGAAGTCGTCAGTGGTCAGGTGATAGGGATCGAGAGGCATGGCACTGCCGCCAAGCCCGCGTTTGTCATAGCGCACCGACGCGATTCCGTGGCGTGCAAGCCCCCAGGCGAGCTGTGCATACATGTTCGTGTGCAGCACTGGCGGGTTGTTGCCGTCGCGGTCGGTCGGACCGGAGCCAGCCACGATGAGCGCGACAGGCACGCGTCCTACCGTCGCCTCTGGAATGGTGAGTGTGCCGGCCAGCCGCGCCTCTCCCCGTGTGAACATGAAGTCGAACTCCGCCACCCCGGCCGGGCGTACCGTATTCGCCGCCGCAGCAGCGGTGTCGACAACCGGTGCGACGGGCTCGGGGGCGGTGCGTGGTCCGCACGCTGTCGCAACCGTCAGCGCGAAAAGAAGGGGCATCGCGCCGCGACCGAGAGATAGTGGCGCGCAGCTGTATCGTGGCATGGCCTTCCCCGAAGCAATGTGTTGTGCACGGCGGAAGCGGTCGGATGCGACCCCGGACCGTTGCGCGCCCGCGGGAAAACCGTCACTGCTTCCGGAGCACGCGGAAACCGAAAAAGCACAGGTTGGTCTCGCATGCCACCATTCTCACGTCGAGCATGTAGGACCCGCTCCGCGACGCAGTGAACTCGAGCGTCGGTACGTCATCGTCCTCGATGTCCTGAACCACGATGGAGCCGTCCAGGTAGAGGCCAAGGTCCAGGTCGCCGCAATCCTGATCACAGGCCCCCGTGATGAGATAGGTCGCCCCTTCGGTCAGGTTCACCTCGTACATCGCCGAGGAGTCGCCGGGAAGCATGCCGATCACCTGTTCGCGCGAGACGGCGGTCTGGTCAGGTGCGAAGCCATGCTGTTGCACGGCACGCGCCGCGCCATCGAGCTGGGCGAGCACCATGCCGCGGTAGTCAGGAGCCTCGGACTGGGTCTGGGCCTGCTCCTGCGTCTCGGCCGGCGGCGCCAGCAGGACGGTGAGTGCAAGCAGGAGCGCGAGAGCGGAGCGGGATGGCATAAGGTGGTCCGGTGGAGGTGGCTCGACTTGCGGTCTCCACTACCATAGCTCCAAACGGCGCTCTCTCGCGAGGGGCGGCCCAGAGCACGGCCGGGGGGGGCCAGCCATTCAGTACGACGGCGGCTCACCCTCCGGGATGACGAGCCACAGGATCAGGTATGCGAACAGCCCCGGGAAGGCGGCGGAGATCAGCGACAGAACCACGTAGCCGACACGCGCCAGCGTCACGTCAATGCCGAAGTAGTCGGCGACGCCGGCAACTACGCCAGCGACCATCCGATTGTCCCGCGAGCGCCGCAGGGGCCGTTTGAGGTCGGGCATGAAGGTCGGGGTTCGGGTTCGGGGTTCGGGGGTTACGGTGTTCGGATATCCCAGCGTCAGTCAGCTTCGCTCCGCTCGCCGGAGCTATCGCGCGATCTCCTCCAGCCGGCGATCGATCTCCGCTCGCGAGAGCCACCGTCCGCCGATCATCACGCCAGCGAGACGGGCCACGTTGCTCACGTCCTGAAGTGGATTGGCCTCCAGGAGGATGAGATCGGCGCGCTTGCCGGCCGCCACCGTTCCCGCCTCACGCTCGGTGCCGAAGAAGCGCGCGACGTTGCGCGTGCCGCTCTCCAGCGCAGCGTACGGCGACAGTCCGGCCTGGACGATAGACTGGAGCTCCTGATGGATGGCAAAGCCGGGCACATTGAATACCTGCGGAGCGTCGGAGCCGAGCAGGAGTGGCGCACCGGCCTCGTGGAGCTCGCGAATCAGGCGCCGTCGCACCTCCATGAAGCGGCGCGCTCTCTCGATCGAATAGTTCGGGCTGTTGCGGAAGTTGGTTACCGCGTTGACCCACTGGGTGACGGTTTGCTCAGGCATATATCGCAGCTCGGCGCGCCGGGCAAGCTGCTGCGGATCCTCGGTCGACGCGAAGTCCACGAACAGGCTCTGGGTCGGCACGTTCCACACACCCGCGTCGCGCGTTGCGCGGGCGAGCTGCGGGATACGTGACTCGTCCACATGGTCGACAAGGTTGAAGCCGAAGAACTGGGATTGCCGCGGATCCACCGGAGCGCCGTCGGGCACGAGCGCCTCCATGTAGCCGTCGAGGTGATCGATGCTGGCCTGCCTCACCTCCAGCGTGCGCTGCAGTCCGACACCGGTGGAGACATGTCCGGCGAATGGAATCCGCTCGCGCGCCGCGGTCGCGGCCAGGGCGTCGAACACCTCGCGCGTCACTCCGGGGTGCAGCTTCAGGAAGTCGTACCCCGCCTGCTTCTGGTGGATGACCGCCCGACGCGCGGAGTCCGGCGTCTGCACGCTGTTTCCGTTTATGGACGGCCCGGATGTGTAGATGCGAGGCGAGAGAATCGCGCCGCTGTTCGCGCGCTCGCGCCACTGCAGATGGGCGGGCTGACCGAGCATCCCACGGACGGTGGTGATGCCGTTGGAGAGATAGAGGAAGAGGGTTCGCTCAATCGTCTCGTCGCCGGCCTGCGCAGGCGGGATGTGCGCGTGCATCTCCGCCAGTCCGGGCATGAGGAAACGCCCGCGGCCGTCAATAATCGTCGCCTCGCGCGGCGGCCGCGTACTTCCGACCGGACCGATGCGCGTGATTCTTCCCCCGCGCACGACAACAGTCTGGCGCGGGATGACACGCTCGCGGTCCATTGGAATCACGGTGACATCCACGAACGCAAAGATGGCATCCTGCGACTCCGAGGCGTGGCTGACGACCCGCGCACCGCCCGCCACCAGCGCCAGCACGACCAACACCAGCACGCCCGTGAGGGCCAACTTCTTCATGTCCCCTCCTCAAGTCAGCGGCAGGAGCCGCGACCGGCTCCCGGCTCATTTCCGATATCGTCCACGAAACGCCCAGGCGCAAGGCATCGGTCGGAACTCGCGTGCACAGATCGCGATCGGGGCGCGCCGGTCGCCGAGAGCGGGTCGATCGTTATCGGTCCTTCCTCGTGTAATCACCTCGAGACGCCGATGGTCCGCACCGCTCGCGCGCGGCCCTCGCCTCGGCGTGAGGCGACGACCTCGAGGGTGTAAGTCCCGGGTGGAAGGTCGCCGAGGCGTATCTCAACACCGCGGGGGGCAAGGGGGCCGCGCACGTGCTCGCGCCAGCGCATGTCGACGGCGGCGGGAGAGCGGCCGATTCCCAGCGTTCGGGCGACGAAGCCGCGTTCGCGCTGCTCGCGCAGCGAGATTTCGAACGTGATGTCCTCACCGAGCTCCGTCAAATCATAGAGTTCCCAGTAGAGCATCACCGGCGCATCCGCGCTGGCGCGGAGGGAGCCGCGTACACGGCGCATGGCGTCGGCCAGCGACTCGGGCGGCGCGCCACCGGGCTCCAGCAGCAGCACGTCCGACATCCCGAAGCCTCGCCTGGCGATGTCCGCGCTGAGGAGCCCGTGGCGGCTGCGGGCCGCCCGGCCGCTCCCGGCAGCCAGCACCTCCACGCTGATGAGGGCATCGGGCGCTGGCATCATGGCGTGCATCACGCCATGGCGACCGGTCTGCCGCGACTCGGCGATTCGCGGCGGCGCGCGCTCATGAGTGGCACGGACCATCGCGGCGCGCACCGGCTCCGACGCGGCCACGCTGTCCGCCGGCAGCTCGTACGCAGCAACCACGAGTGCGCTGTCGCCGCGGCGGAACACCGCCACCTGGCTGGCCAGGTCGGCGAAGAGTGTCGCGTACCCTGGCCGGTACTGTGTGCGGGCGCGCGGCACGTTCACCTTCCACCCATCCGGGGCGATCGCCTCCGGTGCCCTCATCATCTCGAACGATGGCGAGAACTCGCGGCCGTGCGACTCGTAGTGCGTGACGATGGCGCGCCCGGCCAGCGGATCACCGCCCGCGGGGCGGATGCGTTGCCACCCGCGTGGCGCACCAAAGCGCAGCACGATCTCGCGATTGTCGTCGCCCCAACTCACCTGATCGAGGCGGCGCGATTCCCCGTAGATGCGCTCGATCACGCTTCGCGATAGATGCTCCGAGAGCCGCTCGTTGCCGGGCACCATATAGAGGGGGTTGGCGAGCCACCAGAAGCGACGCTCCACCGAATCCCGCTGCGCGTCGCTCAACCTGCGGTAAGCGCGCGCATCACCGCCGGCGAGCAGCGGCGTCAGCTCGGTCCAGCGCCGGCGCTCGCGCGCGGGCATCGCCGCGAGCGCGCGCTCGAATTCGCGCTCCGCGTCAACGAACCGGCCGGCGGTGTGGAGCGTGTACCCCGACAGCGCTGCACACCACCACTGTTCCTCGGCGCACTCGCGCGAAATCGCGATCGCTTCCTCCGTCTCCCCCTTCTCGATCAGGTAGCGCACGAGCTGGCCACGCGCCCACTCGTCGCGCGGCGACACGAGAACGGTGGCCCGGAGCCACTCCACCAGCCGCTCGCGCTCCGACGTCACGCGGGCGTTCTCCTCGGGCGTCTCCCAGGAGCTGTCGTCATCGCTGTACCAGAGACAGTACCGACCGATGCGCTCGTGACAGTACTGGACCTCGCGGCTCCAACCGAACTCGAGCGTGGACCAGCGGATGCTCTCGAAGCGCTGCTGTGCGCTGCGAGCGCCGCGCTCCACGCGACGCGCATCCACGGAGTCCATGGCGGCGCCGGATCCAGGCGAAGGCAGGCTCGGCGGCGACGAGATCGTGGCGGGAGCACAGGCGCCGAACACGAGCGCGAAGATCAAGACTCTGCCCATGGCGACCCTCCTACCGCAATGTGAGGGCCGCGCAGGATCTGGCAAGGTGGGGACTACGGCGCCGTCCTGCCTGCCAATCTGAGCGGGGGCTGCAGACCAGCGGACGACAGGGCGAGCACGCCGAAGAGGGGGATGGCGATGAGAACGAGCGGCACCGCGTTGCGGCGCCGCAGAAGGTAGGCCTGGGACGGGTCGCGTGGGTCGTAGTAGCCTTCGTATTGACGGCCTGGCGTGAACCGCTGCGCTATCTCGCTTGCCCACCCACCCTGGCGCCACTCGTCCAGCGGTGTCACGCGATCGCTCCTGTAGCTAATGCCCTCCACCTGATAGCTGTACGTAACCGATGCGCGGCGCATCGTCTCACCATTGTCACCGAGCCGCGATTCCACGCGCACGCCTTCCACAGTCACGGTAACCAGACTGAACTGCCGCAGTGAGCGCTGCTCCTCCGAGGCGAGGTGAACGCCGGCGGCCACGAACACCGCGGCAACCAGCAGCATGACCACGATCAGGTACCGCTCCAGTCGCAGCGCTTTTGCCGTGGGCACGCGCCCGCGCGGAAGCGGTAAAGGAAGGGCTGGAGCAGCCGGCTGCGCCAATACCTGCGCTCGGATCAGTTCGGCCAGGGCGACGGCGCGTGTGTGATGCGGAGAGTAGCCGGACGTGAGCGGGAAGCGCCTGCCGTCGCGAAGGACGAACGTCACCCGAAAGGCCCCATCTCCGTCGGCATCGATGCTTTCCTCGACGGTGATGTCGACAATCTCTCCCACCGGCAGCTGCCGTGCACGCCGGCCGAGCATTCTCTCGCTGCCGATCACGACATGGCCGCTCGTCATGTCCACACGCAGGCGCGCGGACCTGAAAAGCGCGATGCCAGCCGCTCCGGAGATCGCCATCACGGCTCCCAGCACGTACGCGACGAGCGAGGGCTCCGCATCAGGCAGGAACTGCATGCCGAACAGGGTGAGCCCCAGCACGAGCATCACAGCGCAGGTGACGCGCTGTGTCGAGATGCCATCGCGCAGCTCGAGGATCTCCGGGGAATTGATGTGGGTGCGCATGATCGGAAGTCGGAGTTCTGGATCGCCATTCGGATCCCGCTGAGCCGAGACTTTTCCGCGTCCTCCGGTTCACCGGCCCGGGTCACCCGAACCCGGATCCGTACGACTGAGCGACGAGCAGCGGCAGTCGTGTGTCACCGTGATGCGGGAGACATGCGGCGCGAGGGCCTGGATGACGGGGGCGCGGGCCATGTCATCGTGAGCGCAGGTGCTGCCGTGGTGGAGTGCACTTCTTGCGTGATGTGCGGCGCACATGCATTGAACCTTCACGGTGACAGGGTGAACACTGCATACTCACGTCATGACGAACCCGGAGAGCGCCATCGCGACCACCCATCACGATCCCGGCGTCGGCCTGGCCAGTGAACGTGCTGCCGCAGCGCGCGCGCCGGTGCCCGCACTGGTCCGGCCGCAGCGCCGCGGAGAGATCGCCATAGGTACCGCAAGCTGGACCGATCCGACGATCACCGCGCCCGGCGTCTTCTACCCAAATGACGCGACCACTCCCGAAGCACGGCTGCGGTATTACTCGTCACTGTTTCCGATTGTGGAGGTGGACGCCACCTACTACGCGCTTCCGGCGCGGCGCATGACGGAGCTGTGGGTGGAGCGCACGCCCGACGACTTCACGTTCAACGTCAAGGCCCACGCGCTCATGACGGGGCATCCTACGGAGGTGAAGCGCCTGCCGCCGGAAATCCGCTCGACGCTCCCCTCCCGTCTTGCGGCGGCCGAGCGCCTTTACGCGAAGGATCTGCCCAGCGACGTACTGGACGAAGTTTGGAACATGTTCGCCAACGCACTCGAGCCGCTGCGGGCAGCCAACAAGCTGGGCGCCGTGCTGCTTCAGTATCCCAGGTGGTTCATCCCGTCGCGCGCGAGTGCGGACGAATTGGAGCGCGCCCGCGGCCGGCTGCCGTCACACACGCTCGCGGTGGAGTTCCGGCAGGAGGGATGGCTGGCTCCCCGGCTGCGAGAGCGCACGCTCCGGCTCCTCGGGAAGCACGCCCTCACCTACGTGATGGTGGACGAGCCGCAAGGGATGAAGAGCAGCGTTCCGCCAGTGGTGGCAATCACCGCGCCCCAGCTGGCCATCTTCCGTCTCCACGGCCGCAAGGCGGACACGTGGGAGAAAGCCGTGCATCCCGTGAGCGAGCGATACCGCTATCTGTACGACCGTACCGAGCTCGCCTCATGGATCCCGCCAATCCTCGACACCGCCGCCCACGCCGATCGCGTACACGTCGTCTTCAACAACTGCTATGCGAACTACGGGACGACGAACGCGGTGGAGGTGGCGGCGATGTTGGTGGAATCTGAAAGGCAGGGAACGGGGGCCGGGGATCAGGGGCCAACGGGCTCTTGACGGAACCGACTCGCGCGCTACGGACTGGCGCGCCTGGAGAGAATCGGGGAACTCTCCTGTCCGTCGGCACCTGACCGTTGGCGTTTACCTCGCCAGCGTCACGTTGGCGTACTCCCGCTCCCCCGTCACCTCGCGCACGACGTGACGCGCGAGCCAGGCGGGAATCTCCACCGGGGCATCGGGATCGGGGAGCTCCACCTCGGCCAGCACGAGGTCGCGGTCGGTGAACTCGTCGATCTCCCACGTATGACCACCGTCGGAGATAGTGTAGCGCCGTTTGGTCAGCCGCCGGCCCCTGGTCAGCGGCCACATCCTCGTGAACACGGGCTCGGTGGTCTCCTCCTCCACCTCGAGCCGCGTCAGGCCGATGCCGCCCTTCACGGTGCGCACCCAGCGGTCGCCGCTGTCGTCGCGCACGTGGCGCAGGCGCTCCACCAGCCGGCGTCCCGGCAGATAGCCCTGGCGGATCTCGGCGACAGCACCCGTTTTCGATCGTGGCGGAAGGCCGGAGAGGAGATACTTTCGCTCGATCTCGACGCCGGCGGCGGGGCGCCGTTCCAGCTCTGCCGCAAGCGCCTCGACATCAGTGAAGAATGGTCCGGAGGCGTCGCCGAGCCACTCACGCTCCACGCGAGCGAATGTCGCCGCGCCACGCTCGCGCAGAAGCCGCGCGAGCGCGACCAGACCCGGCCGTGGATCGCGCCGGCGCGCGCGGCGCAGCTCTCCGCCCTTCTCCTTTCCTGTGAGCACGCTGCGCGACAGCACGCGTGCGTGCTCCGATGCGCTATCCTCGAGCGCCGCCGTCAGCTCACCGGCGAAAACGTGCGCGTCATTCACGTCACCCAATGCGTCCTGCAGCTCCTTGAGTCGCTCCACCAGGGCTCCGGCGGCAGACGCGTGACCCGTGATCGGCTCCAGTAAGTAGCGAAGCCACTTCCCGGCTATCCTTGCCCGGTGCGCTTCGCGGGCGTGATCGCCGCTGTGGACACGTTCAAGCCGGTCTCGCAGCTCCGCGGCGTGCTCACGCATGAGGCGAGCAACGGCACGAGAGAAGCGGAGATCGCGCGGGCCCTCGTACAGGTTCACCCGCATGGTGTACTCGCCCAGCGCGCACTCGAGGCCGACGTGAATGCGGGAGAACCGAGCGGCAACTTTCTGCTCGAGCTCGGCATCGGACTGTAGCTTGGCCGACGCGAGGCGCTCCTGTAGCCATGCCGCGCCCGTGCGCTGCCGCGGAGTCAGCCTGGGGCGCTGCTCCGCTATCCAGGCGATGTGCACCTCGGCATCGCGGCTGACGCTCGTTGCGGCGGAGAGGTCGCGCAGTCGCCGCCGCAGCTTCCGTGGTACACTCTCCTCGAGCCAGGGACGGAAGGCACGCATCCAGCTCCGCAGTCGTCGGATGGCAACCCGGAAGTCGTGCAGCGCCTCCAGATCCTCCGGATCGCTCAACCTTGCATGCGTCTCCGCTATGCGCTGGAGCTGCAGGAGCGCGACAAGCCGGGCGGCGCGGCGAGTGGGAAGGTCGAGCAGGTCATCGATGTCCGACGGCTGGATCACCCGCCAAGTCTCCGCAGTTGCGCGGGGGTGAGCGACCAGAGGAGGGAGGCGACACCGGCTCGCGGACGTCCCCGCGCGCGCTCGCCGAACTCGAGCATCACCGCCGCGCCCTTCTTTATGGTCACGATCGGATCGGGGCTGCCCGTCAGCAGCCAGCCGACCAATTCGTTGAGGTGTGGTCGGTGACCGACGATGGCGACGGTTCCCGCCGCACCCACGCCACGCAGCCAGGCGAGAAAGGCCGAGTGCCGTGCCTCCGGGCGCAGCGCGCTGATCTCTGTGATCTCGGGGACGTCGAACTCGGCGGCCACGATCTCGGCGGTTTCCCGTGCGCGCACCAGTGGACTGGTGGCGAGCACATCGATCCCCGCCACCACGCGGTGCAGGCCTGTGGCACCCACCCGCATCCGCTTCCGCCCTTCCTTGGTGATAGGCCGGACGTCATCGTCCTGTCCGGTCTTCGCGAACTCCGCCGGATCGCCGGCCAGTGCGTGGCGGATCACGAGCAGTTCCACTTTGCCACCTCCTCAGTGCTGCCGGTCACGCGGAGAATACGGCCCGGCATGGTGGAGCGCGAGGGTAGTAACGAGTCGTGCGACTCACGGCCCTCGCCGAGAGGCAACCCTCAGCCGCCCCTCGGCTACATACAATTCACGAGCAGCCTCCCAAATGGCACGCTGCAGCCATGAACCCAACCACAAGAAAAAACCATGTGCATCCGACTAGCGCCCGTGGGCGCGACCCTTCTGGTCGCTCTTTCCGCGGCATCCATCGCCGCACAGCAGGTGGTCGACCTCCCCACTTCCGACAGAACGTTGTCTGGCGCCCCGCGGACGCTCTACACCGTTGGGGTTGATGAAGGGCGGCCGGAGGAACAGTTCACGTCCATTCCGCAGCTCGCCTTCGATTCGGACGAGAACCTCTACATTCTGGACACCGGCAACCATCGAGTAGTCGTTTTCGACCGAGATGGCCGCTTCGTCCGGCAGATCGGGCGGCGGGGCAACGGCCCAGGCGAGTTGAACATGCCAACCGGCGTCACGACCAGCGCGGATGGGAAGGTAGTGGTTCAGGATGTCGGCAACAGCAACATCAGTATCTTTGAGCGCGATGGCACGTTCCTGTTCACGCTTCCGATGGAACGAAGCAGGATCATCGGAGCGAGGCCGCTCCAGCCCCACCCGGTGGCGGGCGTTCTTGTGATCGGGAGCCCGGGTTTCGATCCTGCGAACATGGCGACGCCGCCGGACATGAACATCACGCGCGTCCTCTGGCAGCAGCTGCGCGAGCGCACCGAACCGGCGTCGCTGGTCGACATCCCATCGTCCGACGGTGCGCGTCAGGTCGAGATGACCCAGCGTGCCGGCGGAAGTCAGGTCACCTTCCGCATGCCCGCTCCCCGCGCCTTCGCGCCGCAAACCTCACTGGGCATTCTCTCCGACGGTGGGCTCGCCGTCGCAAGCTCGGCCGGATACGAGGTACGAATCTTCAGCCCAACGGGCGATCACCTGCGCACCATTCGCCGCGCAATGCAGCCGCGGCGAGTAACCGAGCGCGACAAGGAGCGCGAACGCCAGCGACAGCTCGACATGCTCGCCCGGGGTGGCGGAATGCGCGTCATGATCGTGGGCGGGGGCGGGGGCGGAGCTCCTCCGGCCGGCCCTTCGCGCGAGCAGCAGGAAGAGCGCATCAGGAACATGGAATTCGCCGAGGTAATCCCGGTGATCGAGCGCGTCACTACCGACCCGTGGGGTCGCGCATGGATAGCCCGCGCAGGCGATCAGCCCGGCCAGCCGGCGGCGATCGACATCATCACGGCACAAGGCCGCTACATCGGCACGATCACCGGCCAGCGTCTCCCGGCCGCCTTCAGCCGCTCCGGCCGAGTGGCATACGTGGAGCGCGACGAGCTGGACATCGTCCGTGTAAGCGTGGCGCAGATGCCAGCAGGGTGGCGATAGGAAGGGCGCGGGTGAGGGGACGTCTGCCCAGCGCGGCGTTGCGGGAATGGAACTCCCTCGCTCAGTCCCGCACCACTAGCCGCACGACCCGGTCATCCTCCGCCGCCGCGCTCCCTCTCCCGTCGCGATTGCTGGTGGTGAAGTACAGATGTCCGTCGCGTCCCATGGCAACGCCGCGCAGCCGGCCCAGTCCGTCGACGATCACTTCCTGCGTGGTCGCGCGCCAACCACCGGTGGTCGCGCCGTCAGGCGTGACTGCCACGCGGCGAAGCTGCTGGCCGCGGAGGCCGGCGACGAACAGGTTGCCACGCCACGGGAAGTCGTCACCCGTGTACACGGCCAGACCGGAGGGCGCGATAGCCGGCGTCCACTCCGCGAGTGGGTCGATGAAGTCGGGCGCGCCACCGGCGCCGGCGACCTCCGGCCAGCCATAGTTGCCGCCAGCGACAATGGCGTTCAGCTCGTCCCGGTCGCGGCGGAAGTTCTCGTCGGGGAAGCCGCTGGGTCCGTGCTCCGAGGTGAAGAGCTGGCCGTCGCCGGTCCACGCGAGTCCCTGCGCATTGCGCAGGCCGAGTGCGTACACCGGTGAGCCGGGGGTGGGATTGTCCGCGGGGATGCCGCCGTTCGGCGTGTAGCGCAGCACCTTGCCGGCGAGTGACTGTGGGTCCTGCGCGCTGCGCGGCTGCCGTACGTCGCCAGTGGTGACGTAGAGCATGCCGTCGGGGCCGAAGGCGAGCGCCGCGCCGGCGTGCAGGCTGCCGCCGGGCATGTTGTCAACCACCACTTCGGGAGCGGCGCCGCTACCATCCTGCTCGGTGTATCGCATCACCCGGTTCACGAGCGACCCGCCCACACGAAAGGTTCCGACCACCAGCACGTTGCCGCTCGACTCGAAGTCGGGTGCAAGGTCGATGCCCATCAGGCCCGCCTCACCCGTCTGTTCCACCGGTACCGTGGCCCAGGGCGCCTCACGCAAGGCGCCATTCTCGATTACGCGGATGCGGCCGCCGCGCTCCGTCACGAAGATCCGGCCATCAGGGGCGAAAGCAAGATCCCAGGGCACCACGAGCCCGGTAGCGATCGTCTCGAGGTCCATGTTCGCCGGCGGCGTAGCCGGCATGTCATCCGCGTGGCGGCAAGCCGGGAGAAGCGCTGCCAGGGCAAGCGCCGCCGCAGTACGCCTCACGCCAGCGTCCTGCGGAAGAAATCCACGGTCCGATCCCACGCAAGCCGCGCCGCATCCGCCTCGTGTACCTCCGGACGCGTGTCGTTGAAGAATGCGTGGTCCGCCTCGTAAAAGTGCACCTCCACATCTTTGCCGGCGTCGCGAAGACCCTTCACGAGAGCGTGGGCACGCTCCTCCGGCACGTTCTTGTCGCGCGTCGCGAAGTGCGCGAGCAGCGGAGCGCCGAGCCGATCGAGCTTCGCTTTCACATTCGGATGAACGCCGTAGAAGTCAACCACAGCCGATATTCGGTCGGGATACTCGCACGCCGCGTATAGTGCGAGCTGACCTCCCATGCAGAACCCGATGACCCCCAGCTTTCTCGGCTTCACCTCTTCCATTGCCAGCAGATAGTCAGCGGCGCCGCGAAGGTCCTTACTCGTTTCGCCGATGTTGAGGGCCATGAACAATTTCTCCGCCTCGTTGGGGCTTTTGGTCTTCTCTCCGTGAAAGAGGTCCGGCGCCAGCGCCACGAAGCCCTCCGCCGCCATTCGGTTGGTGACGTCGATAATGTGATCCACCAGCCCCCACCACTCCTGCAGCACCAGCACGCCGGCGCCCGCACCCGACGGAGGCGTGGCGAGGTAGCCTTCGGCACTCCGTCCGTTGGCGGGAAATGTGACGATTCGTCCCGGCATGCGAGTTTCTCCGTGCTAGAGACCTAAGGTCGAAGAGGTGGCGGCGAGATAGCCAGTATCGGGGTCGGCAGGTGCTCCTGGCTGGTGGACAATCTGACCGCTCTCGGGGGTGGTTGCCGCAGAGATCGGGCCGGGTACGCCCCGACCGCTGAATGGGACCCAAGGCCAACCTTTCGGGCTTCAGAGGTATCTAACGGCAACGGGGGTCGGGGCCGGTCGAAACGCCGCGGCTGGCCACCACGTATTGATTTGAAGGAAGCCCTTTGCGCCGACGCAGGCATTCAAGGGGAGGTGCCTGTTCAAGGCACATCTTACACCGACGCCTGACCGCTTACCGCATGGTGTGCCTTGACCGCTGACCCCTCCAGCCGCACGCGCGACCTTCGCGAACAACTCGAGGAGAGCCTCGGCTCCCAGTACGTCATCGAGCGGGAGCTTGGCGGCGCCGGGATGAGCAGGGTGTTCGTGGCGCGCGAGACGGCCCTGGGGCGGCAGGTGGTGGTGAAGGTGCTTCCTCCCGGACTTACCGGCGTCAACGTGCAGCGCTTTCACCGCGAGATCCTCCTCTCGGCGCGACTCCAGCACCCGCACATCGTGCCGGTGCACTCCGCCGGCGACATGCACGGCACGCCGTACTACACCATGCCGCTCGTCGAGGGAGAGTCGCTGCGTGAGCGGATCACGCGCGAGGGGCCGCTGCCGATGCAAGCCGCCGTGCACATCCTCCGCGATGTGATCGACGCGCTGGCGTACGCGCACGATCACGGGATAGTACACCGCGACATCAAGCCGGACAACATCATACTCTGCCGTGGTCACGCGCTGGTACTCGACTTCGGCGTGGCGAAGGCGCTTCAGGCGGCGAACACCTCGGAGTCGGACGATCAGATGACCACGGGTGGCGTAGCCATTGGCACACCAGCATACATGGCTCCCGAGCAGGCTGCGGGCGACCCGTCGCTGGACCACCGCTCCGACCTCTATGCGTTCGGTATCCTCGCCTACGAGACCCTCACCGGCAACTCACCGTTTGCGGGGCGCGCGCCGCACGAGATGCTGGCCGCCAATCTCACTGAGCGTCCGCAGTTCCTTAGCGATGTGAGGGGGGACGTGCCGGCATCGCTCGCGTCGCTGCTGGCGCGCTGTCTGGAAAAGCGGCCGGACGACCGGCCGGCCACGGCCGCCGACGTGCGCCGCGAGCTGGACGCGGTGATCACGCCAGTGGGGACGCCTATCATGCCGGTGAAGACCACCATTCCGGCCGGAGGGGCGCTCACGGTCCCGCGGCGGTGGTCCAGTCGAGTCATCACCGCTGCCGCCGCAGTGATCCTGCTCGTGATGGCGGCGTTCGCCGCGCTCGGTGGCAGCGATGCCCCGGCTCTCGATGAGAGTCTGGTGGCCGTGATGCCATTCCGGGTTCACAGCCTCGACCCGTCGCTCCGCTACCTGAGCGAAGGGATGCTCGATCTGTTTGCCGCAAAGCTGGACGGCGAGGGGGGTCCACGCTCCGCCGATCCGCGCGCCATTTTCAGCGCCTGGCGTCGCGCCGGTGGCACGGAGTCCGGTGAGCTCGCGCGCGACAGGGCGATGGCCATTGCCGAGGGTCTGGGTGCGGGGCAGATGCTCATCGGCGCAGTCACCAGTGAGGGCGAGCGAATGGTGCTCACCGCCACGTTGATTCGCGTGCGCGACGGGCGCGCGCAGGTGCAGGCGAGCGCGGAGGGACACCCCGACAGTCTGCCGCGGCTCGTGGACAATCTCACGGCGCAACTCCTGGCGGCGCACGCCGGCGAAGGCGGAGGGGACCGGCTGGATGCGCTCACGAGCACGTCGCTGCCCGCGCTGCGCTCGTATCTGAGCGGCTGGTCGCTGTACCGCCGTGGACACTATGCGGAGGCAGCGGAGCAGTTCGATCGCGCGCTTGGTGCTGACTCCTCCTTCGCGCTGGCTGGCCTTGGCATGGCGCGCGCGGCAACCTGGTTCGGTGATCCGGCGCTGGTGCGCAGGGGACTGGCGCTGGCGCACGCGCATCGCGACCGGCTCGGCCCTCGCGATCGCTCTCTCCTGGACGCCGTGGCAGGGCCGAACTACCCGAAGGTCTCCTCGGCGGCGGACCTCCATCAGGCGCGACTGCGCTTCCGCGAGCTGGCACCCGACCGGGCGGAGGCGTGGTTCGAGCTGGGCGACAGCTACTTCCATTTCGGTCACGCCATCGGGATTACGGATGCGCACGAGCGCGCTGCAGATGCGTTCCGCCGGGCCATCGCGCTCGACTCGGCCTTCGCACCGGCACTCGAGCATCTGCTGATGCTGGCCGCCCGCGCGGGCGACACCACCGAGACGCAGCGTGTGGGAGAGCTGTACCTCGCACTCGACTCGCTCAGCGAGGGCGCCGCAGCGGTGAGGTGGCGGATGGCGGCCGCACTGGGCCGGCAGGATGTCATTACCGATCTGCTTCGCGACCGGCACGACGTCACTCCCCAGAGCGCGTACTCGATCACCATGATCAGCCAGCTGGACGGGCTGGACATGAACGTGGCCGAGTCGTTCGTGATGGCGAGTCTCGAGCGGGCCACGGAGCGCGCCGAGCGCCAGGTTCAGTTGATGACTGCCCACGATCTGGCGCTGAACCGTGGACGGCCGTCGCAGGCGCTGGCGCTCACCGAAGAGCTGGCGGCGGTGGAGAGCTCACCCAGGCAGCACCTCCGCGAGCGGGTGCGCGATGCGCTTTTCTGGGATGGCGATGCGGCAGCAGGCGCTGCCGCAGCGCGGCAGCTCGAGAAAGCCGTGGACGCTCCCATCCCCACGGCCCGACCGGAGCGCGTCGCGCACACGGCGGACCTGTGCGTGCTCGAGCTCTGGAATGTCGTGCGGGGCGACACGAGCCGCGTGCGTGCCAGCCTCGAGCGACTGCGTGACGAGCGGCTTTCCGCCGACATTCCGATGGGCGGAGGCTGCGCCACGATGCTGGAAGCCATGCATCTCGCGCCACGTCGTAATGCCGAGTCCGCCCTCGCCCTCGCACGCCTCGAGGCGCTGCTCGCCTCCGGGCCCGGCGGTATGGTTCAGGAAACGGGGAATCTGGTCATCGCGCGGCTCAGGGAAGCGCGCGGGGACATCGACGGCGCGCGGGCGGCGCTGCGACGGCGCGAGTATTTTCTCTCCCGCACCGTCTTTCTCTCCACCTACCTTCGCGAGCAGGCACGACTTGCCGAACGGGCGGGAGACCGGGACGATGCAGCGGCCGCGTACCGGCACTATCTGGCGGTTCGAAGCGAGCCGGAGCCGATGATGCGGCGGGATGTGGAGTGGGCGAGGGAGGGGCTGAGGAGAGTGACCACCGATCGGGGGTCGGAGGTTGGGGCCCGGGATGTGGCCAACGTGGGGAAAGGAACGAAGTGATCGTCGCAGCCGCGACGCGTCCGGCAGCCCCTGGCTCCGCGGTCATTTTCTTCCCAGCAGCCCCTGCACTCTGTCGCGGTACCCCCGCGTCGAGGTCAGCTTCGTCCCGTCCTGGAGTATGACCACGTAGTCTCCCTGGAACCACGGCTGAAACTCGCGGATGCGATCGATGTTGACGATGCAGAAGCGGGAGATGCGCATGAAGGTACGCGGGTCGAGCTGGTCCTCCAGTCGTGACATGCTCTCGCGAAGCGTGTGCTCGACGCGGCCGACATGGAGCTTGACGTATTTGCCGGATGCCTCGATCCAGTCGAGGTCGCTGGTGCGCACGAGGATGGCTCTGTCTTCGGTGCGGACGACGAGGCGGTCGAGGTGCTGCTCGCGCGACGTCGCGGCCTGAAGAAGATCGAGCACGCGTCTATCGAGATCGTTGCGCTCGCGACCGGATAGTTGAGAGCGTGCGCGCTCGACGGCGCGGCCGAGTCGCTCTTCATCGAACGGCTTGAGCAGGTAATCGATCGCGGAGATCTCGAAGGCGCGCAGGGCGTACTGGTCGTAGGCGGTCACGAAGATGATGACCGGGAGTCGCTCGTGGTCGAGCTCGCGGACTACCTGAAAGCCATCGAGCTCGGGCATCTGGACATCCAGGAAGAGGATGTCGGGGCGGAGTCTCTCGATCTCATCCACTGCGGCGAGCCCGTCACCAGCTTCCCCCACTACCTCGATGTCCGCCACATGCTCGAGCATCGAGCGTAGCAGTTCGCGTGCGAGCGGCTCGTCGTCCACGATCAGCGCGGTGGGCACTATCGGATCACGGCGGCATCAGCTCGCGAAAGGGGATGCGGATGCTGGCGATGGTGCCGCCCCCGGGTGCGCTGGCGAGCTCGAAGCGGTGTTCGTCGCCGTAGAGATGCTCGAGGCGCGCCTGCGTGTTCTTCAGTCCAACGCCGAATCGTAACGCGCCCATCCCGCCGGCGGGCAACCCGCGTCCGTTGTCGGTCACCGCCAGGTAAAGCTGGCCGTCGTCCCGCCGCACCTCCACGTCGATACGCCCCGGACCCGTGCGCGTGGCGATGCCGTGGCGAATCGCGTTCTCCACCAGCGGCTGCATCAGCAGGCGAGGGACGACAGCGCGCAACGTCTCCGGCTCCACTCGCACGTCCACGGCCAACCGGTCGTGGAAGCGCATGCGCTGAATGTCGATGTAGCGGCCCAGGAACGCGATCTCCTCCTCCACCGCCACCTCCTGCGTATCTGGAGCGCTCAGTGATACGCGGAGCAGATCGCTGAGCTGTGACAGCATGCGGCGCGCGGCGGCAGTGTCGCGCTCCATCAGCGCCGACACAGCGTGGAGCGTATTGAACAGGAAGTGCGGCTGTAGCTGCATCTGAAGCACATCGAGCCGAGCGCGTGCGAGCTGCGCCTCGAGCTGTGAGGCGCGAACGTCGCGCGCCCGCGCTCTCGATCCGAATACCGACACGTGCTGTACCGCCACGAGCAGGGCGTACACCAGCAGGTCCGCGCCCACGTTGGCGCGCAGCACCTGCCGGAAGACGCCGAGCACGGTGGCGTCGGGACCGGTCACCCAGGCCGGCACCAGACCAAAGACGAACGCTAGCGGCCCCGTGATGACCGTGTGCACCAGGATGAAGGCCACGGAGATGGGTACGTGCGCCACCAGTCCTCGCGTGACCCGTCCCGGAACTATGGGCATGCGCCGCGCTACGGCGAAGACCGCGGGAGTGAGCAGCGCCCACGTTCCCCAGAGCTGAGCCTGCCGACCGAACAATGGCAGCCACGCGATCTCGCGTCCGGCATCGCGAAGTGACAGGTAGTGCTGCGTGGTGATGACCAGCGCGAAGGCCAACCACATGCCGAGCAGGAACAGCCACCCCGCGCCTCGCCCGAAGCTG
Organism: uncultured Gemmatimonadaceae bacterium; assembly: GCA_964636485.1. Classification (GTDB taxonomy): domain Bacteria; phylum Gemmatimonadota; class Gemmatimonadetes; order Gemmatimonadales; family Gemmatimonadaceae; genus CAYXRS01. The sequence goes on from CAZWSO010000009.1 coordinate 29,321, forward strand.
CGGGGGACCTCCTGCTCAGCTGTCTGGTGCGCGCCCGGCATCATGGACGCAAGGTAGGGGTGAGCCGTCGAGCGCGTCCACCCCAGCCACCCTGTCCACGCCTCCCTCCCCTGCACCCACCGCCGAGCTGCGGCGGCAGGATGCGTCACGCGACTCTGCGGGGAGCGGTGTCGAGCAGGCAGTACCCGCGGCCGCGGATAGTGATGAGACTGCGCGGGTGCGCCGGTTGCTCCTCCAGCTTCTGGCGGAGGCCGAAAACGTGCTTGTCGATGGTGCGGCTCTCCGGTCCGATCCGCCCGCCCCACACCTCGCTGGCAAGCTGCTCGCGAGTCACCACCCCTTCGTTGCACTCCATGAGTCGGCGTAGCAGCCGAAATTCCACCGGCGATAGCCGTACGGGAACATTGCGACGGATCACGAGCGGAATGGTAGGGTGGACCTCGAGCTCACCGAAGCGGAGCCAGTGGCGGCGGCCGTTAGCAATGCCGCTGCCCACGCCGTGCGCGCTTGGGGACTGCTGCGTTTGGTTCGACGTCGTGAGGTGCATAGTACCTCCCTTGAACAGATGACGCAGTATGGAGCGGGGGGAACGGTGCGGCAACGAAAGGGGCACGAAGCGCATTGCTGAGGGTGCGAGGGGCAGGCCGGGAGGCGCGAAAGGAGGCGATGCTTCAGTGGATGGCAGAGCGATGCCGCCCCATTGGCGACGCGCCTTCCGCTGGTTCAGCTTCCGCGAGGACGGGAGGGTTCCGTGCTCACACCGTGGTGGTGCGGGCAGCCAGACCTGCCTGACGCACCATGGCGGGATCACGCCGAGCCGCCAGCCGCTGCTCCACGATCCTGTCCGCCATCTCGGCGGGCGACACTCCGGCTCGCTCCGCCGCGCGCAACAGCTCCAGCGTCGTTTCGTGGATGGCTTCGATGCGCGCGCGTGCGTCTTCGGCGCTCCAGCCGGCGATCTCGCGCGAGCCGTTGATGATGCCGCCGGCGTTGGCAACGTAGTCGGGAACGTAGACGATACCACGGTCGTGCAGGAGCGTGGCGTGGCGGCTGCGACCGAGCTGGTTGTTGGCGGAGCCCACTACGACATCGGCGCCGAGACGCGGGATGGTGGATTCGTTTAGCACACCACCCAGCGCGCACGGGGCGAAGATGTCGGCGTGAGAGTCGTAGATGTCTTCGGGGGGCACCACCAGAGCGCCCAGCTCTTCCGCCACGCGCTGAGCGCGAGCGGGATCCGCATCGCAGACAATCAGGCGCGCACCGGCCCGCTGCAGCTCGAACGCGAGTTGACGACCCACCGCGCCGCACCCCTGTACCGCCACCGTGCGCCGCGGCAGATCGGACTCCCCCCACCTGTGCGCGGCGGCCGCCAGCAGCGCGCGAAAAACACCTCTCGCGGTATGCGGCGACGGATCGCCGGACAGCGCGGCGAGGCCGACCACGTGCCGAGTCTCGGCACGAATGCAAGCCATGTCGTCGGGCGAGCTGCCGACGTCTTCGGCGGTAATGTACCTGCCGCCCAGCGACTCGACAAAGCGGCCGTGCGCGCGGAAAAGCGCGGCGCGATCGACGTAGCCGTTGCGGCGTATGATGACGGACTTGCCGCCACCGAACGGCAGCCCCGCCATCGCGCTCTTATACGTCATGCCGCGCGCCAACCGGAGCACGTCGGCCAGAGCGTCGGCGTCGCTGCGGTAAGCCCAGAAGCGCGTCCCGCCCACTGCCGGCCCGAGCGTAGCGCTGTGCACTACGATGAAACCGGTATAACCAACGGCATGGTCATCGGCGCGCAGCACGAGCTCGAACCCGGTGGGCGATACGAGACGGGTGATCGTAGGTGGCATGCGCCGCGCTCTCCTTGACGCGGGGAAGTGTGACAGCGCTAGCGTGGAAGTATCGGATGCCGGCGCGCCCGGCATCAACACCCCCGGCATAAGACGCCACGCCGGAGCGCGAGCAACGCCTGGAGTGGCGCGAACTCCGCTGACCGCTCGGAAGGCTATCGCCGCAACCGCGGCGACGCGCCAATCCCGGAACGACCGTCGGATCAGACCTCGGCGCCGACCCCGTCCGTCTCGACCGGAAGTCCCGCCTTCTCCCACTCGGCGAAGCCACCCTCGAGATTCGTGACTTTGGTATAGCCGCGTGCGCGCAAGAGGGAGGCGGCAATTGCCGAACGGCTGCCGCCCTGGCAATGGAGTACTATGGGCCGGTCACGTGGCACGTCGTCAAGACGGTCCGCCAGATAGCCAAGAGGTATGTTGCGTACGCCGGGAAGGTGTCCGGCCTCCCACTCCGAGCGTCCGCGCACATCGAGGATCTCCACCTCGCCCGTGCGGGCGCGCTCGACCAGCTCACCAACGCGCACCGATGAGATCGTCTCGAGCGATCCGGTGCGTTCCCTCCAGCGATGCCCCACGTCGGAGCCGAAGTATGACGTCACCTGATCGAGCCCGATCATGGCAAGGTCGCGGACTGCCTCGCCAATCGCCGAGGCACGCATCTCGTCCACGATGAGATGGAAGGGGGTGCCGTACGGGATGAGCCAGCCGGCCCACGTCGTGAACGATGCGTTGAGCGGAATGTTGATCGTGCCGGGGACGTGCCCCTTCGCGAACTCCTTCTGCGACCGCGTGTCAACCACGAGCTCGCCCCGCTTCAATACCTGCTCCAGCACCTCGATGCCGTGGCGTGCAGGGGCGCGAAAGCCGCCGAGGATCGGCGGTCCGTCCCGGTTGATACGCTTCATCTCCGCAAAATATCTCGGCGGCTCCGGCTGTCCCTCGAGCACGAAGCGGACGAACTCCTCCTCCCCGTCGAAGCGGAGCGCGGGGTTGTACAGCTTCTCGTAGCCAAGTGTGCTCTGCGGAACGGCGCCCAGAGCCTTGCCGCACGCGGACCCCGCCCCGTGCGCGGGCCAGATCTGGAGCCAGTCCGGGAGCGCGACGAAGCGCTGAATGGATGCGAAGAGATGACGCGCACCTGCTTCCATGGTGCCTTGGTAACCGGCGGCACGCTCGAGCAGGTCGGGGCGGCCCACGTCGCCGACGAAGATGAAGTCGCCGGTGAAGGCACCCATCGGGCGGTCGGCACCTATCGTATCGGTGACCAGGAATGTGAGATGCTCTGGGGTGTGACCCGGCGTGTGCTGCACGTCGATGCGAATATTGCCGACCATGAAGCTGTCGCCGTCACGGAGCAGCGTGGCGCCGGATTCCGCGGCGAAGGAGTACTGCCACTCAGTGCCTCCCTCCTTCGAGAGCAGGAGCCGCGCACCGGTGCGCGCCGCAAGCTCCCGACTCCCCGACACAAAGTCGGCGTGGATGTGCGTCTCGGTAACGTGCGTGATGCGCATCCCCTCCGCCTTGGCCGCCTTGAGGTACTGTTCCACATCGCGGTTGGGGTCTACTACCATGGCCTCGCCGGTGCGGGCGCAGCCCACGAGGTAACTCGCCTGCGCGAGTTTGTCGTCGTAGAAGCGTCGGAGAAGCATGTTTGCGGGCGCTGGAGTAGCCGGAAATGCCTGCCGATCAAGATGGCCGGAAGCACTGACCGGGGAAAGAGAGGAGTGTCGCAGCCGGTGGAAGACCCAACTCCCCCCTACGCCACCGTCAACAGCGTCTGCCCCGAACCGTGCGCGATACGGAGGACGCGATCTCGCCCATCGGGGCCCTGCACCACATCGAGGCCCGTCACGCCGGTGATGCTCTTGGTGAGGTGATTGCCTCCGTCCTGATCGCCAAGCATGATCTCGACGCGGCGATCGTGGTGGTCGTAGGCCACACCAAGCAGCGGGTAGTCCACCACCTGAAGCTGTGCCCCGAAGGACGGATCATCCACCTCCACCATGCAGCGCCGCGCCGCGTTGCGGGCGGTGAACTCCTTCAGGCGAGATGCCCACTCCTTCTCCTCTACCTGCTGCACACGGCGAGTCGACTTCGCCCCCGCGCCCTCCGCGTCGCGCGCAGCCACGAACGATTGAGGCACCACCATCACCGGTATCGTAGACCCCCGCAGCAGCCGGGTCGCGACACTTCCCACGAACATTCTCTGGAGGAAACCGAAGCCATGCGAGCCGCAGACGATGAGATCCGCGTTCGTCTTTTGCCCGTGCTCGAGCAACGTCTCCGCCGGATGGCCGCGCAGTTCCACCGTATCCACCCCGATCTCCGGACCAGCCTCCAGCTCCTCCTTCATCTTCCGCAGCGCGGCGGTGTAGTCGTACTGCTGATCCGTGGCGCCGAATCGTTCCCACGGAGCCAGCAGCGGCTTCACCTGTGGTGCCACGTGCGCAAGCTGAAGCGAGGCTTTCTCGCCAACCACACCCAGCGCGACACGGGCGGCGAGGAAGCTCGATGGGCTGAAGTCCACCGCTACCAGCACTCGCCGCGGCAGCGCGTGGAAGCCGGGCGTGACCGCGAGCACCGGGACGTCAGCCAGCCGCAGCACGCGCAGCGCCGTCTCGTCGCCGAAGAGACGGTCGGAGACCTCGTGCCGCCCGATCCCCAGCACGATCATGCGCGCACCGGCGCGAGACGCCGTGCGTGCGATTACCGCCGCCGGGTGTCCCTGCACTACGTTGACCGGCCATGCCACGGAGCCCACCGTGTCGCGAACCTGCGCCTCCACCGCCTCGCGAAGAGCGTCCGACCGATCAGAATCGAGGTGATGGGGCAGTTCGACGCCGCCCACCACCGGAGGAAGAGGAGCGATCGGTTCGAGCACCGAAAGCACCTGCACCTCGGCGCCTGTATGCTCGGCCAGCGCTCGCGCAGCACGCAGCGCCGGCTCGGCGGCGGAGGTACAGTCGGTGGCAACGAGTATCGGTCCGCTGCGCTCGCGCTCGCTCATGGCCCGCGAACCAGGCTGTGTCATGGTCATGGTCATCTCGCTCCTCCCTGGGTGGACCCCGCTGGTCGCGGAAAAACGACCTGCGTTTCGCGACTCGCGAATGTCGCATGCAAACTGCAGACTCGCGAGTCCGTCGAGAATCGGTGTTTTCCGGGAGGTTGTGAGGAGAATCACCACGATCTGACCGGGGTCCGAACTGCCACGCGACGAGGGCCCGGGCTGGGTGGTTGAGCTGGCCGGCCTGGGCCGATGGTGACCACCTGCCGAACCGCCCGAGGCCGCGGTCAGGCACCCCCCTGAAGCCGCGGTCAGGCACCCCCCTGAAGATGAAGCGGAAAGATGCGGGGCCGCCGCGCCGAACCCAGGCCAGTCGCTGGCCCCTGAGTTCTCGCTCCCCTTGCCTCTCGCTCCCCTTGCCTCTGGCTCCCCGGGCTCTTGCTCCCCC
>CAZWSO010000010.1:0-34000 GCA_964636485.1 uncultured Gemmatimonadaceae bacterium
TTCCGGCGCGGCAGGCATTCGTGATCGAGCTGGTGGGTCGCGAGGAGCTGCTGGACGCGATCGCGCTGAATTCGGGCGGGTTCAATCTGGCGCGAATCGTCGGGCCGGGCCTCGCCGCCGGAGTGATCGCGACGCTCGGACTGGAGTGGTGCTTCGGGCTGAACGCCGTCAGCTATCTGGCGGTACTCGGCGGATTGTTCCTCGTGCGGCTTCCGCCTTACGTGCCTCATTCGGGCGCACCCACGCCCCTGGAGGGGCTCCGGCAGGGGATCTCGTTCATGCGCACGCAGCGCGACGTGGCGGTGTTGATGCGTATGGTGGCCGTCTACGCGGTCCTCGGCGTGCCATTTCTGGTCTTGATGCCGGTGTTCGCGCGCGATGTGCTGGGAAGTACGGCGAGCGCGTACTCGATACTCTATGCGTGTGTGGGCATTGGCGCTCTCGCCGCGGCGCTGGTGCTGGCGGCGGTGGGGCGGCGGGTATCGCGTGGCCGGTTGCTGGCCGGTGCCGCGCATGCATTTCCGGTGTTGCTGGTTCTGTTCTCGCTGTCACGGTGGCTTCCGCTGTCGGGCGCACTGCTGGTCGCCGTCGGCTTCAGCATGGTGCTGACGAACGCGCTCTCGAACGCCATCCTCCAGACCATCGTTCCCGACGGCCTGCGCGGTCGCGTGATGGCGGCGTACGTGTGGGTGTTCGTGGGCTTTGGGCCGATCGGTTCGCTACTGGCGGGTGCGGCGGCTCGTTACGTTGGCGCGCCCCTCACGATCGCCGTGGGCGCCGCGACGACGCTTGCCTTTGCCGCTTGGGTCTTTTCGCGAAATCCGGGCCTGCGCGAGCTGTGATCACTCCAGTGAGAAGCGCTCACGGGCGACGTGAACGATCAGCTCGGCGGCACCATTCAGGCCCAGCCACTCGGTGTTGAGCAGCACGTGGTAGTTGTCGAAATCGCGCCAGCCGCGCCGCCAGTGCGTGCGAACGTACTGCTCACGATGGCGATTGGTTTCGTCCACCAGTTTTGCCGCCTCATTTATGCCAAGACCGGTGCGCGCGGAGGTCCTGGCAACAAGGGCGACGCGAGGAGCATAGCAGAAGACATGAAGCGCATCGCCGCTCTCGGCGAGCATGGATTGCGCACCCCGCCCCACTATGACGGCGTGCCCCCTCGCGACAGCCTCGCGAATGACCAGGGCCGTGACCTCCACTATGCGCTCGTCGCTTGGCGGGAGCGGCCCCGCCGCCATGGGGGGCATCGCCTCGGGTGCCGACAGCGCCAGGGCATCGGCGAGCCGTTGGACCATGGTGGGCACCCGCTCCTCGCGCGCCGCCACCTCGTCCGCTGAGACGCCGAGACGTTGTGCCACGGCGTCCACCAGGTCGTTGTCGAGCAGCTGCCACCCCAACGTCGCCGCGACGTGGCCGGCGATCTCGGACCCGCCGGAGCCGAACATGCGGGAGATGGTAATTATCATTTAGGCGCTCAACCCGCCTCCAAACGGATCCTGGTATGGCCGGCGCCGTTCGGACGGCTGGGCGCGACCATACTCGCCTGTCTCGGACCGGGAAATCTTTCGGCGCGCCACCAACGATTCCAGCACGAGCTCGCACGCGGCAGTAGTGTCGTGTGCGTCACCGTTCGTGGCCAGCCCTGACGAGTGCACGAGCTCGATCAGGCCGGGGATGGCCCCGAACCCGTTGAGCATTGCCGCAGAGGGCAGGTCATCGCCAACCTGGAGAGCGCGTCCTTCATCGAACCAGATCACGATGGGGTCGGTGAAGGTGTTTCCGGTGTGTTCCTGGAACGTGGCATCGGCGGCGCGCCTGATCAGCTCGCGCGCAATGGCGGCACCGCCGATCAGTTCGCCCTCGTACTCCAGCTCGATCTTGCCGGTGATCGCCGGGAGTCCGGCGTACACATCCGATATTCGCGGTACCGCCGCATCCTCGCCGTGCAGCAGCGCCCTGCGCTCGGCGCTCGACACGGCGCTCTCGAGAAGGGTGATGGGGAGCCGCTGAGACACGCCGGATCGCCTGTCGATCCGCTTGTCGGTACGCGCCTCGAAGGCTACGCGCTCGATCACCTCTGCCACGAGTTCGGGAACACGGACGGGAAGTGCGCGCGCGCCCGTCCACGATTCCTGCCTCGTGATCGCCATTCCGAGCTGGACCGACTCCGGGTAGTGAGTGCTTATCTCGCTGCCAATGCGATCCTTGAGTGGCGTGATGATCTTGCCGCGAGCTGTGTAGTCTTCCGGATTCGCCGTGAAGCAAAGAAGGACGTCCAGGGGAAGTCGGATCGGATAGCCTTTGATCTGAACATCCCCCTCCTGCATGATGTTGAAGAGACCTACCTGAATCTTTCCGGCCAGATCGGGAAGCTCGTTCAGGGCGAAGATGCCGCGATTGGCGCGGGGCAGCATGCCGTAGTGGATGGTGAGCTCGTCGGAGAGCAGGTGGCCGCCGCGCGCCGCCCGGATCGGATCCACGTCGCCTATGATGTCGGCCATCGTCACATCGGGTGTGGCAAGCTTTTCCACATATCTCTGCTCCCGCGGAATCCAGGCGATCGGCGTATCCTCTCCTGCTTCCTCCAGGCGCGCGCGACCGAACTTGGAGATGGGGGCGAACGGGTTGTCGTTCACCTCGCTTCCCTCGATGATGGGAATCAACTCGTCCAGCAGTGATGCGAGCGCACGCAGCAAACGGGACTTCGCCTGCCCGCGCAAGCCGAGAAGAATGAAGTTGTGTCGTGAGAGGAGCGCATTGACGAGCTGGGGCATTACCGTCTCGTCATATCCGAGCACGCCGGCGAAGAGCGGATCATTGGCGCGAAGGTGTGCGATGAGGTTGGCGCGCACCTCATCCTTCACCGAGCGGCGCTGGCGGTGGGGATCGGCTAGCGGAAAGCGCTCCAGGGCGCCGAGGGTGGTTGGATAGGAGCTCACGGAAGGCCTCAACAGGTAACGAGCGCGCTTGTGGCGCGCGAGTGCTTCGCCGGAAGCTAGGTCCGGTGCCGGCGGGTCGCCAGCCGCGCTTACAGCCGCTCGCTGCCGCGCCGCTCGAGACCGAGCAGTTCGCGAACGAAGCCGCCGGCGGCGTCCATACCCTGGGCGCCGAGCAGGAGAACCAGGTCGCCGGCGCCCGCAGTCTCCATCGCTCGCCGTACTGCTGACTCGAGGTACGGCTCGAACTCGTAATCGACGCCGGTGCTGTCGAGACGTCCCCGAACCGCATCCCGCTCCGCCGCGCTGACGCGGTCACGCGGGCCGGCCGCATCGTCGCTTGTCGTCACGATGAGCTTCGCCTCGCGATCGTGCAAGCGCTGCGACAGCGCGTCCGCGTTGCTCGCGTTGATCGCAGCGCCGCGCGCGCCGCGGACGGCGTATACGATGGACAAACCACTGTGCTCGATGCGATCGATCGTGTCGAACAGGCGATGAATGCTGACGGCATTCCCAACCGTGTCGTCAATGATCATCGGATCGGCGGGATGAAGCACCTGCATGCGCCTGTGTATGGGGCGCGCGCTCGCCATCGCCGCACGCACGGCGTCCGGGCTCGCGCCGGCGAGGAGGGCGGTCATGCAAGCGAGCGCGGCGTTGGGCACCTGCTGCTCGCCGAGCAGGTCGAGGTGGATTTGCAGGCGCACTGCCGGGACGGTCTGGCCGGTGAGCGCCGGAAGAACGTGGCGGATTACCAGCACGAACTCAGATCCGGTGCTCGTGGTCGTAACATCCTCCACCCAGACATCCGCATCCCTGCCTCGCTCCCGGGACACCAGCACGGGCGGATTCAGGCTGCGGGTGAGCATGCCCCGGACGTGCTCATCGTCGGCGTTGGCGACGAGCGGTGCGCCCGGCTCGAGAAGCTCCAGAAATCGGGCCTTGGTGCGCAGGTAGTCTTCGGGCGTGGAGTGGAACTCCAGATGCTCATCGGGGACAAGATTCGTCAGTACGCCAAGTGCAAGTCGCAGCCCGACCACCCGCTCGAGGCGCAGGGAATGTGACGTGACCTCGAGCACCACCGTGTCGGCTCCGTCACCTTTCATCTGCGCCAGCGCGGCGTGTATTGCCGGTGCCTCCGGTGTGGTCATGCGCGTATGCACGACATCGCCGCGGAAGCGCACGCCCAGCGAGCCGATGACGCCGACCCGCAGCCCCGCTTCGCTGAGCGCCTGCTCGATGAGCAGAGCCGTGGAGGTTTTGCCGAGCGAGCCGGTTATGCCGACGACACGAAGTGCGCGTGCAGGATGGCCATGAAACGTTGCCGCGAGCAGTGCCAGCGCCCGGCGTGGCTCGGTCACCAGCAGCGATGGCGTGCCTGGTACGGGAGTACGCGCGCACACCGCCGCGGCCCCTCTCCGAACGGCCTCCGGAATGAAATCCTCGCCATTGCGTGTCAGCCCGGGGATGGCGGTGAACAGATCGCCCTCCCGCACTTCGCGTGAGTCCGTCGCCAATCCGGAAACTTCTGTATCACCTCCGACCACTGTACCACCAATGGCTTCGGCAAGTTCGCTCAATCGCATGGCTACAGTCGGTGGAAAAATTTCGATCACTTCACTACTGCTACGGTCAGAACGTCGTAAACGCTGACCGGCCTGTCAGTCGCACTTGCTGCGGAAGCTGCACTATCGTCTTGACAGCCGATGAAGAGCGCGCCAGAATAGCGGCTCGCCTGGCGCCCACTGCACGGTGCGTGCGCGTTTCGGGTCGAGGCTCGCGAATATTCACTCCAGAAGGAGACTGCCTAATGAAGCGTCTGGCCGCCGTTGCCGCTGTGATGCTGCTTGCTGCTTGCGCACCCAGGGAGGAGGCGACGATCGAGGAGTCGCCCGATGCCGCTCCGGCCATGGCGCCGGCGCCTGCCGACACGATGATGATGCAGGATACGCTGCATCACGACACCACTCATCCTGAAATGACTGAGACGCCCGCGGCGCCCTGATCCGGTCGCCAGCAGGCTTGCGAGGGAGGCGCGGCTCTTGCCGCGCCTCTTTTGCGTTCGGAGCCATCGTCGGCGCGAGCCAACGGTCCAGGTCTTGCCAGCAACGAGCCGTCGGGCGGTCGTGAGCTGCCCGGGACTACGAGGAGGGAGAACCGTATGAAGATTGTATTGGCACTTGCTGCGGTAGCGGTCCTGGCCGCCTGTCCGCGCGATGATCGTCCTTACACTGATACGGCCGCACCCGGCATGGCGCCCGCGCCAACGATGCCGCAGGACACGCTGCCGTATGACACCTTGCATCAGGATACGCTCTGGCGCGACACGCTGCCGACGCCCTGAGCTCCTGCAGCGGGGCATTAGCTGAATAGAATACGACGGGCCGGCGATCCAGGCGGCCCGTCCTTCTTCGCGCTCGTGTCGCTGGTCTCAGGGCTCCGGCGCACCCAGCAGCGCTTCCAGGCGCGCGCAACGGTGCGCCAGCTCCGGCGGCGCCACGATCTGCTGCGCATCGGACACGGACACTTCACGGTCGAGCTCCACCCAGGAGACGCAACCCTGGTAGCGCGTGATCTCGGGAAGCTGTACGGGCGCCGCCAGTCTGGAGACACGAAGAGCGGCGACGTGGACGACCGGTTTATTGCGATAACGGAATCGCGATTCAACCGCTTCCCACGCCAGACCGTGCTCCTCACCGATGCCGCGCAGTGGCTCCAGCTCCGTTACGCGCCACACCGCTGCCGTTTCCGCGACGAACTCTAGTCGAACCTTACCCTCTGATGGGCGTCGCTCGTGGGTCGCCGCCAAAAGCGGGCGAAACCTTTCTGCAAGCTCGGCCTCTTTCTCATGAAAGAAGGTCGGATAAAGCAGGAACCGGCTATGACGCACCGAGAATCCCGCGCGCTGTTCCCTGATCCCTCCCTTGCGCACCATCGCGATGATGTCGCCGCGGCCGAGGGCATCCGTGAGTACGGCCCACTCCTTGAGCGCGCTTCGCTCGCACTCGGTCACGCCTGATCCTCGTGCTCTCTGTACCACTCGAAAGCCTCCGGAACTCCGGTCTCCGGCTTCATGCGCGGCTCCCAGCCGAGCTCGTGTCGCGCTCGTTGGGAAGTGAAGGGATTGTTTCTGGTCAGGTAATCGAGGGATGCGCGCGTTTGCGCTCCAAATGACGGGCCGCGCCCTATTGCAATGACCCACGCCAGCGCTGCCACTGCTGCTCTGGCGACGGGGAGCGCAACCGGGACGGTACGCACGCGCTGCTTCAGCCCCCGTGCGGCAAGCCTGACGAAATCCGCTACGGTAATGTCGTGATCATTGGCGAGATTATACGCTCGTCCGCCCGCTTTGTCGGCGACCGCGGCGACCGCAATGCCGTCGGCAACATTGGCCGCGTGCACCACGGCCAGAATGGAACGGCCGCCGCCGATGAGCGGCATCACACCATGGCGAAGCAGGCGCGCAACCCGGGGCACGAACTGACGGTCACGCCGTCCGTAGACCACCGATGGACGAACAGCCGTCGACCAGATCCGTCCGCCCTCGTGTGCCTGGAGCACGAGCTGCTCGGATTCCCGCTTGGAGCGGCCGTAATGGTTGCCAGGCCGCAGCGGCGCAAGCGGCGCATTCTCGTCCGTGGGCGCATCGCGGTAGCGGGCGCCCATCCCGTACACCGCCACGCTGCTCACCTGTAGCAGCCGCGCGCCGCTTCGTTCAGCCGCGTCGATGGCGTTCGTGGCGCCTTCCACGTTCATCCGCCGAAAATCCTCCCAGCGTCGACCCGTTGTCACGAGTGCGGCGGCATGAATGATGACGTCGCAACCGGCCGCAGCGCTGCGAAACGACTCGGCATCGAGCACGTCGCCCTGCGCTAACTCGGCTCCCATTGATTGAAGCCAGCCCGCCGCGGCGCGGTTGCGGACCAGCGACCGAACGCGCCAACCGTCCGCCACCAGGCGTTCGACTACGTACGATCCCACCAGTCCCGTGGCTCCGGTGATGAGCGCGGATCGGGTCACTCGGGGAAAGGCAGTGCAGTGACCATGGCTCCCACATCGCCAAATTCGCCTCTCGCCACTAACTCGTCGTTGTTTGCGGCCTCTCGCCGCACCATGGCCAGAGCAATTGCCCCGAGGGTGGGCGAGTGTACACTGCTTCTTACGTCACCCAGCGCCTTCCCGTCGGCAGCGAACAGCTGGCTGCCGGCAGGCGCTCCGGCCGGGTGGCTGAAGCGAAGGCCGCGCAGATGCCGGTTGACGTGGCCGCGGAAGTGGATGCGTGCGACCACTTCCTGGCCTACGTAGCACCCCTTTGTGTAGGAGATCGCACCCAGCGTGTCCATGTTGGCTTCCTGCGGCAATGTAGAGTCATCCATGTCGACCCCCCACTCCGGCCGGCCGGCCTCCACTCGCGCCGTCTCCCACGCGTCAGCTGTGCCGCGCTCTGCGCCGGCATCGAGTGCGCGCTGCCAGATGTCTGCCGCGACACCCGTCTCCACGAACAGATCGAAGCCGTCGAGGCGCAGCTCCGGCGAGCGCGCGATCATGTAGCCGCGCTCGGCATCCGCCGGGCTCAGGTGACCATACGGCTCCAGCGCGGCTACGGCGTCTTCGTCCACCTGGCACGCCGCCGCCACTACGCGGGCCGCGGCGGGTCCGAAGATGCCGAAGTGGCTCAGCTGCTGCCCAACATTCTCGTACGGAGCGAGACGCGGATTGATGTACTTCCGCACGAACTCAATCCAGCCCGGCGTTGCGCGCTCCGGGGAATCGATGAGCAGCGCCTGGGTCTCCGCGTAGATGCGCAAATCCGCCACGATCCGGCCCTTAGGAGTGAGTGCGCACGCGTACAACCCTGCGCCCGGTAACAGCGCGCTTACGTCATTTGTGACAATGCCCGTCACGAACTCCGCCGCCCGCGGGCCGTCGATCCGGAGCCTGCCTCTTGCACTTCGATCCAGGATGAGCGCCCGCTCCCGCAACGCTCGATGCTCACGATCGTCGCGCTTCCCCCGGTCGCGCGGCGCCACCGCGGCCGCCACTCCGGCCGGTTCTGGGTGAATGCTCACGCGCGCTCCTCCGTGATTCCGGCCGTTTGATCCAGGGCGTCAACGCTACTACCTCCCGCGGCACTGCTGCTCCACGCGGCGTAGGAGGCGTCGAGCAGGTCCACAAGGTGCACTACCCTCACTGGCGCACGCTGTCGCAACAGGCCGGCACCGATCTGCATCAGGCACCCGGGATTTCCGGTGGCGACAATGTCCGCACCGGTGTCGGCAATGTGCCGTAGCTTGGGCGCAAGCACGGCGTCCGCTGTACCTGGCTGTACCAGATTAAAGATCCCAGCGCTGCCGCAGCACTGATCGCCATCGCGAAGCGGCGAGAGGCGAAGCCCTGGAATGGCACCGAGAACGCGCAGCGGCGGGTCGACCACTCGCTGCGCGTGCAGCAGATGACAGGGCGCATCGTACGTCACGTGCAGCGGCATCTCGCCACCTGGCCGCGGCCCGGCTTCGGCTAGCAACTCGCTCACATCGCGGACGCGTGCCGAATGAGATGCCGCACGATCTGCCCACTCGGGGTCGTCGGCCAGCAGATGGTCATACTCCTTCATCGCCGCACCGCAGCCGGAAGCATTTACTACGATGAAATCGGCACCGCTCCGCTCGAAAGCCGCAATGTTCACGCGCGCCAGACGGCGCGCCGCCTCCAGATCGCCGGCATGCGCGTGAAGTGCCCCACAACAGCGCTGCCCCGGCGCGTCCACGATCGCGTAGTCATTGATCCGGAGTGTTCGCTCGGTGGCGCTGTTCGTATCACTGAAGAGTCCCTCCATTACACAGCCGCGCAGAAGCGTCACGCCGCCGCGCGACGCCGTTCCGGTAGCAGGGTAATGCCGGTGCGTGATGTGAGATCTGCTCGTCGCCAGCATGGCGAACGCGAACCCCATGCGCCCCGGCACCCTGGCGAAGAGTGAGGCGATCCCGGTTGCGCGCAGCAGGCGTGCCACGAGCATCGCCGGGAAGGACAGCGCCCGAGTGGCAAACACGCGGAGTACGAGGCGCGGCAGCACCGACAGCGGGCGCTCGCGCGCTAGGGTGGCACGCGTCGCTTCCAGCAGATGCCCGTACGGCACTCCCGACGGGCACGCCGTCTCGCAGCCTCGACATCCGAGACACCTCTCGATGTGCGTATGCACCACCGGATCATCAACCTCGAGGTCACCCTCCACCAGCGCGCGCATGAGTGTGATCCGCCCGCGTGGGCTATCGTTCTCGTCACCCAGCGCCAGGTATGTGGGGCAGGCCTGTAGACAGAATCCGCAGTGGACGCAGGTCATGATCCCATCCACGGCCTGGGCGAGCGGTGTATCCGGCAGTGCGCAGACCGGCAACTCGGCGCGAGGGAGCGCGGGTGTGCTCATGCGGTGTCTCCCAGCACGCCCGGATTCATGATCCGATTCGGATCGAAGGCTGCTCGAGCTCGCTGGTTTAGCGGCGTGTCCACCCTCGGCGGCCGCAGCCTCGGCCACCATTCGCGCGGGAGGCGCTCGGCAGCCACTACGTGCGGAGTATCGGACAGTACCCCAAGCGCGCCATCCAACCGGGTGCGGTCGGCGGTGGGAATGATGATTCGGGCAATTCCCCGCACGGCACAGGCGTGCACCATTGTGCCGGGCACCATGGTGGCCGCTCGCTGGGTGGTCATCCACACGTTCGGCAAACGCGAGGGTGCCCGAGAGAGGCGCAGCACCACGGCCTCCAGGGGCTCTATCGCTGCAAGCGCGGTCCAAATGGTGCCTGGCATATCCTCGAGCTCACCGATCGACTTCAATGCCGCCCGCTGTGCGGCCAGCGAATCCTCGTTGCCAGCCAGCCGAGTAACGATCCGGGTGCGCCGATCGAGTCCCAGCGCGGCGCAGAGCTCGGGTGAGAGCAAATGCACGGCAATGGGGGCGATCCGTGCGTCGCGAACGCGCCGGACGGTCGCGCCGAGCGAGGCCTCCGTCTCGAGCGCAAGTGCAACCGTCTGATCGCCTTCGGGCAGGGCACGGAGTCTCACAGTTACCTCGGTGACCACGCCGAGTGTTCCCCAGGAGCCGGTGAAGAGGCGGCAGAGATCGAAGCCGGCCACGTTCTTCACCACACGTCCGCCTCCGTGCACCACTGCCCCGGTGCCGGTTACCACCTCAATGCCGAGCACGGCATCGCGAGGCGAGCCAAAGGCGGCCGCGATCGGACCGGCCGAAGCGGTTGCCACAGTGGCGCCAAGGGTCCCGTTCGGATCGCCAAACGGATCGAGTGCCAACCACTGGCGCTCCGCGGCGGTGGTACGCGCAATCTCGGCGAGGGGGGTTCCGGCTCGGGCGGTTAGGGTGAGATCTCCGGGAACGTAGTCCACAATGCCACTCACGCCCCCGAGGGAAAGCTCTCGCGCGCCGTCCACAGGAGCGCCGGCGGCCATCCAGGTGCCAGCGCCGCGAATGCGCAGCGCCGTCCCCCCCGCCCTTGCGTCGCGCACCGCATCCCGAACGTCGGCGGTGCTCACGGGACCGTACGCAGCGACGCCCGCGCTCATGCTGCCGGCTCCGCGATCCGTGCGGCCGGCGCCATTGTCCATTCGCGGCAACTGTGCACCGGCACCACCTTGTCAGGGTTGGCGCGGCGCTGCGGGTCGAAGACCGTGCGGAGATCGCACATCGCCGAGAGCGAGTCGGCGCTGAAGATACGCGGCATGTACTCGAGCTTGTCCAGACCGATCCCATGCTCGCCGGTGATGGTGCCGCCAGCATCGATACACGCGCTCATGATCTCGCGACAAGCACCGTGGACGCGATCACTCATGCCGGGTTCGCGCGCATCAAAGCTGATGTTCGGGTGCAGATTGCCGTCGCCAGCGTGGAAGACGTTGCAGATCTGAATGCCCCACCGCTGCGAGATTTCGTGAATAGTAGCCAGTACCTCAGGCAGTCGGGTGCGCGGTATTACTGCGTCCTGTACCACGAGATCCGGCGCGATGCGCCCCATGGCGCCGAACGCCTTCTTTCGACCTTGCCAGAGCCGCGCGCGTTCGGCCGGATCGCTCGCGACCCTTACGTGCCGCGCGCCGGCGTCGCGGCACATTGCGTCGACCCGTCGAACGTCGACATCGATGCCGGCGGCAAGGCCGTCGAGCTCGATGAGCAGGACCGCGGCTGCGTCAGCCGGGTACCCGGCGGCGTATATGGACGCCTCGACTGCCCGAATGGTGGGACCGTCCATCATTTCCAGCGCTGCGGGCACGATGCCGCTGGCAATGATTGCGGACGTCGCGCGCGCTCCGGCATCGATGGATCTGAAATCGGCGAGGAGCGTCCGCACTGCTTCCGGATCGCGAAGGAGCCGCACCGTGATCTCGTAGGCGATGCCGAAGCACCCTTCCGAGCCCACGAAGGTGCCGGCCAGATCGTAGCCGGTGTCCTCACCATCCGCGTTACCGAGCGTGACCGTCACACCACTCGGCAATACGACCTGGAGCTCCATCACGTGACCGAGCGTGACGCCGTACTTCAGGCAGTGTGGTCCGCCCGAGTTCTCGGCCACGTTACCGCCGATGGTGCAGGCGGTCTGGCTCGATGGATCTGGTGCGTAATGCAGGCCGTGAACGCTGGCGGCTCGGGATAGGGAAACGTTCACCACCCCTGGCTCGACCGTGGCCAAACCGTTCTCGGGGTCGATTCGAAGAATCCGATCGAGTCGGTTGAGGCCGATGAGAACAGCACCTTCACCCGCCAACGCTCCTGCTGAGAGCCCGGTTCCGGCGCCTCGTGGCACGAACGGGCAGCCTTCCTCGGCCAGAAGGCGGACCACCGCCAGCAGCTCGTCCCGTGTCGAGGGAAAAACGGCGAGCGCCGGCCGGACACGATAGGTGGGGAGGCCGTCCGCGCTATACGCCAACAGCTCACTGGGGCGCGATTTCACTCCGCGGGCGCCGCTGATACCACGCAGCCGCTGCGCGAGCCTCTCGAGGGTGCCAGGGTCCACCAAGGGAATGTAACACCCGGCTTTGGACTTCGAGTTCGGGAGGGTAGCCGGATAATCGAGACTTCAGGTGCTGCGAAGCCGGCAATCCGACCAGTTGCGGGGCGAAGAAGGGGGCAAGAAACTGGGGGGCCGCGTTGCCGCCACCCCCCGAATCCAGAATTTCTGAGCCGTTCCTTACGCCGCCGTCCAGAAGCCAGCCAGCGCTGCGCCGTCGGGTGACTCGCGAAGCTTCTCGAACGCCCGCTCGCGGATCTGGCGGATCCGTTCGCGTGTTACGCCCATGAGGGCGCCGATCTTCTCCAGCGTCATGGCCTCGGCGCCTTCGTCCAGTCCGTAGTACAGGTACAGGATCTTCCGCTCTCTCGGCGTGAGATACTTCTTGAAGACCCGGTCGATGAACTCGCGCATGAGCTTGTAGTCGGTGCACTCCTCGATCTCGGCGCCTTCGACGCCCACGAACCGCTCACCGAGCGTTGCCGCCTCACGATCGGAGCGATCGATCGGCGCATCGAGCGACACCTCCGTGGCCGACATCTGGCGAGAGGAGCGGACCGACTCCGGCGTTTCCTCGATCAACCGGCCGATCTCATGATCGGTGGGATCGCGCTTCAGCACCTGGGCGAGCACCGTCTCGGCACGCGCAAGCTTGATGAGCTGCGAATTCTGGTTGAGAGGAATTCGAACCGACCGCGTCTGCTCGGCCAGCGCCTTGAGCACCGCCTGCCGCACCCACCACACCGCGTACGAAATGAATTTGACCCCCTGATCAGGGTCGAACTTCTTGACCGCTTTCAGGAGGCCTTCGTTGCCAATGGCGACCAGCTCGCTGAGATCGAGCCCGTGCCCCTGGTACTTTTTCACGTACGAGATGACGAACCGAAGATTGGCGGTTACCAACCGCTCCGCCGCCTTTTCGTCACCCTGTTGCGCCAGGCGCGCGAGCCGCCGCTCTTCGGCGGGGTCCTGGATGAGAGGCAGCTTCTGAATGTCGTGCAGGTACTGGTCGAACGCTGTGGAAGGAGAAGAACGGAAAAATCCCTTGGACCTCGACTCGGTCACATGCTCCATTACACGCCCCATGCGGGTGGAAAGCGGAAGGTGGAGACTGGCTCACGAGCGCCGTCTGCGGCACAGTCGATCGCCCGGGACGCGCAGGATAACAGGGGGGAAGCGAGGCGGTCAACAGCCACAAACCGTGCCACTGCGGCGCGATTCGCTGCCTATATGGCACCTTGTTGTAGCGCAACGACTTGGCTGCCGCGGCGCTCCGGAAAACCGGTGAGCCTCAGGGAGAGCGGTTAGTCCGGCCGCTGTGTCTTGGTGGCGGCGGAGGCCAACGCGATGCCCAGCAGCACGATGACGCCAATGCCGATCCACACCGGCGGCACATTCAGCAGGTAGGCCGCCATGGCGAGACCCAAAATCAACACTACGAACCCGACTACGTATGTGGCGAAGGACGACATGGTCACCCTCTGAGTTGCGACGATTGGGGATATGGCAAGTGTAATGCCCTGTGACCGCGCTTCCTTCAGGCGAGAGCCGCTCTGACTGTATCCGGGGATATGGGCGTGCCCCAGCCGTAGGACGCGCCAGCCATCACACCGATCCGGCTGGGCAGCGCGTACTGCACTTTGCCGCGCCGCGCCTTCTTGTCGGGTGCCGTGCCGCGCACGATCGCTTCCGGATCAACCGTTCGCGGCCGCGCGGCGGGCAGCCCGAAGCGGCCAAGAACCTCGCCAATACGAGCTGACGTCCCGCTCTGCGTAATACCGAGGATTTCACCACAGCTGCTTTCCACCGCCATTCCTATCGCCACCGCCTCCCCATGCAGCATCGAGTAGCGGGACGCTGATTCAATCGCGTGACCGATCGTGTGCCCGAAGTTGAGGATCTTTCGTTCGCCCCTCTCGTGTTCGTCGCGCTCCACGATTCCCGCTTTGATCTCGACACTGCGGCGGATGATCTGCGCCAGCAGCGCGGGATCAGTGCGTTCCAGAAGCGATTGCGCGGCTGCGGCCACTCGGTCGAAGTAGTCGGCATCGGCAATGACTCCGTGCTTGATCACTTCGGCGAAACCCGCTGCGAGATGGGGGCGCGGCAGCGTCGCGAGCACCTCGGGGTCGATGATCACCGCGGCAGGACGGTGGAAGGCGCCCACGAGGTTTTTACCCACCGGAGTGTCCACTCCCGTCTTGCCTCCGACGCAGGCATCCACCATGGCCAGAAGAGTCGTGGGGACCTGAATAAAGGGAACACCCCGCATGTAGGTGGCGGCGACGAACCCAGCCAGGTCGCCCACCACTCCACCGCCGAGCGCGACGATCGCCGAGTCGCGTCCGAGGCCAATCGCGAGCAGCCGGTCGGTCAGATCCGCCCAGAGCTCGCGCGTCTTCATGTGCTCGCCGGCAGGTATGGTGAGCAACTCGCTGCGGCCCGGAGGCAGCGCAGCGCGGATTCGCGCCCCATACAGCGGACCAACGTTGTCGTCGCTGATGATGGCGTATCGGTGCGCCGGTGCGGCGCGCTCGGCAGCGTCGCGAACGTGCTCGAACGCGCCGGGCGATATCGTAACCTCGTAACCGGTGACAGTGAGCCGATACAGCATCGGTTCCCCCGTTGGGTGCGCCGGGGCTACCAGGTGACCTCCGCCGCGCCGCCGCGGCGGTTCGCTACCCGCGCCAGCACGAAGAGCAGGTCCGAGAGACGGTTCAGGTAACGTACCACGATGCCCGGTACCTCCACCTCGCTCTGGAGCGCGATCACCTTGCGCTCGGCGCGGCGACAGACGGTGCGGGCCACGTGCAGCGTCGATGCCTTTGGCGTACCGCCAGGAACGATGAACGAGTGCAGGGGCTCCAGCTCTGCCTCGCCGGCGTCGATGGCGTGCTCCAGCTGGCTGATACGGTCATCGTCTATGCGGGCCTTTTCGAGCTGCTGCCGAACCTTCTCGGGGCTCGGCGTTGCGAGCAGGGCGCCGATGCTGAAGAGGTCCCTCTGGATGGGGACGAGTATCTCGTCCACGCGCGACATGCTCTCGATCGAGCGGGCAAGTCCCAGAATCGCGTTCAGCTCATCGACGTCCCCGTACGCCTCCACGCGCGGGTGATTCTTTGGTACGCGCCCACCCCCGAAAAGCCCGGTGTCGCCCTTGTCGCCCGTTCTGGTGTAGATCCGCATGGGCATCAATGTACGCCCCGCCAAGGATTCCATGAAGGTGAGCGCGGGTGCATCTTTCATGGGTTATGCCGGATTGCGCCGGTCACCTGGAAACTGCAATTCACCGCCTGATGCAGCACGAGATCCGCGACATCACGATCATTGGTGGGGGGCCCACGGGCCTCTTCGCCGCGTTTTATGCCGGCATGCGCGGCGTAACCGCGCGTATCGTCGATGCCCTGGACGAGCTTGGCGGCCAACTGACGGCTCTTTACCCCGAGAAGTACATCTTCGATGTGGCTGGCTTCCCGAAGATCCTGGCCAAGGACCTTGTGAAGGGACTGACCGAGCAGACGATGCAGTTCCACCCCGACATCCTGCTTGGGCAGCGCGTGCTGGCGCTCGAGGAGGAGGAAAACCACCTCGTCCTGGTGACCGATGCGGCCCGGCTGCCCACGCGCACCATCGTCATCAGCGCGGGCATCGGAGCTTTCTCCCCGCGACGGCTCCCCCAGCCCTCGGCGGCACCCTGGTACGAGCGCGGGATTTACGATCGTGTCACGAACCCGGAGCGGTTCCGGGGGCAGCGCGTGCTCGTGATTGGGGGAGGGGACTCGGCGTTCGACTGGGCGCAACAGCTTATCGAGCGGGCCGCCTCCGTCATGCTGATCCACCGAAGCGATCGATTCCGCGCGCACGCGGCGACAGTCACTGCGGTGCACGCAGCTGCGGCCGCTGGCCGGGCGCGCCTGCTCACGTTTCACGAGCTGGCCGAGGTGCACGGCAACGGTGATCACATCACCGGGTGCACCCTCAGGGACGTCAAGGCCAAAACCACCTTCGACGTCGAGGCCGACGCGATCCTTCCAATGCTCGGTTTCGTCAGCGACATCGGAGCGCTGAAGGAATGGGGGCTGACCCTGCAAAAGAACGAGATCGTCGTGAACAGCATGATGGAAACGGGGAGGCTGGGGATCTATGCGGCCGGCGACGTCACCACCTATCCCGGCAAGCTCAAGCTGATCGCGTGCGGGTTCTCGGAGGCGGCGATCGCGGTCAATCAGGCCGTCCACTGGATCTACCCGGAGAAGAAGGTCGAGCCAGGACACAGCTCGAACATGGCGATCTTCGGCCAGACGGACGACTGAGCGGAGGGTCGGCCCGCCCCCTACGGTGTTTTCGTCAGCAGGAACGACACGGCGTCATTGACTGCCATCGCGCCAGTAGCTCCCTCGAATTCGTGGCCAACCCCCTGGTAGATGAGCAAATACCGGGCGTTCGGCCATTGCGGACCGGGCCGCGGGCCGTCGCTCCACTGGAGCACGGAGGCCTCGCATGCTTCTGGGCTCTGGCCGCTCACGCTACCGTCGGTTTGAACGAACATCGCCGTGACGTTGCCTATGGCCGCCGCCATGATGCAGGACTGCACCGGGAAGACGTAGTGATCCAGCGTTCCGTGAACCAGCAGGAGGGGCCGGTTCCAGACGCCGATCGCGCCACCGAAGTTCGCCGGCGAGCGCGACGCGTACGCCGCCGGCTGCTGGGCAGGTGTACCGCCGAACGCCTGCTCCATGTCGCTCATCAGCGCCTCGTATATGCTGCGACGATCAGGGGCTCCGACCAGGGCGCTGTCTGCGTACTCGTGATAGAGCACCGCCCAGTCCGTAGGCGCGGCTATGGCGACGGCAGCGTAAACCAGTGCGCCTCGTTGCACGGCGCGCAATGTGACACAACCGCCGTGGGAGGCGCCTGCCATGACGATGCGCTGGTCGTTCACGTAGCGCTGCTGCCGGGCGATGTCCGCCAGAGCCAGCACGTCGTCCACTTCACCGAGGCAGGCTTCGACCGCTCCATCCGACCCGTCCTGTCCGCGGTAGGACGACATCAGTACCGCGTATCCAAGCCGGGCGAACGTATCGCAGATACTGTCGTCACCAGCGGTGATACCGACGAAGCCGCCGTGGTTCCAGATCAATGCAGCATTGGCCCCGCTGCTATTGGGCCGGCAGACGCGGCCTTCGATCAGCAGCGAGCCTGACCGGTAAGTGACATCCTCCACGAGCACTGAGCCGGAGGTGGAGCGGACGGTTACGGACTCCCAGCCGATCTCGCCGCCTGGTGGGCCCGTGGGTCGGTCGCCGCAGGCGGCCAGCGCCACCAGGAAAACCAACAGCGTGAGCGCTCCAGGGTCTGTTCGCCGGATCGCAACCGGGTTCTGACGCGACTGAAGTTCAGTCATATACCACGCGCGGGTCGGTCTTGGCGTAAATCAGATCCGTCACGAGGTTCACAATAACGAATACGACGCTCATGAACAGCACCGCTCCCTGAATGGCGGGCAGGTCGCGTCGGGCAATGGCGTTCACCACGTAGCGCCCGAGCCCCGGCCAACTGAAGATGGTTTCCGTCAGGATGCTGCCCGTAAGGTAGTAACCAAAGTCCAGCCCCAGAACGGTGATCACCGGGATGAGCGCATTGCGAAGCGCATGGCGAGTGAGCACGGTGCGTTCGCGCAGTCCCTTGGCGCGCGCGGTGCGCACGTAATCGCTGCCGAGCACCTCGAGCATCGACGAGCGGGTCATGCGCGCGAGAAACGCGATGGACCGCATGCCGAGGGCAAGCGCCGGCAGGATCAGGTACTCGATCCCACCGTAGCCGGAGGGAGGGAGCCATCTGAGCATCACCGCGAAGATCAGGATGAGAATGAGGCCAACCCAGTAGACGGGGAAAGAGATGCCCAGATACGCCAGGCCCAGCGCGGAGCGGTCGATCCAGCCGCCAGGCCGGTGCGCCGATATCACACCGAGGGTGATGCCCGTAATCGCGGCCAGCAGCATGGCCGCCGCCGCCAGCTGGAGCGTTCGGGGGAAGCGCTCGAGGATGTCATGTGTGATGGGACGGCCAGTGGTGTACGATCGGCCGAGGTCGCCGCGCACCACGCCTGAGGTGTAATGGAGGAACTGTTTGTGGAGCGGCTCGTCCAGGCGGAGCTCGGCGCGGAGTCTCGCGATCGTCTCCTCGTCGGCGCGCTCGCCCACCATCTCGAGCACAGGATCTCCCGGGGCTACGTAGAGCAGAAGGAACACGACCACCAGCACGCCAGCCAGCGTTGGGATGGCAAGCAGGAGGCGGCGCGCTACGAACGCCATCATACGCTCACCGGGTGAAACGCACGTTCGTCCACCGCTGAGCGTTAAAGATGGTCGGCACCTCGAATCCGCTGATCCATGGCTGCACCGCGAAGAGCTGATCGTAGAAGAGGAGGAAGATCATGGGGGCATCGTTGTGTCCGATCGTATCGGCCTCCCGGTATAGCTCGATTCGCCGCCCTTCGTCCTGCTCCACGCGGGCCTGGGCCACCACGAGGTCATAGGCCGGATTGGTGTAGAAGGAGACGTTACCCCCCACGCCATGATTGACACTGTGCAGGAGCGGGTACAGGAAGTTCTCGGCGTCCGGGTAATCGGCGAACCAATCCTTCACGTACAGGTCCACCTGACCGTTGCGCGCAGCCTCGCGCACGGCCGGCCCCTCCCGCTGCACGAGGCGCGCGCGGATGTTCGCCTCGGCCAGGTATCCCTGAATGCTCTGCGCCACACGACTGAAGGTCTGATCCTGGGAATGCCATAGTTCCACGTCGATCCCGTCGGGATGCCCGGCTTCCGTCAGTAACCGGCGCGCCGTCGCCGGGTCGTACGAATAAGCCGGTCGTTCGGGATCGGCACCCTCGAGAACGGGCGGGATCACGCCCGCTGCACGAGTACCCCTGCCGCCCACGATCCGGTCGATGATCGTCTGCACGTCGACAGCGTGGTTCAATGCCCGCCGGACGCGCACATCGCGCAGTGGGCCGCGAGTGGTGTTGATCGCCACGTACCACAGCCGTAGCCCCGGTGCCGAATACATCTGCGCGCCCCGCCGGTTGGACTCCTCCCACCGGGCCGCCTCGGCTTCCGGCACGGGAAGCAGATCGACCCGCCCACTCTCGAATTCCGCTACTGCCGTGCTTGCTTCAGGGATTATGCGCGCCAGCAGGGAGTCGACGAACGGCGCGCCGTCGAAGTACGCCGGGTTCCGAGCGAACAGCAGGTAGTCGTCGCGGCGCCACTCCACCAGCTGCCAGGGCCCGGTGCCGACGGGACGTTCGCCGAAGTTCTCCGGGATCGGATCGGGTACAATGGAGGCCACGGGCATCGCCAGCATTTTGGGGAAGATCGCGAGGGCTGTGTCGAGGGTGATTCGAATCGTGCTGTCGTCTACAACCAGCAATCCCTGGATCACGCGCGAGCGGCCGCTCGAGTACTCGCGCGCTCCCGAGATCGGCAACAGCGGCCAGGCGCGCGCCGCCGTTCCACCCGGCGCGAGGACTCGTTCGAAGCTGCGAACCACGTGGCGCGCGACGAACGGGGTGCCATTGTGGAAACGCACGCCCTGTCGCAGGTGGAACACATACGTGCGTCCATCGGGCGAGACCTCCCACTGCTCGGCGAGCGAGGGCTCCAGGTGACCATCCGGGGCGAAGCGAGTGAGGCCGTCAAAGACGTAGCTGACGGCTCGCCCGGTAGGTACGTCGGTGGCCAGCAGCGGATCGAGTGAGCGCGGATCGTAGGTATCGCGCGAGTCGATCAGCGTGTTGCGCGCCGGGGCTTCGTGGCCCGGCCTGCACCCTTCCAGCAACAGGGCCATAACGAGTAGGAGCAGCAGTCGCATCGGAGGATGGCGTTGAAGCGATGAGAAAAGGAGGCGCGACTCAGGGCGGAGAGATTGCTCTGTCCACCGGCCGCAGCCCCCCTAGTGCCGCCGCCATAAAACGGAAGCCCGACATCATGCAAAGCGATTTCCGTTGACAGCGCGCGTTCGAATAGTGAACTTACTGTGCTCTAAGCAAAGCGTCAATCGTGAGTTACGTGCTGTGCGCCGACGACAGTCCGGGCATGCGCGGAATGTTGCGCGACGTTCTCTCGGCGTCCGGCCACGAGGTAGTGCTCGTGCCGGATGGGCCGTCGGCACTCGAGGCGATCCGCAACCGCGAGCCTGAGCTTCTCATCCTCGACCTGGTCATGCCGGGCATGTCGGGGCTGGACGTCTGTCGTGTCCTCAAGAGCCACCCGCATACCGCTCGAATTCCCATCCTGATGCTCACCGGTCAGGGTGAGGTCGAGCACAAGGTGGCGGGTTTCGAGGCGGGAGCGGATGACTATCTGGCCAAGCCGTTCGACCCGCGCGAGCTGCGCTCGCGCGTGGTCGCGCTGCTTCGCCTGGTCCGCCGGGAGGGCGATCGGAATCCGACCAGCGGGCTTCCTGGAGGGACTACGATCGAGGAGGAGATCGAGCGGTGGGGTGCTTCGGGGGAGCCCTTTGCGATCTGCTACCTGGATCTCGATCACTTCAAGTCGTTTGCGGACAGCTTTGGTTTCTCCGTCGCCAACACTTTGATACGTGAGTTCGGATCCGGTCTTCAGGAGGTGGTGGAGTCGGCGGCAGGAGCCGGCGCTTTCGTCGGCCACATCGGCGGAGACGATTTCGTCGTCGTCTGCGCGCCGGAGGCAGCGGAGCCGGTAGCGCGCGGTATGGGAGAGCGGCTCCGCTGGGTGGTGTCGCGCGCCATTGGCGCCGAGGCGGTAGCGAGAGGCAGGTACAGCGGTTTCGACCGCGACGGCAAGCCCCGGGAGTTCCCAGTGGCGACTCTCTCGGCGGCAGTGTTGCTGGTGGATTCGCCGCTCTCGATTCCGTCGTCGGAGATAGGTGCGCTGGCCGCCGACGTGAAGCGGAAGGCGAAACAGCGAGGAGCAGGCACCATCGTGGTGCAGCGGGTGTAGGAGTGAACAGCGCGGCCGGTCGCTGGTGAAGCGCCTGTCGGCCGCGCATCCGGTGGCGCGCCGAGGATCCAGATGCCAGACGAAAGGCTCGGGGACGAGAGCCCCCGCAGGCAATACCACTATCGCCGCCCTGCCGGGATGCGGGAGGTGCTGTCCGCCGCTGTGGTCGCGGCCGGCGCCGCCGCAGTGGCGTTCTACGCCGCTCTGCTATTCGTGCAGCGCACGCCGCTTCTGCCCGAGGTGGAGTCATCGTCACGTTCAGCGGGGGTTCGGCGCGGTCGATGAGCTTACCAGTACGGGTTCTCCGCCTCGCTCTCGCCCTCGCTGCCGTCGCGCTCGTGCCAGCCCTGCTTCCTGCCCAGGATCTGTACTGCGATCCGGGAGATGTGGAAGTGCGGAAAGTCGCCTTCCACGGTAACAGCAGTTTTCGGGATGGTGAGCTGATGGATGCCATCATCACCACACCGTCAAGTTGGTGGCGCCGTGCGGGGATGCCGTTCGGCGCGCGTCGCTGTCTCGACCAGGTGGAATTTCAGCGGGACGTGCTACGGCTGCGACTCTTCTACCGCCTGCGTGGCTTCTACCATGCCGATGTGGACACGGCGATCACCGCTCGCGGAGCTGGTGTGGCCAACGTCGCTTTTCAGATAAGTGAAGGCCCTCCCACCATCCTGACGCAGTTCGAGATCGCGGGGCTCGACACGATTCCCGGCGGAGACCGGCTCGAGCGCCTGCTCAAGGGACTCGAAGGGCGTTCCTTCAATCGCCTTCGTTTTGCGGCCGCGATCGACACGGTGGTGGATCGCCTGCGCAACATGGGTTACGCGCGCGCAGATCAGCCGCTGCGCAGCTACAGCGTGGACGAGGAAACCAATTCGGCGACGGCCAGCGTACAGTTTCTCCCCGGTCGCTCTGCGCGCATCCATGAGATCAGCTTCGACGTGCGCCCGTTCCGCTCAAACACCGAACCGGAAATACCTTCCCGGGTCATTCGTTCGATGCTCTCTCTTCGGGAGGGTGAGCTCTATCGCGAGCGCGATTTCTACCGCAGCCAGCGTGACCTGTATCAACTCGAGACATACCGCTCGGTCGAGATCCGTCTCGCCCCTGAGGAGATGCAGCCGCCGGGTGATTCTCTCCTCAACGTGCAGGTCCGAGTGGTCGAGGGGCCGATGCGGGCGCTCCGTCTGGGCGCCGGTTGGGCGACGCTCGACTGCGTGCGGATGCAGGGACGGCTGACTCATCGGAATTTCTTCGGCGATGCGCGTCGGCTGGAGCTCAACGCGCGCCTCAGCAAGATAGGGGTGGGCTATCCGCTCGGTGGTGCGGAGGGGCTGTGCCGTCCGGAGGTGCGCGACGATCCGTATAGCGACACGCTCAATTACTTCGTGGGCGCCACCTTCCGGCAGCAGTCGCTGTTCGGCCCGCGCAATGTTCCGGCGCTCACGCTCTATAGCGAGCGGCGCTCCGAGTACCTGGCGTACCTCCGCTCGATCCCGTTCGGTGGTATCGCTTCGGTCACGCGCGAGCAGGCGTTTCGCACTCCCGTGACTGTCGCCTATCAGATCGAGTACGGGAAGACTGTGGCCGAGCCGGCGGTGTTCTGCAGCGCGTTCAACGTGTGCGACCTCGATGACATTGGGACGCTGAACAATCGGGTGAACCGGCTCGCTGTCGTCAGCCTGGGTGTTGCTCGCAACCGCGCGGATAACGCCTTCGATCCCCGTTCGGGTCATCAGGCTCGTGTTGAGCTGCGGCACGCCTCCACTGTGGTGGGCTCTGATGAGAAGTTGCAGTTCAACAAGGTGGAGGGGAGCGCCTCGTACTACCTGCCGGTCGGAGGATCCTCAGTGATCGCGGCACGGCTTCAGGCGGGCATGGTGCTCGGAAAGGGGCTGGTACGGGGCATTGACAACACGGACAGATTCGTTCCGCCGCAGGAACGGCTGTATGCGGGGGGGCCGAGCTCGGTGCGCGGCTTCCCGCAGAACCAGCTCGGTCCCGTTGTCTACATAGTGGGCGACACGGTCAGCGCTCCAGTACCCGGAAGCCCTGAAGACTCCATCCCCGTGCCTGCACCGGGCGATCCGCTTCGCGTCTCGCCCACCGGTGGCGATTTCATGGTGCTGGGGAACGTCGAGCTGCGCGGGCCCGGTCCGGTGCTGTCGCGGATGCTTCAGTTCGCGCTCTTCGTCGATCTCGGTCAGGTGTGGAACCGTTCCACGCAGCAGGTGAACGTCGGGGACCTGCGACTGACTCCCGGTGCCGGCCTCCGTGTGACCTCGCCGGTCGGCCCGATCAGGGTAGACGTGGCATACAACGGCTACCCTCGGCGGCCGGGGCCGGCGTACTTCGAAGTGGTTGACGGCGACGAGCGCCGACTGCAGTGCGTCAGTCCGGGCCGTGAGCCGATAGAGGCGGCGGCGCTCGGTGCCGTGAGCTGCCCGGCCACGTACACGCCTGACGTGAATGGCGGCGTCTTCTCGCGGCTGACCTTTCACTTCAGCATTGGGCAGGCTTTCTAGGATGTCACGTCGCCGAATCGTTGCCTTCACCTCTGCGGGAGTGATTCTGGGGATCGTTCTGATCGCGATGCTCCTTTTGGTGTCGCTCACACAGACCGCGTTCGGCCGCGACCAGGTCCGCGACTTTCTCGTGTCGCGTGTGGCGAACGCGATGGGGGATCGCGGTACGCTCTACATTGGCCGCATGGATGGCGGCCTGTTCACCGGAGTGACGATCGACTCGATCGCCATTCTCGATGGCGAGGATTCCGTCTTCGTCGCGGCGGGACGCGTGCACGTGAGCTACGATCCGCGCGACCTGCTTGATCGTCGATTGCTGATCCGCCGGGTGGAGATTAATCGGCCGGTGGTGAACCTCCGCCGCCACACGACCGGCGAATGGAACGTCGACCGCATATTTCCGCGCGGTGGGCCGCGTACTCCCGGCGCACGCGACCGTGGCTTCGGCGATTTCATCATCATCCGTGATGCCGTCATTCGCGGCGGCACGTTCACTGTGACCGAACCGTGGTCACCAGGCGATTCGCTCGTCGACTTCCGTCGGGACAGCGCCGGCCTGTACGTCCTGACCTCAGGGCACTCCGAGATCCGTGAAACGGCGGAGGGGCTGAAGCGGACGCTGCGCTGGTCGAACATTGAGTTGCGCTCACCGCATGTTCGGATCGCACACCCCGATAGCTCGGGCCAGTACATCGTGCTCGGGCGGCTCGATGCCGATGAGAGCGATCCGCCGTTCTCATTCCGCAACGTCCAGGGTGCAGTCCGCATCGTGCGCGATACCGTCCGCTTCGAGGCACGGCGCTTCGAGCTCCCGGGTTCCTCCGGAAGCGGCCGGGGCATGGTGACGTTCGGTGGCGGCCAGCCAACTCGCTACGATATCCACATCGAAGGTGACCGCGTATCGCTGGCCGATGTCAACTGGGTCTATCCGACACTCCCGAGGTCCGGCGGCGGGAGCATGAAGCTGCACATTCGCAATGCGGCCAACCCCCGGGTGATGGAATACGCGCTCAGTGACATGGACGTGCGAACGACAGGCTCGCGCATCCGCGGCGCAATGACCTTCGCCGTCGGTGAGCCCGTTCTGATCGTGAAGGACGTGGAGTTGCGCGCCGAGCCGGTGACCTTTGACTTCATCCGGGAGCTTGGCGGCGGTCCCTTCCCGGTTCCCTGGAGCGGCGCCATTCACGGCACGGTCAGCGCGCCCGGCGGACGGCTGGATCGCTGGCGCGTCGACGAGGCCCGTTTCACTTTCGCAGACGGCAACGTACCGGGCGCCGTCACGCAGGGCGTTGGCCGCGGCGAGCTGAATATCCTCGAGCCGGCCGAGACGGTCTTCAGAGGGTTCGATGTCGACATCGCCTCGCTCGACCTTCGCACCATGGAGTACCTCTTCGAGGAGTTCCCGCGATTGGGGGGCACCATATCCGGGACGGCGCGTCTCGATTCGCTCTGGCAGAACGTGCGATTCAGCTCTGCCGATATCACACATCGGAACGGCGACGGTGCACCCACGCGCATTCGGGGCAATGGGCGAGCCGACCTCCGCGGCGACGTGCTGGTGTTCGACTTGGACATGGAGGCGGATCCGATTTCCTTCACAATGCTGCGGCGTTCGTACCCCGATCTGCCGCTGGTCGGCACGTTTACGGGCCGACTGCAGGCGAGCGGGACGATGAGCGATCTGGAGCTCACCACCTCGCTAACCGGCACGGCAGGCGGCTTCTCCATCGATGGCACGTTCGATCTCGTGGAGCCGGTGTTTTCGGCGCGCGGACGCGCCGCATTGCGCGACCTGGACGTGCGCCAGGCGTTAGGGCGTGCTGATCTGCCTGTCACTATGCTCACAGGCACGGTTACAGGTGACATCGGCGGCTCCGGTCGGAACGACGTCGCTGGCCAGATGGAGGTGGCGTTGGACTACTCCCGCCTGAACGGGCTTCGGCTCTTTCCGTCCACGGGTCGTGTAGCCTTCGACAACGGACGTCTGCTCGTGGACTCCCTCCAGCTCGAGACCAGCCTGGCCCGTCTCAGCGCGAAGGGCGCCCTCGGGCTGACGGGCGCAGCAGCCGATTCTCTGCGCTATCGCCTGGAGATTGACTCGATCGCAGTGCTTGCCCACCTGTTGCCGCGCGCCTCCGCGATCCGGGAGCGCCTGGAGGCCGCCGTCGAGGGCGAAGTTCCCGCCGATGCAGCCGACGCGGTGGATGAGGAGGAGACCGTCCTGGGCGGCTCTCTGATAGCTTCCGGACTACTGTCGGGATCGCTGGACACGCTTGCCGCGCGCGGTACGCTCGATGGGCTCCGTATGGCGTTCGGTACCGATCGCGCCCAGCGGCTGCACGGCGAGTACGAGCTCGCTGGTATCACCACCGACATCAGCGGCCGCGTTCAGGCGTCGCTCGACGTGCTCACGCTCGGCGGGATCGCCTTCGAGACGATGGATGCGGAGCTGCACCTGATTTCGCGGGACAGCGGCGTCGTGCGTCTTGCCGCGCGGGGTCCCGAAGGAGCGGTGCGCTGGGATGGGCGCGCCGATTTCGGTCGCTCCGTCGACACCGTGCGCGTGGTCGCATCCGCGCTCGAGCTCGTCACAGAGGGGGATCGCTGGGCCCTTGGCGGACCGGCGACGGTCGTCTCCACCGATGATGGGTTGACGCTCGATTCCCTCGTAATGCGCAACGCCAGCGGGGGCCTGCTCCGTGCCAGCGGTGCACTACCCCACGAGGGGAGCGTTGCCGCACAGCTGGCCGTGTCCCGATTCCCGCTCAGCACCGTCTCGTCCGTTGCTCAGAACGTGGCGCTAGGCGGGCTGCTCGATCTGCAGCTCGAGCTTACCGGAACGAGACGGAGCCCGGAGATGATCATTTCCGGCGCAGTCGATGACGGGCGGTTCGGCGAGGTTCGCCTCCCCTATCTCAGTGCCAGCGGACGCTATCTCGATCGCCGCCTCAGCACCAACGTGCGGATGATGCGAAGCGGACAAACCGTGCTCACGTTTCAGGGCGTCCTCCCAGTGAGTCTCGCCCTTGACGGGTCCGCCGGCAGGCTGGTCGATGAGCCGATCCAGGGCCGCATCCGCGCCGACAGCGTGGACCTGGCGCTGATCGAGCCGATGACACCGTACTTCAGCCGGTTGACCGGCATACTGCACACCGATGTAAACGTGGAAGGCACGTGGGCCCAGCCGACCTTCTCCGGCACCTTCGGGATTGTCAACGGCGAAGCGGGGGTCCCGCAGCTCGGCATTCGCCTCCGGCGTATCACGGCTGCCATCGACCTCACGCGCGACAGCGTGATCGTGCACAGGTTGTCGGCCATGAGCGGCGACCAGCGTGGGGACACTGCAGCGCTGACGGGTGTGGTGCGTCTGGATGGCGGACGCACCAGCGGCTTCGATCTCGCCCTCACTGCGAGGAACTTCCGGGCCGTGCGCTCGCGGCGACTGGCAGATCTCGATGTGAATGGTCACTTGCGGCTGCACGGCACGCTGTACGCATCGGCGCTCGACGGGTGGCTCCGCGTGGATCGGGGCGTCATCTACATCCCCGACCGCCTTCAGAAGCATGTGATCGAGCTCGACGAGATGAACGAGGATCTGCGTGAGCTGGTGGATACCTCCACGGTGGCCTACCGGCATCTCCTGCCGCGCAACCGGTCCGCGACAACGGACGCGATCATCCGAGGTCTGAGCGTTGAGAACCTGCAGGTTGCGATAGGCGACGAGTTCTGGCTTCGCTCCTCGGAGGCGAACGTGAAGCTGGTGGGCGATCGAACCCGGCCATTCGACCTGGAAGTCCTTCAGGCAGGAGACGAGCTCGCGTTGCGCGGTACTTTGTTCGCAAACCGCGGTACGTACCGCCTCGACCTGGGCTTTGTTCAGCGCTCCTTCCAGGTGGACAGCGGATCGATCACCTTCTTTGGCGAGCCCGAGCTCAACCCATCGCTCGACATCTGGGCGTCCCACCTTGTTCGGCAAGCGAACCGGCAGGGTCAGGATGTGCGCATTCATGCGAACATCGGCGGGACGCTTCAGGAGCTTCGCCTCACGCTCACGAGCGATGAGCAGCTCCCGCTGTCGTACACCGAGATCCTCAGCTATCTCGTATTCGGCGCCCCATCGTTCGCCGTGGGGATCGAGAACTCGGGCGCCTTGCGCCCGGTCGCGTCGGCGCTGTTCCCAACGCTTGGCGGCTACGCGGAACGGTTCCTCTCGGAGCAGATCGGCTTCTTCGACATTTTCCAGATCCACGCCGGCAGCGTCGGCGCCGCGGGAGACGAATTCTCGCTGTCCACCGGAACGCGCAGCGTTCTGGAGGGCTCGCGAATTGGCGTGGGCAAGCAGCTCGACGATCGCACCTTCCTTACGGCCAACGCTGGGTTGTGCGCGTTCACGAGCAGGGGGGGAGATTACAACTTCGCCGAGTCGCTGGGGCTGACCCTGGAACGCCGCCTCAAGCCCGGCTTCACCGCTCAGGTGGCCATGGAACCCGGTTCGGCGGCGCTGCTCTGCCGACCCGGTCGGTTCGAGCTCAATACTCCGCGGCAGTTCGGCTTCGACCTGTTCCGCGAGTGGAGCTTCTGAGGGGCCCGGTACTTCTCGTCGCCAACCCAGCAGCCCGGCGGGGTGCCCGGCTCCACGGGGCGGTCCTTCGCGCCTTCCAGCTGGCCGGAGTACGGTGCGACGCCATGCTCACGGAGCGCCCAGGGCATGCCGCGGAGATCGCCGCCCGTCTGGCCGCGGATTATAGCGCAGTGTTTACGCTGGGCGGGGATGGCACCGCCATGGAGGTGGTCGACGCCATGGCCCATACCGGTATACCTGTGGGGATCCTTGCTGGCGGGACTGGCAACCTCGTGGCCCGGTCACTCGGCATCCCGCTGCGGGTAGACAGGGCAGTTCCGCTGCTTCTCCAGGGCACCGAGGCCGTAATTGACCTTGGCGTGATCCACACTGGACGACGCTTCGCCTTCTCCGCCGGGGTGGGTGTCGACGCGGCCATGATCTCCGAAACCCCGATACGGCTCAAGAACAGGTTCGGTATCGCCGCGTATGCGCTGTCGGCCACCCGGGCCTCGCTCCTCCGGCGTCCCTTCCGGGTTTTTTTGGAGATCGACGGGGACCGTTTCGAGCGGGAGGCCAGATCGGTCATGGTGGCCAACTTCGGTTCCGTATTGAACGACCATCTCGTTCTGGGCCCCGGGATCGCCTACGATGACGGATCACTGGACTTGTGCGTCTTTTCTCCAGGAGGCCTGGCCGACACACTTCGGGTCGGCTGGCGGCTCTTCCGCAAGCAGTTTGGCGTCGACGAGGCGCTGTACTACCGACCTGGACGCACATTTCGCATCGAATGCGATCCACCCCAGCTCTATCAGGCCGACGGCGAGATCCTTGGCACCACCCCATTTGGCGTTCGGGTGGAGCCGCTGGCCGCGCGCGTGCTGCTGCCAGCCATAGTGCGGTCGCTCGCGCGGCGGTCAGACTAGGCGGGTCCGCTCAGGCGCTGGCGGGTTACTCCGACGGTGTGGAACCGGTGGCCATGGCGACACGCTCAGGTGCGAGCTGATGGCCACCATCTGCATTGTGGATGACGACTCCGATGTGCTGGCCACCCTGTCCGGCTATTTCGAGAGAGCGGGTCACGGCGTAATTGCCGCGCGGACCGGGAGCGAGGGAATACGAGCGGTCGGGCAGAGCGTACCGGACGTCGTGCTGCTGGACCTGGAGCTGCCCGATCTATCGGGGATCGAAGTGCTGGAGGCAATCCGCGGCACCAACCCCGTTGTGCTGGTGTTGAGCGGCCACGTGGATCCCACGCGCGCGGTCGAGGCTATGCGTCTGGGAGCGGAATGTGTACTGTCGAAGCCAATAGATCTCGAGCTGCTCGCCGCGGCCACCGATCGGGCGGTCGAGAAGGCTCGGTTGCGCCAGATGAGCCGATCGATCGGTCACGGCGGCGCTCCGGCCGGACACGGTGCGCTGCTCGGCTCGTCGCCGGCCATGCGCGAGCTGGCCCGCCAGATCGAGCTGTTTGCTCGCAGCGACCCAGCACCGGTGCTGCTGCTTGGCGAAAGTGGAACTGGAAAGGGGCGTGTTGCGGAGACGCTGCATGCCCTCAGCGCGCGCAGCGAGCGTGCGTTTATCCAGCTGAGCTGTACCGGATTGTCCGCCGGGCTTCTCGATGCCGAGTTGTTCGGGAGGGAGGGTAGGACTGGCGAGGCAGTCGGCGCCGACCCAGGGACGGGCCTGCTGGAGGCCGGCGGTGGGGGCACGCTGTACTTGGAGGAGATCGGGGCGCTGCACGCCCGCCTTCAGCCAAAGCTGCTCGAGGTGCTCGAGGGGAGCCGCTTTCGGCGAATCGGGGGGACGCAGGAGGTGCCTTTAGACATCCGCCTCATTGCGTCCACCGCACGCGATCTGGTCACCGAGATTGCGGAGGGGCGTTTTCGGGAGGATCTCTACTACCGCATGAGTATGATGCCAGTGCACCTTCCCCCGCTAAGGGCGCGTGCGCGCGAAGACATCATTCAAATCACGGCGTTGCTGCTCGATGAGTTGCGCGCGCAGCTTCCAGATTCCCCGGCGAAGCTCTCCGACGACGGACAGGACCATCTCCTGCGTTATTCCTGGCCGGGAAACATTCGTGAGCTTCGCAACGTGCTGGAACGCTCGATGATATTGGCGCGCGGCACGCAGCGCATCGAAGTGGATCATTTGCCGGTGGAGATCCGGGGGGCACCGCTGGCTGGTGTGGAGCGCCACACGCCCCGTTCGCTTGCCGAGGTGGAGCGTTTGCACATCGAGCGGACATTGCGAGTGCACAGGCAGAATCGGACGCGCGCCGCTCGTGAGCTGGGCATCTCGCGCGCGACACTGATCAACAAGATCAGGACATATGGACTCGAGCCTGCCGCCGGCATCGCACGACCGGATCAGGATCGCGGAAGGAGGGCGGCGGATGACTGAGCTCAAGGAGCGCGATGCGATGACCTGCCGCGCGTGCTCGCACGAAGAGCGGGCATCGGAGGGTTATCCCTGCGACGGGTGCGGTACGTTTCTCTGCATGGTATGCATGCTGCGAGGCGTGACCCAATGCCGGCGGTGTCAGGAGGCGGTAGCGCGACAGCAGGAGGTGGATTGACCGAGAACCTGGTGCTGCGGGAGCGATTCGGCGTCGGTGATCGAACGTTCGCCGTCCTCGGCGAGCCATGGTTCGATCCCAACGACGGGGAATGGAAGGGGCGGCTGCTCTTCCTGCCGCTCGACCGCTCCGTGCCGCGCGCGCTTTCGACGGGGCCGCTCAGGCGCTCTCGGCGTCGCGGTGATCTGCTCGCGGCGCTGGAGGCAATGCGCGACCGCGATCTTCGCCGCGCCTTCCGCACGCTTGCCATCGCTCCAGCGCGCCAGTGACAGCGGACCTCGTCCCGCTCGCCCTCGCCATTGGCCACGCCACGGACGTGGAGGGCGGAACGGGACTCACGGTAGTGCGAGGTGTGGACGCACCCTTCCGCTGTGGCGCTACGATTCTTGGCCGAGCAACCGGCACGCGCGAGCTCGATGTGCTCTCATCACGGCACCTGGTCGACCGTGTGGATGCCGTGCTGCTTACGGGCGGTTCGGCATACGGCTTGGGCGCTGCCAACGGCGTGATGCGCTGGATGGAGGAGCGCGGCCGCGGCTTCGCCGTTACCGGCGGGGTCGTTCCCATCGTTCCGGCGGCGGTAATCTTCGACCTGTCGCCCATCGGCCGCTTCGATGCCCGCCCAACGGCCGAGATGGCGTACGACGCATGCGAGGTGGCGACCACGACCCAGGTGGCCGAGGGGAGCGTTGGCGCCGGTACAGGCGCAACAGTGGGGAAAGGCTTGGGTGCAGAGTACGCAATGAAGGGTGGGCTTGGCGTATGGACGGAGCGCGCTGGACCGGTGACCGTCGCCGCGCTGGCCGTGGTGAACGCCATCGGCGACGTGCGTGATGGGGAGGGGCGCATTCTGGCGGGCGCCCGGAGTCCGATGGGCGGGTTCAGTGACGTGGAGCGCTCGATTCGCTCGATGCCCGCCGCAGCGACACAGATGCCTTTTCAGCACACTACGCTCGCCGTCGTTGCTACGAATGCAGTGCTGGACCGCGCATCGCTGTGCCAGCTCTCGGCGGCTGCGGCGGCGGCATTGTATCGGCGCGTCACCCCGGTTGGCACCAGCTACGATGGCGACGTCATCTTCGCCATCGCTCCACTCGAGGGTGAGCGGCTTCGTGCGTTGCACCTGGAGGTGCTCGCCGTGCACGCGCTGGAGCAGGCGGTCGAGCGCGCGGTGCGGCTTGCGAGCGGTACGGATGGTGTTCCCGGACTAGCCGATCGGAGCGATCGGTGATGGGCGCTGTACGCGTGGGCGCCGCCGTCGCGCCACTTCTCCGTGAGGCGCGCGTCTCCAGCGAGCAGCTCTCACAGGTCCTTTTCGGTCATGAGCTTTCGGTTTTGGATCGGGCGCTGCCGTGGCTGCGCGTGCGCACCAGCGACGGATACGAGGGTTGGCTCCATAAGGGCTACCTGGCGGTGAACGGCCTGCAGGAAAGTGACTGGCGTGATGCGCGGCTGTCGCTCGGTTGCACGGTGCTGCTGCCAGGTGGTGCCATCCTGACGCTTCCGCTTGGAGCGCTCGTTCCGCGCGCTCTCCAGGTCGAGAGCGGCGAGGCTCTGTCGCCGGGCGACAGTGCGCAACGTTTTCCCCGCGACGTGGTCGCCATCACGCGCAGCGCACGGGAGTTGTACGCCGGGACGTCCTACCTGTGGGGCGGAGTCTCGCCCTGGGGTGCGGACTGCTCAGGGTTCGTTCAGGGCACCTTCGCCCTGCACGGCATCGCTCTCCCCCGTGACTCATCGGGGCAAGCGGCCGCGGGCACGCCAGCCGGTAAAGACCCACTACTCCTTGGCGCGGCGGAACTGCTCTTCTTCTCCGACCGCGACGACGGTCACGTCACTCACGTTGCCGTGGCACTCGGCGACGGCCAGATCGCCCACTGCGCGCTTGGCCGCGGCGGCCATCGTGTGGAGGATCTGCGTATCCCCGACCCTTACGTGCGCGCTCTGCTCGACCGTTTTCGTTTCGCTCGTCGCGTGCTCTAGGTGAGAGGTTGGTCGGCAAGAACGGTATTCACATGGGTGACAGGCCGTCTCAACCCCCACAGACCAGCCACCGGCGTTACGACACCATACCACCGGCCGGTGCGCTCATACCGCGAACGTGAAGGTGAACTTCGGCATGCGGCTCGTTGTCGAGCAGGATGCCCATGGTGTAGGCGCCGGCACGATCGAGTGGAAGATCCACTGTGGCGATCAGCGGGAGGTCCATCTCGGCGGTGCCGGGCGGTGCGGCGCCGATGTTCAGTTCGCCATCGGAGCTCCAGAGCTCGTCGCCGGATGGATTGAGCCAGCGAAGCCCGACGGTGTGGCTACCCACGTCCGCCGGAGTGCCTTTGAGTCTCACAACCAGGTGGGCACGGGGATGAACGGTCGGAAACGTTCCCACCTGTACGGCGTCGAACACGCCCATGATGTTCAGTTTGCCTTCCTGCGAGAGGTTGGCGGCATCGGCAAAGAGAGCGAAGGACACGTGCATGGAGGAAACTAACGCTTTCAGCGGCAGCGTGACCACCCACAGTGCGCTCTTCCCCCACCGAGTACCTTGAAAGATGGCATCCACCGTCGATGGGGCGCCGAGGGACGCGGCTCGGCAGAGCGGCTCGGGCCCCGGCTTCACCGCTACCGACGGGATGCTGTTGACGATGGCGCTGATCTGGGGCGTCAACTTCAGCGTCATAAAGCACGGCACCGACGTAATGGACCCGCTCGCCTTCAACGTCGTGCGCGTGGCACTCGCTGCACTCACTTTACTGGCGATCACCGGCGTGCTCCGGGGGCCGGGGCCGGGGCGGCGCGACCTTCTGCTGCTGCTCGCGCTCGGCGTCCTGGGCAACGGCGCCTATCAGTTTCTGTTCATCGAGGGGATTGCACGGACGCGCGCCGGCGATGCTGCGCTCGTGATGGCGGCAACGCCGGCATTCATCGCACTGCTTGCGCGCCTGTTACGCGTGGAACGAGTTACTGCGCGGGGCTGGATGGGAATCGCCCTCTCGGTGATCGGGATCGCGCTAGTAGTGTTCGGAGCGGCCGAGCGTCTCGAGGGGCAGGCGACGATACTGGGCAACCTGCTGGTGCTGGCAGGGTCCCTGAGCTGGGCGCTGTTCACGGTGCTTCTCAAGCCGTTTACGCATCGTGTGGATCCTCTGCGTATCTCGGCACTGACGATGGTGGGGGGTGCGGTGCCGCTTGCGCTCGTCGCGGCGCCGGCTCTGATCGCCACGGACTGGGGCGGTGTGGGCACGGGTGCCTGGGGCGCCGTGTTCTACAGTGGCATCGGCGCGCTCGTCATCGCCTATCTTTTCTGGTATCGCGGCGTGCAGATTCTTGGCCCCACACGAACGGCAATGTACGGTAACCTGCAACCGCTCATCGCGGTGCTCGTGGCATGGC
>CAZWSO010000011.1:0-30064 GCA_964636485.1 uncultured Gemmatimonadaceae bacterium
GTCGCCGCGGCGCTCCGGGCCGAAGGGGTGCGGCCAGGCGACCGCGTGGCCGGATTTCTCCCCAATGCGCCGGAGGCGGTGATCGCGATGCTCGGTGCGGTCAGCGTAGGTGCCATCTGGTCCTCCTGCTCGCCTGATTTCGGTGCGCAGGGCGTGCTTGACCGCTTCGGGCAGATCCAACCCAAGGTGCTCTTCTGCACCGATGGGTACCGCTATGCCGGAAAGGAGATTGACAGCAGAGAGCGCGTACGTGCAATCGCCGACGCGCTTTCGGGACTGAAGCTGCTGGTGCTCGTCCCTTACCTGCATGCCGAAGCACGACTCGACGGCGCCATCGCCTGGGATGAGTTCGTGGAGCGCGGCAATGACGCGCCACTGGTCTTCGAGCGCCTGCCGTTCGACCACCCGCTCTACATCATGTATTCGTCCGGCACGACGGGGCTGCCTAAGTGCATGGTGCACGGCGCGGGGGGGACGCTGCTTCAGCACCTGAAGGAGTTCGTGCTCCACATCGATCTGGATCGCGACGACCGGATCTTCTACTTCACCACTTGCGGGTGGATGATGTGGAACTGGCTGGTGAGCTCGCTGGCGGTGGGCGCCACCGTCGTGCTGTACGATGGGTCGCCAATTGCACCGCGGTCGGCAATGTTGTGGGACATGGCCGAGGCGGAGCGCATCACGGTGTTTGGCACGAGCGCCAGGTACATTGCGCTTGCCGAAAAGGAAGGGCTCGCTCCGGCGCGGACGCATGCGCTGTCCGGTCTGAAGACCATCCTTTCCACCGGCAGCCCGCTCGCCGCGCACGGCTTCGACTACGTCTACCATTCGGTCAAGAAGGATGTGCGATTGAGCAGCATCAGCGGTGGCACGGACCTGCTCTCCTGCTTCGCCATCGGATGCCCGATCACACCCGTGCGGCGCGGCGAGCTGCAGGTGCGTGCGCTGGGTATGGCGGTCGCGATTTATGACGAGCACGGGGAACCGACGGTAGGACAAGGTGGCGAACTCGTCTGCACCAGACCCTTCCCGAGCATGCCCGTGGCGTTCTGGAACGACCCACAGGGGACACGCTACCGCGACGCGTATTTCAGTCACTTTCCAGGCGTCTGGCGACATGGCGACTGGGCCGAGCTGACGCCGACCGGCGGAGTGATCATTCATGGCCGGAGCGATGCGACGCTCAATCCCGGTGGTGTCCGCATCGGTACTGCCGAGATCTACCGGCAAGTCGAGCAGCTTCCGGAGATCGTGGAGAGCCTCGTGATCGGGCAGGACGTGCTTCGCGAGCACGAGCGGGACGTACGCATTGTTCTGTTCGTGCGACTGCGCGATGACGCCGCGCTGGATGAGAAGCTGCGCGCGCGCATTCGCCAGCGGATCCGCGATGGTGCCAGCCCACACCACGTGCCGAAGGTGATCGTGCAGGTCGCCGACATTCCGCGTACACTCAGCGGCAAGATCACCGAGCTGGCAGTCCGCGACGTGGTGCACGGCCGGCCGGTGCGGAACGTCGATGCCCTCGCCAATCCTCAGGCGCTGGAGCTCTACCGTGACATCCCCGAGCTCGCTATCTGAGCGGGCTCGGCGATCTCGCCCAGAAACGCCGCCAGTTCCGCCAACTGTGACTCGGCGTCCGCCTCCCCAAGCTCCATCAGGTGGTGCACGTAGTCGGCCTGAAAAAGGAGCAGGCTGAGCACGTCCGGACTTGCCGTCTCGCGCGTACCCAGCCCTCTAGTGAGCAGCTTGAACAACCCCGGCAGACGTGGCTCGTACTCCCGCGCCAGACGCCCCATGTCCTGCGAGGGACGTATCACATGCACGTTCACGATGCGCAACCCGTGTCGTTTCTCCGGCGTCAGCTCCTCCAGCACCCGATTGAGGCGCCGCAGCCTGAGGACATCCTGATCGATCAGATCGAGGAAGATGGAGCTGTACAGTACGCCCAGCACCTGCGCTGGCGGCGGATAGCCGCTTACTGCGGCACGCGACGCTTCGTCGCGGGTGCGGTCGTAACGGGTCGAGACAGTGATCAGTTTCCGGGCGCCAAGGTGGAGCGCCGGCGACAGCGGGGCGGAGAGGCGAATGCCCCCGTCACCGTGCCAGGCATCGTTGATCTGAACGGCGGGAAAGAAGAGCGGCAGCGCCGCCGATGCCATCACGTGCTCCACTCGCAGCTCGGTGCTGACGGCGTGGCGCAGTGGCCGCTCCCACGCCTCGATCTCCCGCCCCTGCGCCCACACCACGGATTGGCCAGTCGTATAGCTCGTGGTGCCGAGAGCAACGGCGTGCAGCGTGCCGCGATCAACGTTCCGCTGAATGCCGGGGAGCGATCCGTCGCTCGAGCTCATGCCGCGCATCAGCGTCGTGCGGAGCGGCTCGGT
This sequence comes from uncultured Gemmatimonadaceae bacterium, assembly GCA_964636485.1. Taxonomy (GTDB): domain Bacteria; phylum Gemmatimonadota; class Gemmatimonadetes; order Gemmatimonadales; family Gemmatimonadaceae; genus CAYXRS01. The sequence goes on from CAZWSO010000011.1 coordinate 2,385, forward strand.
GTCCACCAAGCCTCGCGTGTGTCGCCCGTTGAGCTTGCCGCCGCCCACCAAGCGTGTTCCCCATCGGGCCACGTTGCCGATGAGCGAGCGAGCATCCACGCGGAAGACCGCCTCGGGGGAGAGGTCGCGCCATAGCCGCGAGAGGTCATCGACTGCTTCGCGCAGGGTGCCAGGGTGCTGGGCGAGAAACGCCACGTTCACCGCGCCAGCCGACACGCCGGTGAGAATTGGAAGCTGGAGGCGGGGGAAGCGGCGGGCGAGCGTCCGCAGCACGCCCACCTGATAGGCACCGCGGGCGCCGCCGCCCGTGAGTACGAGGGCGAGTCCGGAGCCGAACGAGTCAGGGTAAGTTGCGATTGGCGGCTGCGGCGGCGTCATCGGGGACCGTGTCGAGCGCCGGTGCGCGGGCGACGTAGGCCCTGAGGATAAGGTACGGGGGCAGTTGACACCAGCGGGCGACCCGCAATAATCGCGGACCTATCGACGTAAGTTTCGCTTGGCGAAGGGATTGCAGTGCGTTGGAGTTGCCCGGGACCTGCCACCACTGTGAGCCCGATGCTATCTTTTCAGGACTGGATAGTTGCGGCTCGGGGCGAGGGGATAGCTCAGCGAGGCGGACATGCCGCGACGGCATCGGGGCGCCGCTACCGAGCAGCCAGCACCGGGTCCAGCACCGAACTGGAGGAGCGACGAGATGGCGACTGCAACGATGCCGGCGCGTCAGGAGACCACGGACGCTTTCCCGATCAACGGCACGGACTATATCGAGTTCTACGTCGGGAACGCCAAGCAGTCGAGTCTCTACTACCGCGCCGCATTCGGCTTTCAGCTCGTGGCATACAGAGGTCCGGAGACGGGCGTCAGAGATCGCGCCAGCTACCTGTTGCAGCAGGGAAAGATCCGGTTCGTGCTGACCACGCCCCTGTACCCCGAATCGTCCACGGCGGAGCACGTCAGGATTCACGGCGACGGCGTACGCGACTACGCGCTCTGGGTGGAGGACGCGCGTGCCGCGTACCAGACTGCCGTGGAGCGCGGGGCGATTCCGGTGCACGCCCCGGAGGTAATGCGTGACGATAACGGCGACGTCGTCATCGCTGCGATCGGGACGTACGGTGACACGATTCACACTCTCGTGGAGCGGCGCAACTACAAGGGGCTTTTCCTTCCGGGCTTTCGTGCTGTCCAGCCGCGTTATCAGCCGTCCGCAGTCGGTCTCAGGTATGTGGACCACTGCGTGGGGAATGTGGAGCTCGGGCAGATGAACCGCTGGGTGGCATACTACGCCGACGTGATGGGCTTCCGAAATCTGATCACCTTCGACGATAAGGACATCAGCACGGAGTACTCGTCACTGATGTCGAAGGTAATGGCCAACGGCAACGATCGGATCAAGTTCCCGATCAACGAACCAGCGTCAGGCAAGAAGAAATCGCAGATCGAGGAGTACCTCGACTTTTACCGTGGCCCGGGCGTGCAGCATCTCGCGCTGGCGACGGACGACATCATCGAAACTGTGACCGCGCTGCGCGAGCGCGGCATCGAGTTCCTGTCCGTCCCGACGTCCTACTACGCGGAGCTGCAGGAACGGGTCGGCAAGATCGACGAACCGGTGGACAGGCTGGCCGAGCTCGGCATCCTCGTGGACCGGGACCCGGACGGTTACTTGCTCCAGATCTTCACCAAGCCCGTTGAAGATCGGCCCACGCTCTTCTACGAGATCATCCAGCGCAAGGGCGCCCGCAGCTTTGGCAAGGGCAACTTCAAGGCGCTGTTCGAGGCGATCGAACGGGAGCAGGCAGCGAGAGGTAACCTGTAAGCCAATCAGCCCGAAACGGCATTTACAGTTCACCGGAACCCAGAACCCGCTTCAGACATGCCCATCTATCACACTCTCGGCAGGATCCCCCGCAAGCGGCACTATGCGTTCAGGCGGCCGGACGGCGGTTTGTATGCCGAGCAGCTCGTGGGCCACGAGGGTTTCACGGGCACATCATCACTTCTCTATCACGTCCATCCCCCTACCACCATCAAATCGGTACGGCGGCTGCGCGAAACCAGGTACGAGCGCGATGACGACGACGCTTTGCGCCACCGTCACTTCAAGACGTCGCTCGTGAAGCGCGGCGGAAGTCCCACACTCGACCGGATTCCGTTGCTGTACAACAGCGACATTGCGATGCTGTACGTCGAGCCCGACGAGCAGGACGCTCACTTCTACCGGAACGCGCAGGGCGACGAGGTAGTGTACGTGAGCAAGGGCCATGGGACACTGGAGTCGCAGTACGGAGATCTCCCATTCCGCGAGGGAGACTACATCGTCATTCACCGCGGAATCATGCACCGCTATAAGTTCGAGATGAGCGGCGACGCGCCCAAGCTTCTGGTGTTCGAGAGCCGCGGGCACGTAAGATGGCCGAAGCGTTATCGTAACGAGTTCGGCCAGCTCATCGAAGGAGCCCCCTACTCAGAGCGTGACATCCGACGCCCCACGGAGCTGAAGACGTACGACGAGGAAGGAGACCACCGGATCCTCGTGAAGCAGTACGACGGCATCAACGAGATGATCCTGGATCACCACCCCTTTGACGTCGTCGGGTGGGATGGGTACTTCTACCCGTGGATCTTCAACATCCACGACTTCGAGCCGATTGTGGGACGCGTGCACCAGCCGCCGCCGGTCCACCAGACCTTCCAGGGTGACGGCTTCGTGATATGCAGCTTCTGCCCACGTCCGTATGATTTCGATCCGGAGGCGGTACCCGCTCCCTACAATCACAGCAACGTGGACTCCGACGAGGTGCTCTACTACGCCTCCAGTGAGTTCATGAGTCGCAAGGGGATCGAGTTCGGCAGCATCACGCATCACCCGGATGGCATCCCGCACGGCCCGCACCCCGGCCGTGCCGAAGCCTCGATCGGCGCCAAGTACACCGAGGAGCTGGCGGTCATGATGGATTCCTTCCGTCCCCTGCAGGTCGCGAAGACGGCCGTGGAGATCGAGGATCCGAACTACCACAAGAGCTGGCTTGACGCGCAGCACGCACAGTTCAATCCGCCGACGTCGTGATTGGTGCCGCAGGCGCGGAGTCGGAGGCTCGAAGTTCCTGGTTCGGGGCTCGGGAGCTCATCGAGCCCCGAGCTTCTATGCGCCGGAGCAGAACGCTCAGCATTTGCGCGACTCTCTCCTGCAGCTTGATGAGCTCGGCGTAGTCGGACTCCCCGAGGTACCTCAAACGGAGAGCGATGACCAACAGCGTTTGGAGCTCGTGCGCCGAGCTCTTGGCAGCTGCCAGATGTCGAAGATACTCGCGCACGTAGATGCGTCCATGTCCTTCCGCAATGCTGGCCGCGATCGAAACAGCGCTCTGACGCACCTGGCTGGTGATGCCGAATACCTCATCACGTGGGAATCGTCGTGTGACGGCATAGCATCTCTCGATCAGTTGGATGGCGACGTTCCAGACTTCGAGGTCACGAAAGCTTCGAATGGTCATGATGCATTCCAGTCATGGCTTGCATGATGTCCGGGACTGTGCCGTTCGTGAGCACCATTCGAGGGTAATCTGTACCACTCCCACGCCCGCCCCGCGCCGGGACCATCTCCGAAAACCCAGAACTCCGAGCTCCGGCCTCTCACAAATGCCCCCCTTCTCTCACCGCTTTACCACCCTCCCCAACTATCCGCTCGCCCACGTACCCCTGAAGAAGCGCGAGCTGCTGGCACGCGGGATGGACGTGATCGATCTCGGTGCCGGCGATGCCGACCTGGCCCCGCCGGAAGCGGTACTGGAGCGCATGACAGAGGCCATACGCGAGCCCGCGTTCTGGCGCTATGGATTCGGGCTTGGATACATGCCCTTTCGTGAAGCGATTGCGGCATGGATGGAAAAACGGTTCGGAATCGCGTTCGATCCTGTAACGGAGATCGTACCGCTGATCGGATCGAAGGAGGGAATCGCCCATGTTGCGCTCGCCTATTTGCAGCGTGGCGATGTGGCGATCGTGCCGGATCCCGCCTATCTCGCATACATCGGCGGCACGCTGCTGGGTGAGGCCGAGCCGTACTACTTTTCGCTGCGTCCGCGCACGCACTTCCTGGTGGAGCTGGACGAGATTCCGGCGGATGTGCTGAGGCGGGCCAGGGTATTGTTCCTCAACTACCCCAACAACCCAACCGCTGCCGTGGCGCCGCGGGCGTATCTGGAGCACGTCGTACGTCGCTGTCGGGAGCTCGACATCCTCCTCATCTACGACAACGCCTATTCCGAATTCGGGTACGGCGGCTACGTGGCGCCCAGCATATTCGAGATCGAGGGGGCACGCGACATCGCGATCGAGTTCCACTCGCTGTCCAAGACGTACAACATGACGGGCTGGCGCATCGGCTGGGCAGCGGCGCGCCCGGCGATAGCGGGCGCGCTGGCCAAGCTGAAGAGCTTTCTCGACACCGGCGCCTTCATGGCGATCCAGGCCGCGGGGGTGAAGGCATTCGAAAACTGGGAGGAGTTCGTTCCCTCCAACATGGCGGTATTCCGCGACCGCCGCGACGCGGCGGTCGCGGCATTCCGTGCCGCCGGCTTCGACTGCGAGGCCCCGAAGTCGTCGATGTATCTCTGGATCCCTCTCCCCGATGGCGCATCGAGCCGCGCCTTCACCGATCGGCTTGCCGACGATGAGGGAGTGATCGCGATTCCCGGTTCCGGTTTTGGTGCTGGTGGGGAAGGATTCTTCCGCATCTCATTCGTAACGTCCCCTGAGCGAATTGCCGAGGCGGCGCAGCGCGCAGGACGAGTGCTGGCGTCGCTGTCGAGCGAAGTGGCGCGGTGAAGTGTGCAGGGACCACCGGGACCGGGTTCCATGGCCCAACGGGCGATGAGGCGGAAGCATTGCCGGGACGTTACGAGTTCTCGCGCTACCTGATAGCTCCATCGTTGTTGCCAATCTCCCGTTGATGCCCAGCCCTGAGCTCCGTCCTGTCCGACGCGGACTGATCCACCGGATCCACGCGGCGGGCGTCGCGCGGGGGTGCCGGCGTCACGAGGACACGGTGGCGCCATACAAGCGCAACCTTCTCGGCTCGCTCGAGGGAAGCGTGGTCGAGATCGGACCGGGGAGCGGCGTAAATCTCTCGTACTATCCACCACGGATCCGCTGGACCGGTATCGAGCCCAACCTTCACATGCACCCTTACATTCGAGGCGAGGCAGAGCGGCTCGGCATGGGCATCGATCTGCGCACCGGTACCGCGGAGAGGACGGGACTCCCTGATGCGAGCGCCGACAGCGTTGTCGGCACGCTCGTGCTGTGCTCGGTCAGTGACGTAGCGGCGGCGCTCACGGAAGTGCTACGCGTGCTTCGGCCCGGCGGCCGATTCGTGTTCCTGGAGCACGTCGCGGCACCTCCCGGAACCTGGACGCGGCGTGCGCAGCGGCTCCTGCGTCCGCTCTGGCGCGTAGCCGGCGATGGCTGCCGGCCGGATCAGGATACGGCGGCCCTCATCGCCGGCGCCGGCTTCTCTGATGTGCGCTTCGAGCGATTTCGGGCGCCGCTCCCCGTGGTGGGGCCTCACATCGCCGGCATTGCGGTTCGGTAGCACGCCGATTCAGCGTCGGCGCCGGGTCAGCCGTCGCTCCTCAAGGGAGGCGACACTGGCGTGTCACCGGAGGGCGGTTGCTGCAGGCGATCGCGTCGTCCATACCCCGGACGAGCGGTCCGCACGCCGTTGTTTGGGCGGAACGCGCTGCCTCGTCCTCGGTATCTGCAGTTGCGGAGGCACAGTTCCGCTGTCCGCCAAACTCCACGCAGATTTCGCACTCCACCCGCTGCGCGGAGATCGTTGTCCAGGCCAGGAACACGATGAATGCTACGACCAGGACTATCGTCAGGATTTTCCAGATCGACGACATGGGCTTCCCCGTCCGAGGAACATAGAATAGCTGGAAACCGCTGGCGCGGCTATGTTGCGCAAACCTACAATATTCCAGGCCCGATGACCCGACTGGCTCCACCCGACGTTCCTGCCCTCGCCGACACATCCGCTGTCCCACGGTTCACCGGTGAGCGTATTGATGCGCTCGACGTTCTGCGCGGCTTCGCGATCTTCGGCATCCTGCTGGCCAACGTTCAGGTGTTCTCCGGGTTTGTTCTCCTATCGGAGGCGCAGCGCGCCGCACTGCCAACGGCGGGCGCCGACGGCGTGACGATGCTGCTGCTGCGAGCACTCGTGGAAGGTAAGTTTTACTCGATCTTCTCGCTGCTCTTCGGCATCGGCTTCGCCGTCCAGCTCCAGCGGGCGGGAGCTCTGGGGTTGGATGCCGCCCCGCGGTTCCGCCGGCGCCTCGTCACGCTGCTGCTGATCGGCGCGGTCCACGCCTTCCTGCTCTGGTATGGCGATATCCTGCTGCTGTACGCACTCGCCGGCTTCTGCCTGCTCCCCTTTCGAAATCGCGAAGACAGGCGAGTCCTGATGGCGGCGCTCATATTTCTGCTGATGCCGCTGCTACAGTACGGACTCATGGTTGGGCTAGCACTGCTGGCCGGTGGCGGGCCCGACGGCGCCGGCAATGCAACCAACCCCCTCGATCCAGTGATCGTAACGCTGGCCACGGGGAGTTACCTCGAGGTATTGCGCGCCAATCTTACGGCGCTCACGTACCGGTGGATGGATCTGTTCTTCACCGGGCGGTTCTTCAAGGTCCTGGCCGTGTTCCTGTTCGGCCTCTGGATAGTTCGCCGCGGTCTGCTCACCGACACGCCGCACAACCGCGTCGTCATCAGGCGTGCGGCAGGCTGGGGTTTGCTCATTGGTCTGCCACTCAACGTCCTGCTGGCCCTGGCCGGTGAACACTCCTACTACACCCTGGAACCGCGGGGAATGCTGTTCGCGGTGCTCTACACCGTTGGAGTGCCCACACTCGCTGTAGGCTACGCCGCGGTGGTGGTGATGGCCTGGCGCCAATTGCAGGGACGAGGTGTACTCCGTCTGCTGACGCCGGTCGGAAGAATGGCGCTCACCAACTATCTCCTGCAGACCATCATCGCTCTTCTCATCTTCTACGGCTTTGGGCTCGGATTTTTCGGACGCGTCGGTGCGGCGCCCGCGATCGGTATCGCAGTGGCAATCTTTCTGTTTCAGGCGCCGATTAGTGCCTGGTGGCTGAGCCGCTACCGGCATGGACCGGCCGAATGGGTGTGGCGCCGACTCACCCTCGCCGAGCCGCTGCCCATGCGCAGGGCACGGCCGGCGTGAATCCAGAAAGGCGCTTGCAGCAGGAGATCGAGAAGCGCAGGACGTTCGCCATCATCAGCCATCCGGACGCAGGCAAGACGACGCTGACGGAGAAGCTGCTGCTCTATGGCGGCGCCATCCATCTGGCCGGATCGGTAAAGGCGCGCCGGGCGGTGCGGCACGCAGCGTCGGACTGGATGAAGCTCGAGCAGGAGCGCGGGATCTCGGTCACGTCCAGCGTCATGCAGTTCGAGTACGAAGGATGGAAGGTAAATCTGCTCGACACGCCCGGACACCAGGATTTCTCCGAGGACACCTACCGCACGCTGATCGCCGCAGACAGCGCCGTCATGCTGCTCGACAACCGGAAAGGCGTTGAGGAGCGTACACGGCAGCTTTTTGCGGTCTGCAGGCGGAGGCGGATGCCGATCTTCACCTTCGTCAACAAATGCGACCGGGCGGGCGCGAATCCGCTGCAGCTGCTCGATGACGTCGAAAGCGAGCTTGGCATTCGCTGCGTGCCGTTCACCTGGCCAATCTACACGTGGGACAGCTTCGTGGGTGTATACGATCGCCGTACGCGGGAAATCCGGCTCTTCCAGAAGGATGCAGGCCATGGTGCGCGGCGCGTCTCCATGCAAGTGTCCGACCTCCATGCCGCGGCCGTGGTCGCTCGTGTCGGCGCGGACGCGCATACCCGCCTCGTGGAGGAGCTGGAGCTTCTCGATCACGCCGGAGCACAGTTCGATCTCGATGCATTTCGCGCCGGCGAGATGACGCCGATGTTCTTCGGCAGTGCGCTCACTAACTTCGGCGTTGAAACGTTTCTATTTGAGTTTCTGCGCCTTGCGCCGGCCCCGTTGCCGCGCGAGTCGAGCGTGGGTGTGGTAGAACCGACGCGCTCCGAGTTTAGCGGCTTCGTATTCAAGATCCAGGCGAACATGGATCCCAGGCACCGCGACCGCGTCGCCTTCGTGCGCGTGTGCTCCGGCCAGTTCGAGGTCGGGATGACCGTGACACACGTGCGCACCGGCAAGCCGCTTCGCCTCGCCACGGCCCAGCAGTTCATGGCGCGCGAGCGGAGCGCCATCGAAGAGGCCTGGCCGGGCGATGTGATCGGCATTCACGACCGTGGGTCGCTGCGCATCGGCGATACGCTCAGCGCTGATGACACGGTGCAATTCGTCGGCATCCCGCGCTTCGCGCCGGAGCACTTTGCCCGCGTCTCGCTCGGCGACCCGCTCCGCCGGAAGCAGCTCGACACCGGTCTTCGCCAGCTCACGGAAGAAGGTGCCGCGCAGGTCTTCTTTGCCGAACGCGACGCTGGCGCCTCCTCACCCATTGTCGGCGCCGTAGGGCTGCTCCAGTTCGATGTTCTACTGCACCGGCTGGAGCACGAGTACGGCGTGCGCGCGAAGCTGGACCACTTCGGCTATGGCTCTCCGCGCTGGGTGACCGGCCCCGAAGCCGCCATCGAGAGCGTTGCGCGTGGCCACGGCCGCATGCGCGTATACGACGCGAAAGGTCATCCAATGATCCTGTTTGCGGATTCCTGGGCCCTGCGCTCAGCGCTGGAAGCGGCGGACAGCGGCGTGGAGTTCTCCGAGGTGGCGCCGTGACGGCTGGCCGTCAAAACCTCACCACAACGCCCACCCTACCCACGTCGCGCGCCCAGTCGTACTCCAGCAGCGGCGCGGCCGCGCGTGTGTTGGATGTGCTGCGCAGCGCGGGCGGGGCGCTGGTCCGTGAACGGGCGTGGCTGTACGCCTCGAAGGCGGCGAGAACTGAAATAGCGGCGGCGGCCGCGATCCCCGCGGTACGGTTGGGATACTGCCGCTCCACGTACGGGTATTCGTACTCGTATTCGCGCTCGTTGCCGAACGGGTCGATAAACGTGCCCGTTCGGATCTCGACGATGTCCACATCCTTCGGTACGAACCCCAACGCCAAGGCGCCACCAGCGGCGCCAAGGACCAGAAAGCCGAGCACGGGACGTCGCGTGTAGTGTTGGCCCAGCCCCGGCAGAATCAGGCCGCGCGTGAAGGCGGAGCCAGGGTTCATCGCCTGGCGCCGCAATGACACGATGCGCCGCACGACCGCGTCACGGTCCGTGGCCGCCGGCTCGAGCTCGAGGTACCGCTGATAATCCGCTACCGCCTGCTCTGTCTGGTCCAGGCGCTCGAGCACCAGGGCCCGGTTGAAGTGCGTCTCAGGCCAGTCCGGCGCCTGGCTGATCGCCCGGGTGAAAGCTACCTGGGCATCGCGCCAGCGCCGCCCTTGGTAATGCAGCAGGCCGGCCCTGAACTGCGCCGTCGCCAGCTCCGACTGAGAACGCCTCGGCCCAAGCTCGGTTAGACGGTCCCTCGCCTCCGCTGCGTCCGCGGCCCGCGGCGCCAGCGACAGGAACCGGCAATACTCGCGTATGGCCTCGTTCACTTCGCCGAGTACCTCGTGCGCACGAGCAAGATGATACGCGGTGGTGGGGTCGGTAGCGTCCGATTCTGCGGCGCGCCGGAAGAAGTCGCGTGCAGCCCGATTGTCGCCGCTGATCGCCGCTTCCTGACCCTGAGCGAACGCATCACGTGCGGCCGCCCGCCGCTGTGCGTTCGGTTGGGAGGGTGTGCTGTGTGGTGGACATGATGCACCGCTGGCGCTGCCAATGCTCCGCTTCGGCGCGAGCTGTGCTGAACCGTCACTTGTCAGCAAGGCGCCGATCAGGAGTGCGCTTCCTGCCACTAGCGCGCGAGCACCGGCGCGCCTGCATTGGCGCGTGCCTTCGAACGACAACCTCAAAGTATGGTCACACGTGCCGTGCCGGACACGCCCTCCGATGTAGCGGTAATTGTTACGGTGCCGCGCCGGTGCGACGAAACCACGCCGGTCGCGCTCACCGTGGCAAGTTTGTCATCACTGCTGGACCATGTTACCTGCCGCCCCGTCAATTCGGCTCCATTGGCGTCACGCACCCGTGCCGTGAGCTGGCGCTGCTGCTTCCGAAACATGACAACCTCGGCCGGTTCGACCGTCACCGATGCCACCGGCAGTGCGATTACGGTGACAGTGGCTGTGCCGCTCCGCCCTCCCGTTGCTGCCGTGATCGTAACCTGTCCGGGGGAGAAGCCCCTCACCAGACCAGATGATGACACCGTGGCGCGCGCGGTGTTGCTCGAATGCCAGTCAAACGTCCGTCCGGAGATCTCGTCGTTCCAGGAATCCCAGGCACGTGCCTGGAGCTGCACGGTGCCGCCCACCGACACATCCGCTGTGGCCGGCGAGACGGTCACCGATGCCACCTGACGTGGTATGATCGTCAGACGCGCGACGTCATGTCGCCCCTGCGCGCTGGCCGCGACCTGCGTTTCGCCCAGCGCACGCCCCTCGACTTCGCCATTGGCGGCGATACGTGCAATGGTCGTGTCCTGCACCGACCAGAAGACCTGGTGGCCGTTGGTGGGCTCGCCCTGTAAGTCGATGATTGTGACCTGGAAACGCTCCTTGCGGCCTAGCTGAAGGGTCATGACTTCGGGAGATACGATCACGGCGGCTATGGCGTCCTGGCGGTTCTCCGTGGGTGCCGAACTGCAAGACACAGTCGCTCCCACTAAGAGAACGGTCAGCGCACCCAAGGCAATTGATACGTTCACGCTGCGGTAAGACATCCCACCTTCCTCGGCGGCCATGAAGAGAACGGCGCACGCGGCCGCTCACCCGGTGGGTCGCCCCACCGCGACCGGCGTCGCTCGATGGCTGCGCGAGCCATCGCCGAGCTGGCCCTCGACGTTGTACCCCCAGCACAGCACTTCGCCACCCGTAGAAACGCCGCAGGTGTGCGCGCCGGAGGCGTTAATGACGCGGAAGCTGTGTCCGCCCCGCACCCGCACAGGTGTGGCTCGATCGCTGCCGCTGCCGTCTCCAAGCTGGCCATAATTGTTACGGCCCCAGCAGTATGCCTCGCCACCGCGGGTGAGCCCACACGTATGCATACTGCCGGCCACCAGGGCCGCGAACCTGACATCGCCCGCCACGCGGGCGGGCGTCGACCGGCTGGTGGTGGTACCATCGCCCAACTGACCCCCGGCGTTGTCCCCCCAGCAGAACACCTCGCCACCGGTCGAAAGGGCACAACTGTGCGAATGGCCCGCAACCACGCTGCTGAAGCGCGTGGCTCCGCTTATGGGACTGGGGTAGGGGCGCGGCTCGGCGCGGCCCTCGCCAAGCTGACCATGCGAGTTGCCGCCCCAGCAGTAGACCACCTGCTGCGGGCTAACGGCGCAGCTATGGCTGCGTCCCGCGGTGATGTCCGTGAAGGAGCCGCCACCGGCCAATCGCACGGGTACCGTGCGACTGGCCGTGGTCCCGTCACCGAGCTGGCCGGCACCGTTACTTCCCCAGCAGTACGCCTCCCCAGACCTGGCGACGGCGCAGGTATGGTTTACTCCCGCACTGATTGTACGGAAGGCTCGCGAGCCGGCCACCCTGGCAGGAGTGCTGGCGGCCGTCGACGAGCCGTTCCCCAGCTGACCGCTGGCGTTGCCCCCCCAGCAGTACGCTTCGCCTGAGCGGCTGATGGCGCACGTGTGGCCAAGGCCTGCGGATACAAGGACGAACCGCTGGTCCGTGACGCTCGTGGCCGGGCTGGAACGACGCGGTCCGTCTACGGCGAGCTGTCCCCGGTCGTTGCCGCCCCAGCAGAACAGCTCGCCGCCGCCGCTCAGCGCACAGCTGTGTGTTCCACCCGCGGCCACGGCCGCGATCTCGTCGCTGCGGGCGGGTGCGGGAGCAGGGGCCGGTGCTGGAACTGGCGCAGGAACGATCCTCGGCTGCTGTGCGATGGCTTCCGGACGGGTGGCAAGGGGCTGGCGCTGCGGTCCTGTCACGGCCATCGGCGGCTGGGCCCGCGGAACTTCGCCAGGAGGATCGGCAGGGGCGGCAGACACGGTGGTGCGCTCGGGAGCAGTTTCCGGCAGGAAATCGTCCGGCTCCTCCGCCGCGTCCTCGGCCAGGGGCGCCGTGTCCGGGCCAGCGGTCGGACCGATGGGCACCCCAATCGGCTCATCAACCACCGCCATGGCGGTTTCAGCGCTCTCCTCGCCACCAGAGATGGCTCCGGTTGCTACGGCGCCCAGCACCAGCAGGACCGGAACGGCGACGAGCGCGGCTGCGAGGGCGGCCCGACTCCTCCACCAACTTCGATGCTCATCTTGTGCATGGGGAGGGATTGAGGCGAAAGCGGGCGTTCGCTCGCGCGGGGGACGAGTCGCGCCCCCCTGACGGGGGAGCGGCCGGTCGAACCGCATAGTACTCGCCGGGTCGGCCGTGGAAGGCGGCGCTGCTCCCCTCCGGCGAGGCGGCGGCGTGAACAGGCGAGTGTCGCTGTCGAGCTGACGAAGCAGGTCGTCCACGTTCGCCGGGCGGTTGCGGGCCTCCTTTTGAAGCGCCCAGCCAATGGCGTGGGCGATCCGAGGCGGCACGTCCGGCCGAAAAGTTTCCACCGGCGGGAGGTCCTCATGCTTTTGGCGGTATATGACCCCATATAGGCTCTCCCCCTCCCACGGCCGGCGCGCACCCAGCATTTCCCAGCCGACGAGGCCGAGGCTGTACAGATCGCTGCGCCCATCCAGCTCGCCGCCATCGATCTGCTCGGGCGACATATACGCGGGCGTGCCGATGGCGACGCCGGTGAGCGTGAGGCTGGAGTCCTGCTCCGTGCTGCGGGCAATGCCGAAGTCGGCGAGCAACGCGCGACCCGTTGCGTCCTCGACGAAGATGTTCTCCGGCTTTACATCGCGATGTATGATGTGGGTCGCGTGAGCGTGGCGGAGCGCGGCGCCGACATCGCGGAGGACCTGCTCGACGCGAGCGAAGGGAAGGGGACCCACGTCCCGAATCTGCTCTTTCAGCGTACCACCAGGCACGTACTGCATCACCAGGGCGATCCCGCCATCTTCGAGCCGCCGCAGCTCGTGCACGGCCACGATGTTCGGGTGACGAAGGGGCACGGCGCTCTTCGCCTCGCGCTCGAAGCGGGAGACGGTTTCCGCGTCCTCCAGATAGCGGGCGCGAATCACCTTCACCGCCACTACGCGACCGGTGCGCCGTTCGAGTGCCCGATGGACGACGCCCATGCCGCCGCGGCCTATCTCCCCGAGCTGCTCGAAATCCCTGTCGAGGGATTCGGACCTGAAGCGAGAAGCGTCGGTCATCAGAAGCTGCCGCCAGCGAGCAGCCAGAGGGCAAGCAACACCGCCAACACCGCGATCGTGATCGCCCACCATGGTATTCCGGGCGGTCGTGGTCCCCACTGCGTAACGGGTTCATCATCGGGCAGCGGGCCAGCGGAGTCCTGTCCGTTCTCCTCGATCGTGCCTACAACCACGCCCTCGAGATCGAGCGGGACGGGAAGCGTGATGCCAGGTGAGCGGCGAGGCAGGCTGCCGAACTCTATCGCGCTCACGGTGATGTTGTCGTCGCTGCCCAGCCGGAATGCCACCGCGGCGAGCGACCGCACCGCCGTCTCCAGATCGGGCGTCGCTATTACATATTCGCGAATGACATCGTCCGAGAGGGTCTTGTACAGGCCATCGCTGCACAACACGATAGCGTGCGGTGGGCTGGCATCGAACGGACCGAAGACGTCCACCTCCACGCTTGGGTCGGTGCCGATCGCGCGCGTGAGCGCGTTCCGCCACGGGGAGTTTGCCAGCTCCTCGGGTGAGAAGCCACCATCCCTCGATGCCTCTGCAACCACCGAATGGTCGGAGGTAATCTGGCTGATCCCTTCGCTGTCGATTCTGTACGCGCGGCTGTCGCCAACGTTTGCGACCTGGTAGCCATTCGGTCCAGCGAGCAGCGCCACCATTGTCGTGCCCATCCCGCGACGCTCGCCGTGATCACGCGCTTCCCGATGCACGACGTCGTTGGCGCCAACGAACGCTTCGCGGAGCCCCTCGTTTCGCGAGAGGTGCTGCACGAGTATCTCCAGGGCGCGTGCGCTGGCGATCTCGCCGGCCGCGTGGCCACCCATGCCGTCGGCGATAGCGGTGAGCTCGCGGCCGTCATCGAGTCGTCGCGCGATCACGGCATCCTGATTGGACGAGCGGCGACCGGCGTGGGTGAAATACGCGATCGTCGGCGCGAGCGCCGTCATCGTTACCGCTCCCGGAAGAGAAAGACGACCTCTCCCATCTCGATGCGATCGCCCTCCCTCAGCACGTACCCTCCATCCCCGGAATCGAGTTCCCGCCCGTTGATGACGACGGGATTGGTCTCGGAGAGATTCTCGATGAGCCACCGCTTCTCCGCAAAGCGCATCCGCGCATGTTGTCGGCTCACCGTTCGGGCGTGGAGCTGCACATGGCGGTGCGGAGGTCCATCGCTCCGTCCGAAGGTGACCTCCGGCTCTTCGCCCCGAGCGCGAATGAAGCGGATGTCGTGCGGAATATCCTCCCCCGCAACGATCTCTAGCCGACCCGGAAGCAATTGAAGTGTGCCGTCAGGTGGCCGATAGAAGCGAACTGTACTCCCCTCCACCAGCTCGCCGTCCGTTCCCGAACCGTTGCCGGGGCGTTCGTAGCCCGGGGCCGGTGAGTGGAGTACGGGCGCCGCCACGGTCACCGGGGCGGTGCCGTGCGCATCTACGGGAGGCTCGGTACGGCGCGCCCTGGCCGGGGTAACCGGTCTTGGCGTCGGAGAGTGGGGTATCGTGATCAGGGGTGGCGTGGGGTCATCGTACGATGGCTGCCGCGCGCGCCACCACCGTATCAGGCCTAGGGCCGCCAGAAGGAAGAGCGTGCCGACTATGCCGATCACACCGAGCATGTAAGTCCAGTCGGTGCCCGCACTGCTCGTCTGAGCGGATGCGCTTCGCGCCAGCACCATTGCTGGCGCGATCACCATCAGAGCTTCACCGCTCCGGACTGGCCTCACGCTACGCTCCTCGATCGCGGTTGGGGCTCATGGTTTATCGTCAAAGCCGGCTGCCGTCCAAGCCGGTTGCCCCCCGACCTGGAAATGTGGTACCGGTACGACACCTGGTGCAATTGGTTCGGCTCTGCCCGCGGTAAACGACCCTGGCGAAGGCATCTACGCCACAGACTGGAATACGGCCGTTCCAACAGCCGGATGTTCAGGGCGGCGCTGCGGGGCGAGCGTCCGGCAGCCGCCGTGGGGTACTCGGTCAAACGCATCGCAGTCCCGGGGGGCAAGTTGCGTTCCGGGCAGGCCTTGCGGGTCCTCCCACCTCAGGCGCGCCCTGGAGCGCCGGTGAGAAACCGCGTACGCAATCGGAACGACAGGATGTCCACTACGACGACTGTGAGGAAAACCACCAGGAGCAGTGTGACGACTCCATCGTACTGCATTGCAGACAAGTACCGTGAGATGTAAAACCCAATTCCACCCGCGCCCACGAAGCCCATGATGGACGAAGCGCGAACATTGTACTCGAACATGTAGAGAACCTGGCTGACGAGAAGGTTCGAGGCCTCCGGCAGCGCGACGAACCGCGCCATCTGAAAAACATTGGCGCCGGTGGCCCGCACCGCTTCGAATGGCTCAGGCGGCAGTCCTTCCAGACTCTCGTACTGGAGTTTAGCCAGGTGGCCCATGGTGTACATGGTCATGGCCAGCACGCCCGCCAGCGGCCCGAAGCCCACCAGGATTACGAACAGCACCGCCCACAGAAGCGAGGGCATGCTTCTGATGCCCGCGCACACGACCCTCACGGGGATGAACAGCCATGCAGGGGCCAGCGTGCGCGCACCCGCCAGGCCGAAGGGAAGTGCCAGCAGGAGGCCGAAGACGGTGCCGAGAAAAGCTATCGTGATCGTCTCGAGGAGGGCACGCCCGGCTGTGGGGAGGATCGAGAGCTGCGGCGGGAACGCATCGTCGGCCAGCTTTGCAAAGTTGCCAAACCCCCCCGCAAGCTGCGCTGGCCGCAAGTCGAGATGCACGATGGCCGCTACGGTCAGCATCGCGACGAGGAGCACCACCCACCAACCGGCAGAGCTCCTTCGCCCGGCCTCCGCGTTCATTCCTTCCGATGTGAGCGCAGCAGCTCGTGCACGCGGGCAGCGGAGCCTTCGCTGCCAGCGAACTCCCCGACCTTGCTCCCCTCGGCCATGACAACCACGCGGTCAGCGATGCGGCAGGCTGTCTCGAGGTCATGGTCCACGAAAACGATTGTCATGCCGGTTCGGCGCCGCACGTCCTGAAGGATCTCGACGATCTCATCGGCCGCGGCACGATCGACTTCGGCCAGAAACTCATCGGCGAGGAGCAGGCGCGGATTCTGAAGGAGAGCCCGTGCGATCACCACGCGACGCCGTTCGCCTCCCGAGAGCCGCTCGATGCGCTCGCCTCCGCGACCGTTCAGTCCAACAGCGCCGAGAGCTTCGTCGGCGCGACGACGGTCCGCAGCGCTGAACCTGCCCAGCATACTCCGCCAGAATCGCGTTCGCCCCAGCGCGCCAAGTAACACGTTGTCGCGCACGGTGAGATTGCGGACGAGTCCCAGGTTCTGCGGGATGTAGCCAATCGCACACTTCCGCCCGCCGTTCAGGCCAGCGAGACATGGGCGGTCTACGAGCCCCTGCTGTGGCGTGAGGCTGCCGAGGATCACTCTGAGCAGCGTGGTTTTTCCGCATCCGCTGGGACCGACGAGGGCGCAGCAGGAGCCGCGTGCCACGTCGAGATCCATGCTGTGCACGACCGGACGGCGACGCTCGTAGCCTGCCGAGACGTCGCGCATGACCAGCGCCGAGCCGCCCGGGGGCGGGCTCGCTGATATCGAACGCAAGGAGTTTCGCACCATGTCCGTCATCAGCTTCCTCGCCTGGCAACGAGGGTTCGCTCCATCCCGGGAAGCTGGGACAGAGCACGTCCAAACTCGCCAAGGTGCCCCTCCGTAGTGGCGCGTTGAACGCCATCCACGCCGTAGATGTCCTTGAGTATCTGGATGTACTCCGTCTTGTTGAGCTCCAGCAGTGCCTTGCTAACTCGCGCCGCAAGGTCGGGATGAAGATTGCCGGCCGCGAGAATCGAGTGCGACGGGATGCGCCCAAACCTGTGAAGCGTGCGGATGCGGGCCCGCTCGGGATCGGTAAGGAAACGCTGTGGCGCGTCGTGCGCGCCGAATGCGACATCCGCTCTCCCCTCGATCACCGCGGCCAGGGCCTGCTGGTAACCGCCGGCCTCCACAGTGGAGGCGAAGCTGGTGGAGAGCGCCTTCTCAAGATCAACCAGCTCGTTTCCTGTAGGCTTGATGAGCCCCGATTCGATCATGGAGCCAATGGGCATCAGGAAACCGCTCGAGCCGGTGCGTGACGTGAAGGCGAGCCTCTTGCCGAGCGCGTGCTCTATGCGCTGCATTGGCGCGTCAGCCCGTACAAACGCCTCCGCCCAGTAGAAGGTGCCACCGTCCTTCACCTCGGCCAGAATGACGTTCGCGCCCGCGCGCCGGTGGGCGATCCACGCCGGCCCGCCATCCAGAAAGGCGGCATGCACGTGACCAAAGCGGAAACCCTCGATCAGCGGCTCGTACGTTGAAGGGACGACGACCCGCACCGGCTTCCCGATGCGCTCGGAGAGGAACGCCCCCAATCGCTCCGCTTTCGGCACGACCTCTTCGGCGCGGGCCGACGGAAGGAAGCCGAGGACAAAGACGTCGGGATCCGCCGACGTCGAGGCACCCGATCCGGCGGGCTCAGCTGCCTTTGCCCGCTGGTCGCCGCAGCCAGAAAGCAGGAGCCCTATCGACAGTAGCGCGGCGACTGGCAGCCTCGCAAAACCGGCCGCTCCATAGTTGGCGTGAATTGTCGGACTCCGCAGTGTAAGCTAGTTGAGAATAGTTCTCAACACCTCCAATATACTGCAGAATGGCGGGTTGGGTCAAATCCCAAGCGATTGAGTCGGGATTCTGCGCATTGGGATCGTTTCTGAGCGCAGAAATGTGGGGGGCACGTTACCTCCTGCGGGAAATCCCGAGCCACTGCTCAGCGGTATTTCTCCCCCCTCACCACCGCGACGTCCATCACGTAGGCTATCACCGCATAGTCCCGAAAGTAGTCGTGCGCGAGGTGTTCGAGGATCGAATCGGCTACCTCCGAACTCGTGACCACCTCGAGCCTGACGTTCCGTCCCATCCACTCGAGCACGCCGCGAGTTCCTTCGCCGCGTGCCTCGATCAGAGTGTAACCCTTCGCGCCAAGTCGCTTCACCTCCTGAATGAGCCGGTCTTCCAGCACCGGCTCGGCGACGATGGTAATCAGCTTCATCGGAGTGGTGCGCATGGACGTCACGCTCCCTGAAGGAGGCTCGCGATAGCGTAGTACAGCGGGATGCCGAGAGTAAGGTTGAAGGGGAAAGTGATGCCGAGCGCGGATGTCAGATAGAGGCTCGGATTCGCCTGCGGGAGCGCGATGCGGACAGCTGCGGGCGCTGCGATGTAGGACGCGCTGGCGGACATCACGCCGAGCACGGTTGCCCCGCCTAGCGAAAGACCGGCCATTGTGCCGAGAGCCGTTCCGAGCGCGCCATTCATCACGGGCATCAATACAGCAAAGCCGACCAGAAAGCCGCCCACCTGGCGGAGGTCGCGCAGCCGTCGCGCCGCCACTATGCCCATCTCCAGCAGAAAGAGCATCAGCGCACCCTGAAAGAGATCCACGAACAGGGGAGCAACTCGCGCGACACCAGCTGCGCCAGAGAGGTATCCGATCACTAGCCCGCCGAGGAGCAGGAGCACGCCGCGCCCGGACAGGACCTCGTGCAGCACGACGCCCAGTGAGCCCCCGCTCCCGAGGCGAGCGCGCGCTATCACCAGGGCGATCACGATCGCCGGGATCTCTAGCAACGCTACCAGCGTGGCGGTGTACGGTTCGCTCGGTGCCCCAACCGCTTCCGTAAAGGCGAGTGCGGCGCTGTACGTCACCACTGACACGGAACCGTAGTGCGCGGCCATGGCCGCGCTGTTGGCGATGTCGAGCCGGCGGCGCAGGACAATGTATGCGGCGACGGGCGTCACGACACCGATCGCGATCGTCGCCAGCACCGGTTTCCACACCTCGGCGGCCGTGACGTGCGACAGCTCCGAACCGCCCTTGAGCCCGATCGCCAGCAGGAGGTAGATCGACAGCGCGGTGTGAACCTCCTCGGGAAAGCGGAGGTCGCTGCGGACCAGCGTTGCAATCACGCCGAGCGCGAACGCGAGAACAACCGGCGAGAGAATGTTGAGGGCGAGGAGGTCGAATGGCGACATGGCTCAGCGCAGGTTCAGGGGTGGGACCAGGGCCAACCGACAACCGCAGTGAGATACCGGTCGCGCGGCCGCATTCCGTCGGCGCTGACCCCGCCTCCCGGTCCCTCGTCCAACGAACCCTTCGGCAGCCGCGGGGTATATTAATGCCCTCGTTGCGCAATACCACCGGACCTTCACCAGTACGCCATGCCTGATCGCTATCTCCTCGGGGCGCTCGTCGCCTTCCTGATGCTCACGCCAGCGACTTTTCCGGCGCAGGCGCCGCGCGGCGGCGGGCCGGAGCGCGACTATCTGGCCTTCGTCGTGTCGGAGAGCAACGATCGAGTGCAGCTCGTCCGTTTCGGGCCTGCCGGAGCGCAGGTGGAGCGCGAGTTCCAGACTGGAATGATGATCACCGACACGGACGGTCCTCATGGAATCGCCGTAGCACCCGACGGTCGGCACTACTTCGTCACCACCGGGCACGGTGCCCCGTTTGGTCGGCTGTGGAAGTACACCACGGACAAGGATTCGCTGGTGACATCGATCGAGCTGGGAATGTTCCCCGCGAGTCTGCAAGTGTCGCCTGATGGCGTGTTCGTGTTCGTGGTGAACTTCAACCTCTACGGCGACATGGTGCCGTCATCGGTGTCGGTGGTGGACGCCGTGCAGATGGTGGAGGTTGCGCGCATACGTACCTGCACCATGCCGCACGGATCCCGCCTAAACGCCTCCGGTACGCGGCAGTACTCCACCTGCATGATGGATGACATGCTGGTGGAGATCGATGCGCATGAACTCGAGGTTTCCCGCCATTTCATGCTCGCCGAGGGTAGGGAGCATGGCATGGCGGGCGCGCCTGGGGCCCACCATGGTCACGGAAGAGCACACGGAGGCGATGGCGACGACACACACGCCACCCACGGAGCGCGCACCGCTGAAGCAAGGCGGGGCCAGGGCGGCATGTCGCACGAGATCAGTTGCTCCCCTACCTGGGCGCAACCGTCTGCTGATGCCTCGAAGGTCTACGTCGCCTGCAACAAGTCCAGCGAGATCGTGGAAGTGGACGTCCCGAGCTGGACGATGACCCGCCGCCTTCCGGCTGGTCCCGGGGTGTACAATCTTGCCGTCACGCATGACGGCACGCGGCTCATCGCCAGCAACAAGGCGGGACAGTCGGTTTCGGTTTTCGATCTCCAGTCCGGCCGCGAGCTGGCGCGCATTTCCACCACCCGGAAGGTCGTGCATGGTGTGGCGGTCACGCCGGACGATCGTTATGCCTTCATCTCTGTGGAAGGGATAGGGTCTGAGCCGGGCACCGTCGAGATCGTTGATCTGAGAGCGCTGCGCACCGTCGCCACCGTTGATGTGGGACAGCAGGCCGGCGGTATCGATGTGTGGAAGATGACGGAGAAGGTTGGCGAGCGCTGACGCAACGCCTGCATGCAGGAGGGATGCATCAGTAGCGCGGTAGGGGTGAGAGTACGTGGGTATCCGGGTACCCGTCGGTGCCGCGGCAGGTGTTTTCTGGTAGTTTCAGCGAGGACGTAGCAGTGTTGCGCGGGGGTCGGCGGTGATGTTCGAGCTCGCCCGGCCCTGCCGCATCCACCGCCGAGCAGTTACTGGAGCTGAGTAGCCGTGGTGAGCGCACCATCCGGGACGCTCCGGGTGAGGTAGCGCGGATCGAATAACCAGGAGGTCGTGAATGCCGCGAGGTGGGTGGGTTATCGGGCTGGCGTCAATGATGGTGCTGGCAACCGCCTGTGGAGGAGATGGTCCCACGCCACCCACCAGTGGCCTGTGCGAAGGAGCCGCATCGCCCACAGTGGTCGACCTCCAGCCGGGGCAGATGTACGTGTCACCCGATGCAGCCGCCGCCGGCTGTGTCGAACTGGCTGAGGCAAGCGGACGTTACATGCTCGCGGTGGTGAACTCGAACACATCGCCAGCCGCATCCGTGTCCTTCCGGCTCCGGGGCATAGGCGGATCGGCGGCCATTGTCGCCGCCGCCGAAGCCACCACAGCGCCCTCTCGCGCTCCAGACGGCGCTCGTCCGTCTCCGGCCGCCGCTCGCGCGCTCGGGCAGGAAATCAAACAGCGCATGGCGCACCGCGACATGCTGCGACGCAATCACGAGCTCATGCGCAGCCTGCCCACGCTTAACGGCCGCGTGGTGACGGCAGGCATGGCGGCAGCGAACGTTACGGCCGCCGCGGTCAGTATGGTGGTGGGGGACACGTCGTTCGTTCGCATCGCGGACATCCGAAGCGAGGCAACGCTGTGCAGCGCCGTGCCGTACGAGGAGATCCGCGCCCGCACCGTCTACACCGGAACACGCGCGATCATTGTCGAGGACATTGAGGCGCCCCTGGCCGGCCAGATGGACGATCTGCTGACTGCAATGGGACTGGAGTTCGATCAGGTCATGTGGCCGATTCTGATCCAGAACTTCGGCGACCCTCTGCGCCTGGACCCTCAGCTCGACGCCAACGACCGGATCGTGATGGTGTTCTCTCCTCGGGTCAACGCCTTCGACGGCGTGGCAGGATATGTGATAAACTGCGACTTCGGCCCGCGCTCAACGATCCCATCGAGCAACGAGGGCGAGTACTTCTATGCCATCGTTCCGACCGATCCGAGCCCGGAATTCTTCGTGCCGTCGGGACAGCTGACTCGGCCCAACTGGCGGAGGATCATGCGGTCGGTGCTGATCCACGAGGTCAAGCACCTTACCGCCTACGCCGAGCGCATTTCGCGTGGAGCGCCCTTCGAGGATACCTGGCTGGAGGAGGCAACCGCCATGGTAGCCGAGGAGCTGTTCGCGCGCTCGGTGTATGGCGTGGGCTGGAAGGACAACGTCACGTACCAGGAGAGCGTTTACTGTGACGTCAGACCCGGAAGGCCAGAGTGCCCCGACGCGCCCGCGATAATGATCGCGCACTTCGCCCTGCTCTACGACTATCTCGAGAAGGTCGAAACGCTCTCTCCGCTGGGCGATCCTCCGGGGCAGGATGGCTCGACCTTCTACGGCAGCGGATGGTCCCTCGTCAGGTGGATGCTGGATCAGTACGCGTCGAGCGAACCGGCGTTTCTCACGCCTCTCACGCAGGGACCAGCCACCGGAATCGCCAACCTGCAGGCCAGGACGGGCCGCCCCTGGCCCGAGATGCTGGCGCACTGGTCGCTCGCCAACGCGCTCGACGACCGGACAGGTTTCACACCGCAGACCATGCTGCTCGCGCATCCCAGCTGGAACTATCGCAACATGTACAGCTCGCTCAACAGCGATTTCTCCAACAACCCGGATCTCTTCAATCGGCCGTATCCGCTCGTGCTGCGACCGGTGACCTTCGGGTCCTTTACCCAGCCTTCGGTTCAGATCGCTGGCGGTACCGCCGCCTACTTCGAGCTGTCAGGAACGGGAGTCGGCCAGCAGCTCCTCGAGCTTCGAGGCGCTCAGAACGGCGCTCTGCCGACGGCCATCCGCCTCGGGATCGTGAGGGTACAATGATGACCGCACGTTTTGTCGCGCTGACGGCGCTCGCCGCCATTGCCGCTGGCTGCCCGCGCGCGGACGCCCCTGAGCAGCCGGACACAGCGCTGGCGGCGGCTCCGCCAGGCGTGCAATTCCCACCGGCGGAAGCTCCAGGCGACACTGGAGCGCGGGCCGCGGCGGGCGATCACGTAACGACGCCGGAGGTCGTGCCGCGCCGCGGGGCAACGCCCACG
This sequence comes from uncultured Gemmatimonadaceae bacterium, assembly GCA_964636485.1. Lineage (GTDB taxonomy): Bacteria > Gemmatimonadota > Gemmatimonadetes > Gemmatimonadales > Gemmatimonadaceae > CAYXRS01. The sequence goes on from CAZWSO010000011.1 coordinate 25,580, forward strand.
CGACCGCCCACCACTGTCGGCCCGGCACCAGACGCGCCACGCCCTGCGCCGGAGGATGCGGTGACCGACAGCGTTCGCGGCCGTATATCGATCGTGGGTGCGGCGCCCGTGACGCACCTCGTCATTCGGGGAACCGGCGAGCCGGACGTCAGGCTTCACGGAGAGGCGGCCTTGATTCGCTCTCTCCGTTCCGTTCAGGGGCTCGAGATCGAAGCCGTCGGCCACGTTGAGGCAGGCGTGCTTCACGTGGAGCGTTTCACCGTGGTCGCGGCCGACGGCGTGCCGGCTCTCGATGGCACGCTCCTGCGTGACGACGACGGTCATGTTCTCGTTACCGCGGATGGGCCCCGCCATCGCCTCACGCACCTTCCCGAATCCCTCCACGCCCATGTCGGTCACCGTATCTGGATTGCCGGTGCGCTGGACAGACCGCCGGAGGCGTTTGGGGTGATTGACTGATGGGTGTTCCGGGGTTTAAGGGAGGGAATTGCGGAAGACAGGCGTCCACGCGCGCAAGATGGTGGCCAAGATGGAATCGATGGGCTAGCGAAGTCTATTACTTCGAGAACACCAAAGGCGGTCACGACTCCGGCACCACCCCGGAACAACGTGCGAAGATGAGCGTCGTGACGTACGCTTATCTCTGGGAGCGTTGAGATCGGTCGTGCCGTAGCCGATCACCCCTCGCGCAGCGCCGCCATGGGGGTCTCGGAGAAGACATCGCGACTGCCGAGCACGCCGATGAGAAGCGTCAGCACGGCCATGCCGGTTCCGAGAGCGAATAGGGGCAGGGCGGCAAGGGCGAACGAGCTCTCGAAGACGAAGTGCATCAGTGCCCAGGCGCCGGCGATCGAAAGCAGCATGCCGGTGGCGCTGCCGAGCAGGCCGAGAAGGGCGTACTCCGAGAGCATGATCCGGCCAATCTGAGCGCGTGTGGCGCCGAGCGTCTTGAGTAGCACGCCCTCCCGCAGCCGCTGACGGCGTGTGGCGGCCACCGAGCTGAAGAGCACCAGCGCACCCGTGACAATGCTGAAAAGCGCCATGAAGCGCACTGCCACAGTGACGCGGTCGAGAATGCCACCCACCGCCTGCTGGATGAGCGACAGGTCGATGCTCGACACGTTGGGGAAGCGGTCAACGGCCGCATGCTGCAACCGCGCCCGCTGGCCGGGATCCTCGGCGTGCGTGAGGAACACCCACGTTTGTGGAGCGCGGCGAAGCGCCTCCGGTACGAACACGACGAAGAAGTTCGGCTCGAATCGAGCCCAGTTCACCTCGCGCAGGCTGGCGACGAGCGTGGACACGCGGACTCCCTGCACATCCCATGTGATGGAGTCGCCCACACTAACGCCCAGCTCCGCGGCCAGATCGCGTTCCACAGAGATCTCGTGGAGAGAGTTCGGCGTCGAGCTGCTGGCAAACCATCGGCCGGCTACGAGCCGCTCCGACGCAACCAGTGTGTCGCGATAGCTGGACCGATACTCGCGGCGCAATGCCCACGATGCGCGGCCGCGCGACAGCTCCGTCACATCCCGGCCGTTGATGCTGGCCACACGCATCGGGACGATAGGGACCCGCTGGAGCACCGGCTGGCCCGCCGAGCGAATGAGTGAGTCGAGCTCCTCCACCTGGTCTTCCTGCACGTCGAAGAACGCCATGTTCGCCCGGGTCGCCTCACCGCTCAGACTGAGCTGCCGCAGCAGATTGGCCTGAACCAGAAAGAGGGTGCTGATGAGGAAGGCACCGAAGCCAAGGGAGAGGATGACGGCGCGCGTCTGGTTGGCTGGGCGATACAGGTTGGCCACCCCCTGGCGGATGGTGAACGTCCACCCGTCGCGAAGTACGCGCCGCGCCGCGCCGGAAAGCACCGTCGCCGCAAGCCAGAGCACCAGAACCGCCGCACCAATGGCAAGCGACATCACTGCCGCCTCGCGCATGTTGCCGGCGCGCATTGCGACGATACCGAGCACGCTGCCAGCGAGCACGCTGGCGGCGATGGCGCGCGGCAGATCGAGACGCGTTCCGACGCGCTCGTGCTCCACATCGCGACGGAGCGTCTGAAGCGGCGATATTCGGCGAACGGCGAGCAGCGGCGGCGCCGCGAAGATCACCGCCACCCACAAACCGACCCCCAGCCCCGCCAGGATGGCGCGCGGCTCCAGCCGCAGCGCGACGTCCACGGGGACGAACTCACCGAGCACGCCTGGAAGAGCGAACTGTATCGCCACGCCCAGCGCGGCGCCCAGTGAAGCGCCGAACAGTCCGAGTGCCGCGGCCTCGAGCAGGTAAATTCCGAGCGTCTGGCCGCTGGAGGCACCCACGCAGCGGAGCACTGCCACGGTGCCGACCTTTTCGGCCACATAGGCATGCACAGCGCTGGCCACACCTATGCCGCCCAGAAGAAGGGCGATGAGACCGACGAGGCCGAGAAACCGGTTGAGCTGCCCAATGGCTGCGGTGAGCTCGCGCTCCGTGTCGGCCACGGTGCGCGCCCGAGCGCGCCCTTCCTCGAGCACCGGCCGCAGGTCACTAGCGATGCGGCGTGCGCTCATCTCCTCCGGCAGGCGAAGGATCGCCTCGTACTCGGCGCGGCTGCCGAAGCCGATCAGTCCTGTGGCGAAGAGGTGAGCATCGGAGATGTAGACCCGCGGACCGAGCGCAGAGGCTACGCCGATGTCACCAGGCACGTCCACCAGCAGGCCAGTGATCCGGAAGCGCGAGAAGCCGATCCCGATCGTGTCGCCCACTTCTGCTCCAAGGCCAATGAGAAGAGACTCGTCCACCAGAGCGTGCTGGCCATCGCGCAGCTGACCCCAGGCGCTGGCAGGATCGGTGCGTATCTGGCCGTAGAATGGAACCTCGGCCGTCACCGCGCGCACCTGCACGAGCCGCGTAGCTTCGCTGCGTTGCAGCACCGCCATGGACGCGAAAGTGGTGATGCGGCCAACCGCCGCGCCCTGCGCCACCAGAGAATCGAGCTGGCGCTCGATCTGCTCGGTCAAGGGCTGGCGCGAAACCAGCGAGAGATCCGCGCCAAGAAGCGCGCGAGACTGTTGGGCGATGGATCGCGTGACGTTCGCGGAGTACGAGTCGATCGCGACCAGCGCGGCGACACCGATGGATATCGATGACACGAACAGCAGGAGGCGCCGCCGTGAGTTGCGGCTCTCCCGCCAGGCAAGCGTGGCCACCGCCATCCAGCGCCGCGTCACGCCGCGTTCTCCGCATCTCGCACCACACTCCCGTCACTCAGCTCCAGAGTGCGCCCAGCTCGCGAGGCGAGTCCGAGATCATGTGTCACCAGGATGACCGTGGTGCCGGATTCTCGGTTCAGCTCGCCGATCAGCTCCACGATGCGGCCGCCGGTAGTGCGGTCCAGATTGCCCGTGGGTTCGTCGGCGAAGAGAATGCGCGGGGCGTTGGAGAAGGCGCGGGCGAGCGCGACCCGCTGCTGTTCGCCACCCGAGAGCTGGGCTGGGAAGTGGTGGCCGCGGTCGCCGAGCCCCATCCGCTCGAGCAGCTCGCGAGCGCGAGGGGCGGCGTTCCGTTCGCCCCGCAACTCGAGTGGCACGGCGACGTTCTCCGCCGCCGTAAGAGTGGGAATCAATTGAAAGCTCTGGAAGACGAAGCCAACTTTCTCACCACGAAGGCGCGCGCGGGCGTCCTCGGAGAGCGGGCCGAGGTCGGTGCCGTCCAGGATCACCGAGCCGGTGGACGGGGTATCGAGTCCGGCGAGGAGTCCGAGCAACGTCGTTTTCCCACTGCCGGATGGTCCCACGATGGCGAGAAATGCGCCGGCGGGTACCGTGAAGGAGACATCTCTCAACACCGTGAGCAGGTGTCCGCCGCTCCGGAACGTCTTTGTCAACGATCTGGCTACCAGCATGAGATCTCGTGTCCTGTTGATTGGCGCGCTGGCACTCACCGCCTGCGGCGCTGCACCCGAAGCGGCGCCCCGTGAAGATACAACCACGGCGGTGGTGAGCCGGAATGCGCCCAAGCGAATCATGTTCGTTGGCACCAGCCTGACGGCGGGCTACGGGCTCGATCCCGACGTGGCCTATCCGGCCGTGATCGGACAGTGGCTGGATTCCCTCGGAGTAAACTACGACGTGATCAACGCCGGTGTCAGCGGTGAGACGTCCGCCGGCATGCTCCGTCGCATTGGATGGGTGCTCGATCAGCCGGTGGAGATACTCGTCATCGAGAGCGGCGCCAACGACGGTTTGCGCGGCCTCAACGTGGACACGCTCCGCGCCAACCTGCTGGCGATGCTTGATAGCGTTGCTGCACGACAGCCCACCGCAGAGGTTTTTGTCGTCGGAATGGAAGCGCCACCCAACCTCGGCGCGCGATATACCAGCCGGTTCCGCGCCGTCTTCGCCGAAGCCGCCCGGGAACGCGGTGCCCGGTACATCCCTTTCATGCTGGATGGCGTTGCAGGCGTGGATTCACTAAATCTCCCGGATGGCATCCACCCCAACG
>CAZWSO010000012.1:0-29789 GCA_964636485.1 uncultured Gemmatimonadaceae bacterium
GATAAAGCGCCTCCGTGCCGCCCATGTCGAGATACCACTCGTCAATGCTCGCCCCTTCCACCAGCGGCGTGAACCGCTCGAGCACGGCGCGTACCTCGCGGCTCCGCCGCGAACAGGCCGCGCGCGGCACCGGTACGCACACTGCGCCTGGACACAGTCGCAGCGCCCGGGCGATCGGCATCCCCGACCGCACGCCGAAGCGTCGAGTCTCATAGGACGCCGAGCAGACGACACCTCGGCTTCCCGGTGCGCCGCCAACGATGACAAGCGGCTCGCGGCCGATTCCCTCGGGATCTTCCATACGCGCCACCGCCACGAAAAAGGCGTCGGCGTCGGCCAGCAGGATTCGGCGAGTCATGCTGGAGTGAAAAGTACCCCCGCTGCCGGCCTCGCGTTACCTTGCGCTCCGTGACCGCCAAACGCTGGCTCCTCGTAGCGCTGTCCTTTGCCGCCGCCATCGGCGTCTCCATCTACGTTGTCGCGTCCACCTGGCCCGAAACCGAACAGCAGGCGCTGCTTGCGCCCTCGGTCCACCTGGTGCTCATCGCCCTCGTGGCGGTGGAGATCACTGCCCGGGGCCTCAAGTTTCGCCTGAATGCCGCCGCGCTTCGCATTCCGCTGCGCATGCGCACCGGCATTCGCGCGAGCCTCGGCGGCGACTTTGGTTCGGCCGTAACGCCATCCCGTACCGGTGCGGAGCCAGCGCGGTTTCTCGTTCTGGCAGAAGCGGGTGTACCCAGGGGCGGCGTCCTGATGCTGCTCTTTGGCGAAGTGTTCCTCGAGATGAGCTCGCTCGCCGTAGTGGTGCTCAGCCTGCTCTTCATCTTTCAGGCGAGGGACTCGGCGTTCTTCGGCATCCTTGCCCTGGCTGTCGCCTATGCGCTTCTGGTAACCAGTCTCGGTGCCCTTGGCGTCTTCATGTCCCGCAGGCGTGCACATGGAAAGCCGCCGCAATGGGTGCGCCGCTTCGGCGTGAACGCCGGACACTGGCGCACGGTCCAACGGGCCTTGCGCCAGCTCAGGCATCACATCGCGCAGGTGCGCCACGCGCGCTGGGGACTGGTGTTGCTCGCACTATTCGCGTCAGTGGTGCACATCGGCTGTCGGATCGCGGTGCTGCCAGTGCTGGCGTATTCGCTCGGCTCCGACGCCTCCCTTGAGCCGCTCATCCTGTGGCCGCTCGTGCTCTTTTACGGGGGCATACTCATTCCAGCGCCGGCCGGCGGCGGCGTGATCGAGGTGGTTTTCGCCACCGCTCTGGGCGCCACACTCGGGGCGGGCGAGCTGGGCGCATCGCTCATCTGGTGGCGCTTCTACACCTTCTACGTCTACCTGCTGCTCGGCGCGCTCGTGGCTGGCGACACCGTCAAGCGGGTCCTGGCTCGCGGCGCCCCTACGAAGGTCATGGAGGAGATGCTCCGCGAGGACGAACATGCGACCGGCGAGGAGGAGCGGGCCGCGGCTCGCGGCCGCCCGCCGGGTCAGCCCTGGACCGCCTCCTGAGCCATCATGGCTTGTCGGGCGCTCGCTCACGGAGCGCGACGCGAATCCGTGCCAGCTCCTCCTGCTCGACCGGACCGGAGAGCGAGTGATACACACCCGCCGCATCGGTCCAATGGATCGCCTGAACGCGCGCCATGTCGAGTGTGATCAGCGTCCGCTCACCGGCCGCGTCCGCTTCCGCTGACGTATCCGCTGGAACGCGCTCCCGTCCAGCAGGCTGAAAGCGACGCTCGATCGCCTGGTGCGTCACCTGGACGCCGGGTCGCACCACATATATCGTCGTGCGCACGACACCGAGCAGGTTGGTGTCCGCACGCTGTGAGACGACGACGAGCTGCACCCTGGCAGTATCGTCCGTCGATGCCTCGGCAATTCCCATCGCGAGCGACGGAGTACGTGCTGGTGCAGCCTGCTCCGCACGCCCCAGCCGACTGGTATCCGGCGCGCCATGCGCCTCTGGCGGCGCAGGCGTAACGGCCAGCCCGCCGATCCGCAGCCGGTTTGTGTCCGGCGCTGCCGGCGCACGTGGCAGATCGGCGCGGACCGGGTCCGTCTTGGCAGCTGCCTGACCGGCGAACACTCGCGCGCTCACTTCCACCTCGGCCTCTGCCAGGTGATCGCCTGCCGCAGCCGGCGCGGGGCTCGGAGAAGGCGGAGCCGCCCGCATGACAGCGGGCCCTTCTCCCGCGCCGCGCGTGTCTCGCGCGGCGGTCGTACGCGGGAGCTCGTCGGTCGCCGCCACTTGCGGAGCGCGGGCCGTGGTCGCACTCGGGATGGCCTCCGCCGCCACGTCCGACGAAGGCACCGAGTGGAACTGGTCGGCGGCACTTTCCTCCATCTCGGCACTGATCGATGGCAACGCCTCCCGCACTGCGGACCGATCGGCAAGCGGCCCGCGCTCGGCAGGCCGACCGAGCATAGCGAAGCTTACCGCCACCACCAGCAACGCCGCCGCCGCGGCGGGGATGACCGGCCGCGTCCACCATCTCGCGGCACGCTGACCACCAGGCGACGCCCGTGTACGCGGCACGACATCGCCGGGCAGCGTGTCGAGCGCGCCGAGAATCCGCGACGACGAGGCGACGAGTCCGCGCGCCTCGGCCACAGCGTCGCCGCACATCGCGCAGCTGGCCACGTGCTGCTCGAGACGACGTGCCTCCTCTGGCGCCAGCGCCCCATCCAGCCAGGCGTGAATCGTTCCATCGTCAGGATGCCGCATGTCCCTCTCTCCTTGCCTGCTCCCGCTGGAGCGCTTCAAACGCTTCGGCCAGGCGGCGCCGTGCCCGTGCCAGCGTAGTGCCAATGGAGCCGATCGAAAGCTCCAGCGCCGTGGCGATCTCGTTGTAATCCAGTCCTTCTTCCCGCATGAGCAGCGCGAGCCGGTCCCGCTCGGCTAGCGCATCCAGGGCGCGTCGTGCCATGGCGCGGTCCTGCTCGCGCTCCAGAGTCGTTGGCTCCGGCTCCCGAACGTCGTCGGATTCCTGTTCGCGCAGCACCTCCAGGTGACGACGCCGGCGCGCATCCTTCCGCGCCTCGTCGCGCACGAGGTTGTTGGCCACGGTGAACAGCCACGCACGCTCGTTTGAGAGCGCATCGCGCTGGCGAAGCGCACGCACAAAGGTTTCCTGCGCCACCTCTTCCGCCCAGTCGCGATCACCCAGGCGGCGCGTCAGGTATCTCACCAGCGTCACATTGTACGTGCGGAACAGCCGCTCGACGTCATCCACTCGATCACCAACCCGCTCGCAGGGCATCCAACTCGGCCCGCGACAGTCGTTCCACGCCATCGCTCGTCACGACGACTGCCACCAATCGGCCGGCCACGATCACACTCTCTCCGACCCCCGGTGCGCCGCGGAGTTCCGGCAGCGCGCCGAGCACGGCGAACCAGGCTTCGGAGTACGGCTTCACCCGCACCGTGCGCAAGCCCTCGCGGTAGCGCGTGTCGGTCCAGACGTTGTCCCGCATCATGAAAGTACGGGTGCCCGCACGGCGAACAGCCGGAGCGGCCGTCGCGGCCCCCGGCGCCCCACCGTATGCCTGCGCCGCGGCCTCATCCGCCTTGTCCAGCTCGGCGACCGATGATACCGAGCGCTGCAGTGCGCCGGCGCGCGCGGCCTCGAAGCGCATCTCTCTCGCACGCGGCTCCGCTATCGGCGTTGCAGGAACGTCGCGGCCGGCAACCATGCCCGGCTCCAGGACCAGATATGACGTGAGCTCAGTAGGAATACCGTAGCGCTCGCCAAGGGCACGGATCTCGTCATCAAGCTCCGCGCTCGGTCCATGCCGCCGGCGCTCCGCGCTCAGATACCCGACGCGCTGCGTAGCCCACAGACGTGGAATGAACGCGTTGCTGCGCTCGCGCTCCGGAAACGTGGTCGTCGCGCTCCACTGCACTCGTCCCGCGGTGCCGCGCCCCTCCACGATCAGTGCGGCCCGCCCATGTCCGGCGTATCGCGCCAGCAAGACGACATCCTGGCCCGCATAGATGTCGATCGGCGCCTGCGGGTGCAGGCGGGAGAGTCGCACACCCTCGGCACGGACCCGAACATCCGTAAGCACCGGCTTGGAGATCCGCTCCGCTAGCAGTGACACTGCGCGCTCGACGTCCTCCGAAGGCGCCACGAAGTGCGCCGTTCCACGACCGCGAAGGGCTAGCTGCTCGACGAGCGATACGTTCACGTCGGCACCGAGCCCGAATGTGAAGACGCGGTGCCCCCGCGAGAGCCGTGCTGCCAGCGCCGCGATCGCCTCCGCATTGCGCTCGCCGACGGTCGGCTCCCCATCCGTAACGAAAATGACGATCGGCAGCCGATCGGGTCCGGCGCGCGGGGGTTGCACGCGCAGCGCCTCCTCCAGGGCACCGGAGATATTGGTACCCCCCTGCGCGGAGAGCCCCTCCATATAGCGCCGCCCTTCCTCCGCGTTCTCGCGCGTCGCGAAAACGAAATCATCGCGAAACGTACGCACGTCGCCAGAGAAATCGATCATGCGGAACCGGTCCACCGGCCGCAGCGTGGCCAGCAGGCCGAGCCCGGCCGCGCGCGCCTGCTCCATCTTGCTGCCACGCATGGAGCCGGATACATCGAGCACGAAAGTCACATCGCGAGGACCCGCCGCGCCGCTCTGTGGTGGTGGCGTGATCGTGATCAACGCAAAACCATCGTCACCCCCGGAAGCGTGCGGCAGCATGGTGATCGCCGCCGCACCCCGGCGCGGCGTGGGCAGCAGGACCGTGAGATCACCACTCGGGTTTCTCGGCACCACGCGCCGCACGTCGCCGGCGACAGTGACGTCCAGCACATGCGTCGGGGAGTACGGCTGCCCGGTCACCTCGCTCCCCCGAAAGGTGAGCATGAAGGACGTCGCTTCGCCGCCGCGCAGATCGCTGGCAAGCGCACCGCGCACGTAGTCGACGCGAAGCGCGTCCCCTTCCCGGGGCGCGATCATCTGGTAGCGGACCACCACCTCCCGCTCCTCGCCGGCGGCAATCGGAAAGATCCGCGTCCGGAGCATGCCGTAGCCCATCCACTCCACGAGTGCGGGATCACGCTGACGGCGGACGATCTCCTCGTATATCCGTCGCGCCTCCGCGGCGTTCATCGTTTCGCCAGCCACCAGCTTCCCGTCAATAGAAAGCTCGAGCTGCTCGAAGGCAGCGCCGTGCCGCAGCGGGAAGACATAGTCGGCCTCTCCAACGACGCCGCCGCGATTTCTGAACGTCTCGCTGACCTCGAACCGCAGCACGCGGTCGCGCAACTCCACCTTCACATGACTTGACGTGCGAACGATCTGCGCTTCACCGATCCGCGGCGGCGGACAGCGCCGCTCCATCGGGCAGGGGCGCGGCACGATCACTCCCTGAGCATCGAGCGCGGCGGGGCCAAGCACCAGCATCAGCGCGGCAAGGACGGTACGCATGACAGGTCTCCGGTTGGTTCCGGAGATGAGACGCCGGCCGCGAAGCGACTTGCACACCGCCGGGCTCTGACCTCGGCCTGTAACAAAAGGGATCAGAGCCGTTCGGCTCCGATCCCAGTCTCCCGAGGACGATGTCGGGCCCGGTAAACCGCCGCTTTCCAGGCTCGATGCGCCAGTCCTACCCGCGCCTCTCCTCCCTGGCCATGACGCGAATGGCGAGCAGCCGCTCGTTGGCGCGCTGAAGCGTACCGTCGAAGTCCTCTCTGTCCTGACGCGAGGCGAACCCGAGGGAGAAGGGGGTTGGCGCCGAGTGAACGGCTGCCTCCTGAAGGCGGCGCGCCACCGCCTGCGTTGCCTGATCGTCGGCACCGGGAAGAACGATGATGAACTCATCCCCGCCATATCTGAGCACCACCTCAGCGGCACGCACCTGGCTCCCGAGAAAACGATTCATGCGCACCAGCACGAGGTCACCCGCCTGGTGGCCATGCTCGTCGTTGTAATGCTTGAACCGATCGATGTCGATGAAGATCACGCCCCAATGCTCGACCCCCAACTCCGCCATTGCCCGTTCCATCTCGAGCAGATACCTGCGGTTGCGAGCGCCGGTGAGAGGGTCGCGAAGGCTGAGGTCACGGAGCTGGTTCTCGAGCGCCTTCCGCTCCGTGATATCAACGAGGATTCCGTGGTATATCGTTTCCCCGCTCACGGGATCGACCACCGAATAGCTCGTGTCGAGGGCGGTGCGAATGCCGCCGTCGGCGCGGCGGAGCTGGAGCTCGAAATCGCGGATCGCTCCGGACCGCTCGATGAGATCCATTTCCCGGGCGCGTTGCGAGGGGTCCACCATCAGGGCCTCCACACCGCGTTCCTGGAGCGCCTCCAGCGAACCGTAACCGAGCATGTCGAGGAAGGCAGCGTTCGCATCGAGGAACGCGCCGTCGGCGGTCGTTATGTAGATCCCCTCACGGATGTTCCTGACGAACTCCCGCAGAACATCCGGATCGGCCAGACTGGCGAAGCGGCGCGGCCGATCCGCGCTCATCGCAGCGAGGGTCGAGCACCCGCAGCCACCGGTGCCTGGCGAGTCAGCGTCAAGGGAGTCTCCGTGGCATGTGTGTCCCGAACCGCTTCGTCAACGCTGCGATGATGATGCTGACATGCCGGCCCGCGCGCCAGCGCCAACGCGGACGAGCCGATGACGGAGTGGGCACGTTCCCTGGCACATCCGTTGCGCCCCGATCCTGGCCAGTGCATGAGACGACCACCTGGGAGGTAACCATGTCGGATCGCGACAAACGGAAACGCCAGAAAGAGCAGGAACCCAAGGGGGGCGCTCCTCGGCGCTCCGGACTTGGCGATGATCAGGGGACTCGGATCGGCACGCCGGATCCAGGCGGACGCGAAGCGACGGGCCCCAGCTCGCAAACAACGGGTGAGGGACTGGAAGGATCTGCTCTCGAAGACGACACTGCCCCGACCGAACGGCCACGTCGAAGCACGGGGACGGGCGCCGAAGCAGCCCGAAGCGCCCACGCGTTCGGCAGCGGGACGGGCGACGCGGACGGAGGTGAGGAGCGTTCCCCGGAAGAGGAAAACCTTCACGACGCCGATCGTCCCGGCTCCGAGCCGCTGCGCGGCACACACCGTCAGCATGTCTCGGGGTATGGCGGCAGCGGTAATCGTCCGAAGCGGAGTTCCGATCAGCGCGAGCCCCTCGACTACGAGGGAAGTGGAGGAGAGAAGAGCGACGGCTGACCCCCGAGGGTCGACGGTCGTCTTTCCGCAGGGCGGGGGCAATGCTCCCGCCCTTTGCGCACTCGCCGGCAACTCGCTCTCGCCGGGCTCAATCCTCGCTATCCGCCGTGCCGCGTTCCTTCACCCGCCGCTTCGTCGTCCCCGCACTCGTCATGATCACCGCGACGTTCGCGCTCGTGGCGAGCCCGGCACTCATGTCGGCACAGCAGGCGACGCCGCTTCGCAAGAGCGAGCTGGTCCGTCTTCTCACCGGTGGTACGTACGCCCAGGAGGAGATCACCGCCATGGTGACGCGAAGCTGCCTCGCCTTCCTCCCAACTGCCCGGGACCGCGACGATCTTCGAGCGCTTGGGGCGTCACGCAACCTGCTCGCCGCCGTACACAGGTGCGCCCAGCCGCCGGAGTCCGTGATTGCGCCATCTACAGAGCGCGTGTTCGTCGCCGAGCAGGTGGAAGTCACGGCCGGGGACACGGCGCGAATACTGGCCCTCGCCACTCGCGAGGGGCGCGTGGAAGCGGCAGTCGCGCTGCGGCTCCTCGAGCCGAGCAACGATGCGGAGCGGCTGCTGGCGGAAGCAACCACCGGTGAGCACGGGGAGGCCACTCTCGTCCTTGAAGCCGGAGCCGTTGCGGGTGTACGCACGCTCCAGCTGCGGCGCTCAGAGAACCAAAGCGAGACACGAGACCTGTCACTCATCGTGCGACCAGCCGCTCCCGTCAGGGCCCTCGTCGTGCCGGGAACCATCCGGCTGCCGGCGCGCGCGGACACGGTGCTCACTGTGCTGATCCTTCCGCGAGACGCGTTCGGCAACGCGGTGACCGAGCTCGACCTCGTGCTGGAGCGCCGGCGCGTGGGAAGCGCGCCCGATACGCTCGATCGGATCAACAGCGGATCCGCCGGGCTCGGGCGGCTTGCGCTCGGCACGGTCGGGCTGCGCCAGGAAGACGTCCTCCACGTCACCGTGGATGGGGTGGTGCTCGGTACGGCACCGGTAGCGAGAGCGCCAGATCGTGGTGTGGCGCCCGCTCTGCTCACCGTTCGCGCCATGAGGCTGCTGGAGGAGGCCGAGGAGCGGATGGCACACGGCGAGCTCGACGCGGCGCTCCGTTTGTACGATCAGGTGCTGGCGGCGTCGCCGGGTAATCCCGACGCGATGCTCGGCCGCGGCCAGGCGCTCTCCGGACTCGAGCAGCGTTCGGACGCCGAGCAGGCGCTGCTTGATCTACTCAGAGTCGAGCCTGGAAACGCTGGCGCGCTTACGCAACTCGGGCTGCTTCAGCTGGCGGCGGGGCGTGCTTCGGAAGCCGAGGAAATCTTCCTCATGGCGCTCAACGCCGCGCCCGGCCAATCACGCGCCGCCCACGGGTACGCGTCCGCCGCTCTCTATCGCGGGAACATCCCGCTCGCAATCCGCCTCTTCGAGGATGCCATCGAGCTCTTCCCCGATGATCCCGAGCTGCTCTCCGGCCTGGGAGAGGCGCTTCTCGCGGACGATCGCCTGGCGGATGCAGCCTCCGCCTTTCAGCGCGCTCTGGAGCTGGAGCCGCTCCTCGAATCGGCGCGGCGGGGACTGGCGCGGGTGGAACGATAGGGCGCCCGGCCCCGGCTAGCGGCCCCTTGGATACTGCCGCTCCCCCGCGCCCACGTAAACCTGCCGCGGCCGCGCGATCTTCTGCTCCTTGTCGAGCAGCATCTCCTCCCATTGCGCGAGCCAGCCGGCGGTACGGGCGACGGCGAAAAGCACCGTGAAGAAGTCGGTCGGAAACGCCATCGAGCGATAGATCAACCCGGTGTAGAAATCCACGTTCGGGTAGAGCTTCCGCTCGATGAAGTAGTCATCCTCGAGAGCGATCCGCTCCAGTTCGAGAGCAATTTCCAGATCCCGGTCCATGCCCACCTGGGCAAAGACTTCGTCCGCAAGGTTTTTCACGATGCGGGCGCGTGGATCGTAGCTCTTGTACACGCGATGCCCGAATCCCATGAGGCGGCCTTCACCCTTCTTGACCTTCTCGATGAACCCCGCGACGTTCTTCCTGTCGCCCACCTGCTCGATCATCCGGAGGACCGCCTCGTTCGCACCACCGTGCAACGGCCCGAACAGCGCAGCGATGCCGGCGGCGATGGCCGAAAACGGATCCACCTGCGAGGATCCGACCGCCCGCACCGCGCTGGTGGAACAGTTCTGCTCGTGGTCGGCGTGAAGGATGAAGAGCACATCCATCGCCTTTACGAACACCGGGTTCGCCTGATACTTCTGCTCGCTCATCCGGGCGACCATGGAGAGAAAGTTCTCCACGTACGACAAGTCGTTATCCGGGTAGATGATCGGCAGCCCCTTCACGTGCCGGTACGCGAACGCGGCCAGCGTCGGAACTTTGGCAAGCAGCCTGATGATCGATATGTAGCGCTCGTCGGCGTCGTAGATGTTTCGGGACTTCGGGTAGAAGGAGGAGAGCGCCGCTACCGTGCTGCACAGCATCGACATCGGGTGAGCGTCGTAGCGGTACCCCTCCAGGAACTTCCGGATGTTCTCGTGGACGTAGGTATGGAACGTGATGTCGTGCACCCACTTGTCATACGCCTTTTCCCCCGGCAGCTCACCGTGCCGCAGAAGATAGGCGACCTCCAGAAACGTGGAGTGCTCGGCGAGCTGCTCTATGGGATAGCCCCGGTAGCGCAGGATACCGCGGTCACCATCGATGTAGGTGATAGCACTGCGACAGGCGGCGGTGTTCAGAAATGCGGGATCATAGCTCATGAGCCCGAAATCGTCGTCGTCCACCTTTATCTGGCGGAGATCCGAGGCGCGAATCGTACCGTCCGTGATCGGCAGGGAGTAGCTGCGCCCAGTACGGCCATCTCGAACCTCGAAGGCGCCGCCGTCCTCGCGCTGGGTGGCGGCACCAGCGCCCTTCGAACCCGCTTCCACCTTGCTCATTCAGTTCTCCTGATTCTCAATCCGGCCGCAGTGGCCGGAAATATACACGTGCCGTCGGTTTTCGTAGCCCCCGCCGACGCTCGCGCACGAGGGGTGTCCTGTAGCCCGCGCGATTGTTAGACTCCCGCGCATGATCGGCGCCACCACTTGCAGACTTCGCGCCGCTAGCCGCACATGACACCCCTCCCAGTGAATCCGCTGCTCGATCTGGCAGGCCACCCCGTTGTCGCGCACCGTGGCGCTTCGGCGTACGCACCGGAGAATACGCTTCCCGCATTTCGTCTCGCGCTGGAACAAGCTGCGGACGCGTGCGAGTTCGACGTCCACCTCTCGGCCGACGGCGTGCCGGTTGTGATCCACGACTCCACGCTCGATCGAACAACGGACCGAACGGGGTTCGTGGCGGAGACTCCGCTGGCCGCCATTCGCGAGGCCGACGCCGGCTACCGCTTCACGCCCGACGGAGGACGTACCTACCCATACCGCGGGCAGGGAATCCGGGTCCCCACGTTGGTGGAAGTGATCGAAACGCTCGGCTCCGTTCCGCTGCTGATCGAGCTCAAGACGGCGGGCGCCATGGAACCCGTTGCAAGAGTGCTCACGGAGTCGAGCGCTTGCGAGCGGTGCGTGGTGGCGTCGTTCGACAGACGCGCGCTCGCAACGTTCCACGCGGCCCCGTTCATCGCTGGAGCATCCCGCGCCGAGATCGCCAAGCTCGTGATCCTTTCGATACTTGGCTTCGGCAGTCCGCGCGTGCCCTACAGGGCGATTGCGGTGCCCCCCAGGCACGGTGTGCTTCCGGTTTTCTCACGGCGCATGGTAAAACTCGCGCGACGACTCGCCTGCCCGGTACACGTCTGGACGGTCGACGACCCGAAGCTGGCGCGACAGTTCTGGGAAGCAGGCGCAGCGGGACTCATTACCAACGTTCCTGACGTGATCCTGCGCGCACGGCGTGAGGCCGGTCTCTCTCTCGGGTGAGCGACTCCGCAATTTCATACCCCTTTATAACAAATCCGTGACGGATCCCCGTCGTTCCCGCTTCCCACTCCGCCACGCCGCGCTACTCGGCGGCGGCGCTCTGCTCGCCTGCGCCGTCCCCGAGCCGCTGCTGGAGGCTCCTCCGGTCATCATCGCGCACCGCGGAGCGTCGGCCTATGCCCCCGAGCACACCTTCGCTGCCTACGATCTGGCAATTGCCATGGGTGCTCACTACCTGGAGCCGGATCTTCAGCGCACGGCCGACGGGATTCTCGTGGCGCTTCACGATCCGACGCTCGACCGCACGATGCGCGGGCCGGCCGCGCTGTGCACTGGCCCGGTGAGCGAACGCACGCTGGCGGAGATCCACGAGTGCGACGCCGGGATCTCGTTCAACGAGACTTTCCCCGAGCGCGCTCGCCCGGAGTATGTCGGTCTTCGCGTGCCGACGCTGGAGGAAATCATTGCCCGCTACGCCGCGCGTATCGGCCTCTACATCGAAACCAGGGTTCCCGCGGATGCGCCGGGTATGGAGGAGGCCCTTGTGACGCTGCTGCGACGTCACGCTCTCACCGGCGACGCCGCCCATGAGCACCGTGTGATCGTGCAGTCGTTCAGCGAGGCAAGTCTCCGCCGCGTACACGTGCTGGAGCCCTCGCTGCCGCTGGTGCAGCTCTTCCGCCGACGTCATCCTTCCTGGTTCGTTCGCCTCCGCCTGCATCGCGTGTCACGGTACGCCGTGGGTATCGGACCTGCCGCCGACCGCACGACATCCGGCCTCATCAGGGCTGCGCAACACCGCTGCCTCCTCGTTCATCCGCATACCGTGAACGACTCGTCGCGAATGGCACGCCTGCTCGATGCGGGCGCCAACGGACTTTTCACCGACATGCCGGACATCATGCATCGCCTCCTTGGCTCCGATGCCGGAGCCCCATTCGACGTGGCGAGCGCGGCAGCGGACGCGGTAGCGATGTGCCGGCACGGCAGATGAGCCGCAGTGCCTGGGATGACGGCGCGCCCTTCAACCATCTCCGTCGAGTGGCGCCGGTGTGGCAGCGCCTTTCGCATCCCACACGTAGAAGCCCCGTCCACTCTTGCGCCCCAGCTGTCCGCGCTCCACAAGGCGCCGAAGCAGGACCGGAGGAGCATACGTGTCCTGGCCAAACGTGCCGTGCAGGTGCTCGGCAATGGCGAGCCGCACATCCAGCCCGACAAGATCCGTTAGCTTGAGCGGCCCCATGGGATGGTTGTAGCCAAGTTCCATGGCGCGGTCGATGTCTTCCGCACTGGCGACCCCCTGCTCGAGCATCCGGATCGCCTCCAGCCCCAGCACTACACCCAGTCTGCTCGTCGCGAAGCCCGGTGAATCACGCACCACTATGGGCATCTTCCCCAGGGAGATGGCAAAGTCCCGGGCACGCGATACGACATCGCTCGCGGTACGCTCGCCGCGCACAATCTCCACAAGTTTCATGGCGGGTACGGGATTGAAGAAGTGCAGTCCGATCACGCGCTCCGGCCGCCTCACCCCATCTGCGATTCGCGCGATCGGCAGCGACGAGGTGTTCGTGCCGAGGATTGCGTCGGCGTCGACCACATCCTCCAGCGATTGCAGCAGCTTTCGCTTGAGGTCGAGCCGTTCCGGCACGGCTTCGATCACGATGTCCGAACCTCGCGCCGCCTCCCGCGCCTCGGCAAAGGGGCGCACCCGCTCCATCGCCGTGCCCGCCTCGGCGGCGGTGAGCTTCCCCCGCTCCACCCCCTTCGCAAGCGATCCGCGGATGTTCTCGAGCGCCTGCTCCACCACGCCCGGCACCGAATCCGCCAGCGCCACGTGATGACCGGCCACACATGCGACATAGGCGATGCCGTGGCCCATCGTCCCCGCTCCGATCACCGCAACGTGCAGAGGCATCTGGTCAGGCTCGGTGGGCATTGGGATTCGGGTTCGGGTTCGGCATCGGCATCGGCATCGGGCATTCGGCGTTCGGGCGTTCAGGCGTTCAGCGTCCCGGAATTCGGACAGGCAGAGGCATCCGGAGCCAGAATCACTCCTCCGCTCCTCAAACCCTGCCTCTAGGGTACTACCGCCGTCGCCTCGATCTCCACGCGCGCGTCTTCTTCGAGCAGGCCGGCGACGATGAACAGCGACATGACCGGATAGTGCATTCCGATGACCTCACGATACACCTGACCGATCTCGCGCTTCGCCTGCAGGTACTCGGCACGATCGGTGATGAACCATGTCATGCGCACAAGGTGGCGCGGCTCGGCGCCGGCGGCGCGCAGTACACCAAGCACGTTCTGGAGCGCCTGTCGCACCTGCTCTACGAAGTCGGTGGTCTCCAAGCGGTGCGTGCGCGGGTTCCAGCCGATCTGGCCGGCGACGAACAATGTGCGTCCACGCGCCACGATGCCATCGGCGTAACCGCTCGGCTGTGCCCAGTCCGCCGGTCGGACGAATTCGAGCTCGGCATCTGCGTCATCTGGCTGGTCGCTCACCGCACCTCCACAAGGGTCGATATGTGCCCGCCGTCGCGGGGGCAGGCTCCTTCGCAGGAATGAACGGTCACGCGCGTACTACTTAGCGACTTCACGCGCACGTTTCTGACACTCCGTCCTCAGCCTGTCATCTGCCGCAGCCGGAAGCGCTGGAGCTTGCCGGTATTTGTTCGCGGCAGTGATTCCACGAACTCCACGCGCCGAGGATACTTGTACGGTGCGATCTCCTGCTTGACGAACTCCTGAAGTGCCCGCGCCGTCTCCGGGCTGCCGTCCACTCCTTCGCGCAGCACCACGAACGCCGTTACGATCTGTCCTCGTTCCTCATCCGGCGTACCCACCACGCCGCACTCCTGCACGTGTGGATGATCGAGCAGCACCGCCTCCACCTCCGGGCCGGCGATGTTGTGACCGGCGGAAATGATCATGTCGTCCGTCCGTGCCTGATACCAGTAGTAACCGTCGCCGTCCCGCACATAGGAGTCGCCGGTCACATTCCAGCCGTTCTCCACGTACGCCTGCTGGCGCTCGTCGTCGTCCAGATAGCGGCACCCAGTGGGGCCGCGGACGGCCAGCCGGCCGAGGGTGTCATCGGGCACATCCTTGCCATCGTCATCCACCACACGAGCCTGGTAGCCGGGCACGACGCGGCCAGTGGAGCCGGGCCGGATCTCGTGCTCGGGAGAGCTGATGAAGATGTGCAGCAGCTCGGTGGCGCCAATGCCATCGATGATCCTGAGCCCCGTTTTCTCGTGCCAGGCATCGAACGTAGGCTTGGGGAGCGTCTCGCCAGCCGACACGCACTTCCGCAGCGAGGAGATGTCGTGGTGGTCGAGCATCGCGAGCATGGCGCGATAGGCTGTGGGTGCCGTGAACGAGATGGTGGCGCCAAAATCCTGGATGCCGCGAATGAGCTGAGGCGGAGGAGCCTGCTCCAGCAGCAGCGCCGAAGCGCCGATGCGCATCGGAAAGAGGACAAGCCCGCCCAGTCCGTAGGTGAAGGCAAAGGGAGGCGAACCGCAGAATATGTCGTCCGGATCCGGCCGCAGGACGTAACGCGGGAAACAGTCGGTCACCGCCATCACGTCGCGATGAAAGTGCATCGTGCCCTTGCCGGTGCCGGTCGTTCCCGACGTGAAGGCAATCAGAGCGACATCGTCGGCGGCAGTCTGCACGGCGGTGAATGCATCGGACTGGCGCGCCATCGCCGCCTCGAGTCCATCGGTGGCGTCGGTGCCGAAGCAGATGACGCGCGCTCCTTCGCGCGACGCTCCCGCGGCCGTGGACTTCATTGCCTGCTCGCAATCGCCGGAGATGCGTGCGTCGGTAAGCGAGATCGAAATCCGCGCCTTGTCGGCGATGTATACCAGCTCGCGCGTGCGCAGAAGGGGCATCGTACATACGACCACGCCGCCGGCCTTCAGGATTCCAAACCAGCACGCAACCATCATGGGGTTGTTGAAGCCGCGCAGCAGGACGCGGTTCCCTGGCACCAGGCCGAAGCCTTCCACCAGCACGCGCGCGATGCGGTTGGCGCGCTCCTGAAGCTCGGCATAGCTCCACCGCCCGCCGGGAAAATGGAAGACGGGGCGCTCGCCGTGTCCTGCCGTCACCATGCGATCGAGCAGTTCGACAGCGCAGTTGATCCGCGATGGATAGGCAAGCTCTGGAATCCGGTCGTACCGCATTTCCGGCCAGAGCTCGCGCGGCGGAAGCGCGTCGCGGCAGAAAGTGTCCACGTGCGCGGTAGGTGCGGCGGGGGGCGCTGGACCTGCGGCATGGCCCGGGCCCGTGGTCTTCTTCGCCATCCTCATCCCTCCCGTTGCCCGGCGTCGCCGGACAGAAGCTGTCCGGCGATCACCATTTTCTGGATCTCGCTCGTTCCCTCGTAGATGCGCAGCGACCGAACCTCCCGGTAGAGGCGCTCCACCGGTTCCCCGGCAACCACTCCACGCCCGCCGAAGAGCTGCACGGCATCGTCGATCACGCGCTGCGCCGCCTCTGTCGCATACAGCTTCGCCATCGCCGCCTCACGCGTGATGCGCTCGGCACCGGTGTCTCGCTGCCACGCGGCGCGGTAAACGAGCAGCGCGCTGGCATCCACCCTTACCGCCATGTCGGCCACGCGCGCCCGCGTCAACTGGTGCTCGGCGAGTGGTTGGCCGAACGCCTGCCGCGAACGCACCCAGCGAAGCGTTTCATCCAGCGCCCGTCTGGCGAAGCCCAGGGCGGCGGCCCCAACCGTGGAGCGGAACACATCCAGCGTGCCGAGCGCAACGCGAAGGCCGCGGCCGGCATCTCCCACCAGCGCCCACTCCGGCACACGGCAGCCCTCGAGCGCGATGGTGCCGATGGGATGCGGTGCAACCAGCTCCGGCCGCTCCGTCACCCGCAGCCCGGGATTGTCGGCGTCGACCACGAAGGCCGAGAAGGCCCGCTCGCCCATCTCCGCGTGCCGGCAGAAGACGACGTACTGGTCGGCAATGCCGGCATTGGATATCCAGCACTTCTCCCCGTCGAGGACGAAATGCATGCCATCGCGGCGGGCTGTTGCACGCATTGCGGCAACATCAGAGCCGGCTTCCCGTTCGGAGAGCGCGAAGGCGGCGATCGCTTGCCCGCTCGCCACGCGCGGCAGGTAATGCTGTCGCAGCGCCTCACTCCCGAACAGCGATATTGGGCCCGAGCCAAGTCCCTGCATGGCAAAGGAGAATTCCGCCAGTCCATCGCGCTGTGCGAAGATCTCACGGAGCAAACAGAGCGACCGCACCTCCAGACGGGGACGCGCGCCGCCGTAAGCGGCCGGGACCACATGGCGCAGCCAGCCGGCCTCGCCATAGCGCCGCACGAGTTCACGGCAGATCTGATCCACGTCGCCGTCCCGCGGGCTGGCGTGGAGCTCGGCGGCTGCCCAGGGCGTAGCTTCGCGGGTGAGCGCGCGGTGCTGTTCGCCGAAGAACGGCCAGTGGGTGAACGCCAGCGTTCCCATCAGTTTCCCTCGAACACCGGCGTCTCACGGTCGGCGAAGGCGCGATAAGCTCGAGCAAAATCCTGGGTCTGCATACAGATCGCCTGCGTCTGCGCCTCGGCCTCGAGAGCCTCGTCGATTCCCATCGCCCACTCCTGGTGGAGCGCGCGCTTCGTCATCATATGGGCGAAGCCAGGTCCATCGGCCAGTGACCGCGCCCATTCGCGCGCCTCGGTCAGCAGCCGGTCGGCGGTCGCAATGCGATTGTAGAAGCCCCACCTTTCCGCCTCTTCGCCGCCCATGAAGCGGCCGGTGTACAGCAGCTCGCTGGCACGCCCGTACCCGATGATGCGCGGCAGCATCGCGCACGCACCCATGTCCGCCCCGGACAGTCCGACGCGGACGAACAGGAACGCGACGCGGCTCCGCGCCGTACCAAGCCGCATGTCGGAGGCCATGGCGAGGATGGCTCCGGCGCCGGCGCAGATCCCATCCACTGCCGCGATGATCGGCTGGGGGCAGGCGCGCATCGTCCGCACTAGCTCGCCCGTCATTCGCGTGAACGCGATCAGTCCGTCGGTGTTTCCGTTCTCCTGCATACCAACCAGCGGGCCGATGATGTCGTGCACGTCGCCGCCAGAACAGAAGTTCTCCCCGGAACCGGTGAGCACCACTGCCCGCACCTCCCGTTCCTCCTTCAGCGCGCGGAAGGTGTCCGCCAGCTCGCGGTACGACTCGAACGTGAGCGGATTCTTCCGCTCGGGGCGATCGAGCTTGATCGTCGCCACGCGGTCGGTGAGCTCCCAACGGAAGTGCTGCGGTTGGAAGCTGGCCGGCAGTCCCTGACTCATGAAGGTCTCCGATGATGAGAAACGCCAGACGTCACATGACCTCGCCACCGGCGACCACGATGGACTGTCCGGTGATGGCGGTCGCGTCCGGTGAGCACAGCCAGGCGACGGCGTTTGCCACTTCGCGCGGCTGTATGATCGAGCCGCGCGGGATGGTGCGAACGACCATCTTTCGCGCCTCGGCCTCGGTGTTGCCCAGGGCGCGCATGATGGTCTCCACAGCCACGCTCGCCATCTCCGTCTCCGTATAACCGGGGCAGACCGCGTTCACCGTAACTCCCTTCTTCGCGACCTCGAGCGCCAGCGCACGCGTCAGCCCGATCACGCCGTGTTTGGATGCGCAGTAGGCACTCGCCTTGGTGACTCCCTTGAGGCCGGCTACGGAGGAGACGTTGATCACGCGCCCCTCGCCCGCCGCCACCATGGCGTCAAGAACCTCACGGGTGCATAGCCATGTGCCCGTGAGGTTGACCGCGATGAGCGCATTCCACCGCTCGCGCGTGGTTTCGTGAAAGGGGAGTCCGGCGGCCTGGCCGGCGTTGTTGACGAGCACGTACGGATCGCCGAAGCTGGACCGTGCTACGGCGAACGCGTCGCGTATGGAAGCGTCCTCCGTCACGTCGCACCGAGTCACGACCACCTCCGCGCCCCACGTACGATGCACCTCCATCGCGGTGCGCTCCAGCGCCTGGTCGTCACGCCCCATTACGGTTAGGCGGGCGCCGAGCCGCGCCAACTCGTCGACGACCGCCGCGCCGATCCCTTTTCCGCCACCGGTCACCACCGCATGGCGACCCTCCAGAAACCGTCCCCACCCGCCCAAGGTCGCCTCCTCAGATCCTCGCTATGCCACGCAGCTCGGCCTGGCGCTGAAGCGTGCGCTCGAGCTGCCGTTTGCCGGTCAGATACTGCACCGGCCACCACTGCTCCGTAAACCCCAGCTCGGCGGCGGCTCGCAGCGTCCAGTGCGGATCGCTTAGGTGCGGGCGGGCCAGGGCGCACAGATCAGCGCGCCCCGCCGCAATGATTCCGTTGACCTGGTCTGCCTCCGTGATGTTGCCCACGGCGATGGTCGGCACCCCTCCCTCGTTGCGTATGCGGTCGCTGAGCGGCGTCTGAAACATCCGCCCATAAACCGGCTGCGCCCGCGGCGTGGTCTGTCCAGCGGATACATGGACTATGTCGGCTCCCGCACCATGGAACGCCTGGGCAACACGCACCGACTCCTCGTGTGTAATGCCATCGTCCACCCAGTCAGTTGCCGAGATGCGCACGGACATCGGCCGGTCGGCGGGCCACACGGTGCGCATGGCGGCGAACACCTCCAGCGGATAGCGCAGGCGATTGTCGAGTGATCCGCCATACTCGTCCGTACGGTGATTGCTCACTGGCGTGATGAACGAGGAGAGCAGGTAGCCGTGTGCGCAGTGCAGCTCGATCATGTCGAAGCCGCAATTGACAGCCATGTTGACGGCGTGCACGAACTGATCGCGAACCAGGACCATGTCGTCGCCCGTCATCGCGCGAGGGACCTGCATGCCCGGCTTGTATGGCAACGCCGACGGGGCGATCACCTCCCATCCACCCTCCTCCAGAGGAACGTCCTCGCCTTCCCACATGAGGCGAGTGGCCCCCTTTCCCCCGGAGTGACCGAGCTGCAGGCAGATCCTGGCCGGCGAGTTGTCGTGGATGAAGTCCACGATCCGGCGCCACGCTCGCGCATGCTCCTCGCGGTACATCCCAGTGCAGCCGAGGGTGATGCGGGCTTCGGGGGAGACGCAGGTCATCTCCGTCATCACCAAAGCCGGTCCACCGAGCGCACGGGATCCCAGGTGCACAAGGTGAAAGTCGCCCGGCGTTCCATCCACCGCCGTGTACATGTCCATTGGCGACACGATGACGCGATTGTGCAGGGTGAGACCTCGGAGCGAGAAGGGGGTGAACATTGGAGGCGGCGGCTTTGGCCCACTCTCCACGGTGGCGCGGCTCGCGAACCACCGCTCCACGCCCTCCAAATAGCGTCCATCGCGCAGGCGCAGGTTCTCATGCCCCACGCGCTGGCTTCGGGTGAGCAGGCTGTAAGCGAACTGCTCCGGCTCGAGTCGCACGTAGCGCCTGACGTTCTCGAACCACTCCATCGAGTTGCGCGCGGCGTTCTGGAGGCGCAGTGCCTCGGTGCGACGCTCCTCCTGATACGCGGCAAGCGCTTCGTCCAGCGACCCGGCATCGTTCAGGCGGTTAGCCAGTCCGATGGCATCCTCCATGGCGAGCTTCGTTCCCGAACCTACGGAGAAGTGTGCCGTGTGCGCGGCGTCGCCCAGCAGCACCAGGTTCCCATAGTACCATCGCTCGTTGCTGACCCGGGTAAAGCGCACCCAAGGCGAGTCGCGCAGGTGCGCCGCGTTGCTGAGCAAGGCATGTCCCTCCAGCCAGGGCGCGAACAAACGCTCGCACGCGACAAGCGTCTCAGTCGTGTCCAGCCGGTCGAGCCCGGCGCGCATCCACGACTCCTGGTCGCATTCGACGATGAAGGTCGAGTGGCGCTCATCGAACCGATAAGCATGGGCCTGAAAGACGCCGTGCTCGTTCTCGACGATGATGAACGTGAACGCCGGAAACTGCCGAGTGGTGCCGAACCAGACGAAGCGATTCGGCCGCACGTCCAGGTCAGGACTCAGATTCCCGGCGTACTTCGCGCGCATGGTACTGTTCACCCCATCGGCGGCGACGACCAGATCGGCATCTCCCAGCCCCATGGCGGCCAGCTGCGCATCATCAGCGACCTCGCAGCCGAAGCGCAGATCCGCACCCAGCTCTGCGGCTCTCTCCTGGAGGAGTCGCAGCAGTGTGACCCGCGCGATGCCGCTGAAGCCGTGGCCACCGGACGTGATCGTCCGCCCACGAAAATGGATGTCGATGTCGTCCCAGTGCGCGAAGTGCTCCGTAATCGCGCCATAGGTATCCGGATCGGCGGCTCGGAAATTCTCCAGGGTCTGATCGGAAAAGACTACCCCCCACCCGTAAGTGGCGTCGGGGGCATTCCGCTCGAGCACCACGATGTGATGTGCGGGATCCGCCTTGCGCATCAGCAGGGCGAAGTATAGCCCCGCGGGTCCACCTCCGATCACTACGATTCTCAACCGCTCCTCCAGGCAGGCGAATGCTTCCCGCGCAATACTAGGCTGCCACGGCTCCGCGGCAAGGCAAGTTGCGGCAAGCTCCTTTTCGCATCCGGTCTGGACATTCGCGCCAGAAGAGCCAATATCCTCGCAACCTTCCCTTACCAGTATTTGGAGGAGGCACGATGACCACTCCCCCCGGTCCCGGCACTCCGCCCCCGGGTGGCCCACCGCCGATAGGCGGAGCCCCGCTCGACCCTGCTCCGCCCCGCCAGGGGATGAGTGGTACGGCCAAGGTACTGATCGGGTGCGGGATCGCCATGATTGTCGTTCTCGTCCTGATTGTGGCGGTGATCGGCGGCGGCGCCTGGTTTCTCGACCGGCAGTTGGGTGATGCGGATGCCGGCCTGGGACGGCAGCTCGAGGTCACGCGTGTGCTCAACGAGCTCGAGGAGGAGGTGGACTTCACCCCGCCTGCAAATGGCGTGATCTCCGAGGTCCGGGCGCAGCGCTTCTTCGCTGTGACCGACGAGTCCTGGACGACGGCCCGTGCCTTTGCGGAGGACGTGAACGAGCGCAGCCGCAGAGTGGAGGATGAGCGACGCGCGACATTTGGCGATGCCGTGTCGGCGCTGCGGGGGATGGGCCGCGCCAGAATCTCACTGGCCGAGGCGCTCCAGAAGCACGCCATGCCCCCCAGCGAGTACGTATGGACCGGATTGGCGCTGTTGCGCGCGCATGAGCGCTCCGGCCAGACTCCCGAGGAAAGCGGGGTCCCCGCGGCCAATCTCGAGCTCGCCCGCAGACATTCGGACCGGCTGGAGGAGATCTCGCGCGGCGATGAGGAAGGCAGAATCACGCGCGGTGCGATGTTCGGACTGGCGCACACCTTCATCCTCTCGGAGGATTCGGGGCGCCGCTTTGCCGGTTGGGATTCGCTGCAAACGTCGGCGCCGTGACGAGACGGGTACGAAGCACTCAACACAGGAGGGACAGTGGAGCAGAACCAGCAGACCGGATTTGAAAGCGCGCCTCGTGCGACCCCGGCAACCGGAAAGGCCGACCTGGGCAAACGGCTTATTGCGGGAATCATCGATGCGGTGGTCGCCGGCGTCCTGGGATTCGTGCCGGTCATCGGCTGGCTGGCCGGCACGGCCTACTGGCTCGTGCGTGATGGCCTCGAGGTGGACTTCATGCGCGGGCGGTCGCTCGGCAAGAAGGTGATGAAGCTCCGGCCGGTGCGTCTCGATGGCGGCCCGATGAATATCGAAACCTCGCTTCGGCGTAACTGGCCATTCGCCATCAGCGGCATAGCAGCCTTTTTCATCTACACGCTGCCGGTGCTCGGCTGGTTCATCGGAGCCCTCATCGGGCTCGCTGGCTTCGCAATCGGCATTATCGAGCTGGTACTCGTCATCACCGATCCCGAAGGACGCCGGCTTGGCGACAAGACAGGTGACACGAAGGTGGTCGAGTCGCTGGACTGACGGATCGTGCCGGAGGGACCGCCTGTCGAAAGATGAGGGCGGTCCCTGCCACCTTGCCGAGTCCGTGGGGCGAGGCATCACGAGCTGGGGCTCTACACGTGACCGGACGAAGGAGTTTGCCGATCTCTTCGCGGTGGGACGCAGAGCTGGCCCATCACACGAATGACGATCCGCAAGATTCGCTCAGCCGCCCGATCCTGTAGAGCCTTTCGTTCCTGCATGGATGCGGGCGTGCAGATTGACGAGGCCGTGAAAGCCCGGGTCCTCCCCAACCTCGAACAGAACCTGCGGGCCGCGGCCGAGCTCGCGGCGGTCACGGCGGTGCCAAACGATCGTCTCCACGGCAAAGAGACCGCGGCCCAGGTTTGCCTGAAGATTGACGTCCAGGTGGAACGGCCCCGCTGATGGGAGCTCCACGTCCTCCTGAGCCAGAGTCGTGGCGAAGACCACCTGAGAGTCGCGCAGCGCGCGCACGGCGACGACGATCGTGTGCCCGGGCTCTCGACCGGTGTTCACCTCCCCGTCCACGGCGAGGCGCACCTGCTCGCCGGAACGGATCGTCACCGGTGTCTGCAATTCCACCCGCTGGACGGTGATGGGCGCGTCCGGGCCGGTAGCGGCACCCAGCCCTCCGAGAACGTAGCGCGAGATGCACGCCTGCGGCGTGCCGCGCTCCACCACGCCACCTCGATCGAGCAACAGGCACTCGCTGCACAGCTGAGCAATTCGCTCCAGCTGGTGGGAGACGATCACCACCGGGATGTCTCGTTTCGTCATCTCGCTGATGCGCTCGAATGCCTTGTGCTGGAAGGCGTAGTCGCCCACCGCCAGCACCTCGTCGATGATCAGCACGTCCGGGTTGAGGTGCACGGCGATCGCAAAGCCGAGCCGGGCGTTCATGCCACTGGAGAATCGCTTGACCGGAGTATCGATGAAGTCAGGCAGCTCGGAGAACTCGACGATCGCGTCGAACTCGCGCCTGATGTCGGTGCGGCGCATCCCCATGATCGCGCCCTGGAGGTAGATGTTCTCCAGGCCGGTCAGGTCCGGGTGAAAGCCGGCCGCAACCTCGATCAGGGAGCCGATGCGCCCGTCCACGCGGCGGTAGCCGCGTGTCGGGCGCAGAATGCGGGTGAGCAGCTTGAGGACGGTGGATTTGCCGGCGCCGTTCGGGCCAATGATCCCCAGCGCCTGTCCCGGCGTCACCGTGAACGAGACATCCCGCACCGCCCAGAACTCGTTACGGGCCAGCGCAGAGGAGGGTGACTGCGCGACCAGCCGCCGCACCACGGCCGGCACCAGGTCGCGCAGACTGTCGTGCAGCTCGCCTCGCCTGAACTTCTTCCAGACGCCGTGAAACTCGACGCGACCATCAGCCACCGCCTGTCACCGACGCGGCGCGCATCAGACGTACTCCGCGAAGACGGACTCCGAGCGGTGGAAGGCGACCGCGCTTCCCACCAGCAGCACCAGCGAGCTCACGGCCCCGTACACCAGATACCATGGCGACCAGACGATGACCTCCCGTCCCTGCGCATCCACGGAGAGTAGCCCAGAGGTGAGATGGTGCCCGTCCACAATTGCCAGACGCATCCCCTCGAGCAGCGGCGCGAGGGGATTCAGCATCATGAGCTGCGCCCCGGTCGGTCCGAACATCTGCGGCTCGAAGAACACCGGCGTGAAGAAGATGCCGAAGGTGAGCAGCACCTGCACGATGTACTTCACGTCCCGAAAGAACAGATTGGCACCGCCCACGAGCAGCGCGGCACCGGTGGTGAAGGCGAATAGAAGCGGCACGAGCACCAGCACCCACAGCCACGACGAACTGGGCCAGATGCCGAGCAGCGGAAACGCCAGAAGCAGCGTGACGGTGCCGATGAGCGAATCGAAGCCCTGCGCGAGGGTCGCGGATAACGGCAGAACCTCGCGTGGAAAGTAGATCTTCTGGACGAGCGACGCATTCCCGACCAGGCTGTTGGTAGCGAAGCCGACCGCTCCCACGAAGAACGCCCACGGAAGCGCCTTGACCGCCATGCGCCCCACGTCCACCGTCTCTACCGTACTTCCTCCCATGTACGCCATCGCGAACCGTACCAGCGTACCGGCAGCGATGATGAGCGCCGGCATCAGGATGGCCCATGCGAACCCCATCACTGCCTGCTTGTAGCGGATGCGGATGTCGCGCAGCGTGAACTGGTATGCGAGCTCCCTGTAGGCCCAGAGCTCATCAACTGCGATCTCGCGCAGGTCTCTAAGAATGATGCCTCCTCCGCGGCTGAAGGGGCCGACAGCCGTGCGACAGCGGGCCGGCGCGGGCACGGCCACGGTAAGTTAGCACTCGGAGTGCACCGGCCGCTCGATGCGGAAGGCTGCGGATCCAACACTCCAGCTCGCTGGCGCGTAGCTCCAGACATCGGGGTACCCGGACAGCCGTCCGTCCCGTAGCATACATGCAAGGGTGCGATCGGGCTCCGCCGACCGCACCTCGACTCATCGTCGGGAGAGCTTCATGCACCTGCCACTGCCGCTGCGAACGGCCGCCATTGCCGGCGCCTTCGTGCTCGCGGTGTCCCACGCACAGGCCCAGGAGGGCACCTGGGCGCTCACGAACGCGCGGATCGAAACAGTGACGCGCGGCGTGATCGAGCGGGGGACGATCGTGATTCGCGACGGGCTCGTCGAGGCGGTCGGGACCAACGTCCGCATCCCAGCCGATGCGCGCGTCCTCGACCTGTCGAACCGCACCGTCTACCCGGGGCTGATCGATCTCACCACCACCATGGGCCTGCCGGCACCGCCGGCACCCACCGGCGGACGCTTCGGCGCCATGGCGGCCGCACAGCAATCTGGCCAGCAGCAGCAGTCCGAGTTCAACGGCCTCGATCCGCGACGCCAGGTGGCCCGCGAGCTGCGCATCGCCGACGGCGATGTGCGTGCCGCGCGGGATCATGGCATCACCACCGTCCTCGTCTCGCCGGCCCGTGGCACCTTCCGCGGCCAAAGCGCCCTGGTGCCTTTGCGTGACGGCTTCGAGCAAAGCATGATCGTGCGGTCGCCGGTGGCCATGCACATGGGATTCGAGGGAACGCCGGGCCGCTATCCCGGCACGCTCCTTGGCGTGCAGGCCTACCAGCGGCAGACACTACACGATGCGCGGCGCCATGGCCTGATTCGCGACGCCTACGATCGCGGCGCCCGCGGAATGGCACGTCCCGGGCACGATCCCGATCTGGACGCGCTCGTGCCCGTGGTGCGCGGCGAGATGCCGGTGTTCTTCGCCGCCTCCACGGAGAACGAGATTCGCCGCGCCGTCCGCATGGCGCGGGAGTTCGACCTCCCCCTCACGGTCGTCGGGGCCACGGAAGGGTTCCTCGCCATCGATGCGCTGCGGCAGGCGCGCGGCGCCGTTGTCACGGTGGATTTCCCTCGCTCCACCAACGTCACCGGCTGGGCGTACCGCGCCAGCCTGAGACGTTCGCTCACGGACAGCGCGTCCGCGGACAGCGCCGTGCAACGCATGGTCGAGGGAAATGCGGCCGCGCTGCATGCGGCCGGCATCCGCTTCGCGCTCGCCTCGGGTTCGCTCAGTCCGGCGGAGTTCATCGCGAATGTGCGCAGGGCGGTGAGCGCCGGCCTCCCGGCCGACGCGGCACTCCAGGCGCTCACAATCCAGCCCGCCGAGATCGCCGGCGTCGGCGACCGGCTCGGCAGCATCGAGGCCGGCAAGATCGCGAACCTGATCGTGGCCGAGGGGCCGCTGCTCTCCAATTCGGAGCGCGTGCGAATGGTATTCGTTGACGGCGTGCGATACGAAACGTCGCCGGCGGAGCGCCCGCGCGGTCGGGGTGGCGCAGCCGGCGCTTCGCGTGAAGGCGGCGAGCCGCGGGCGGCGCAGGTTGGTGGTACGTGGTCGCTCACCATCTCGAGCCCACAGGGCGCTTCGAGCGCCACGCTCAATGTTCAGCCGAGCGGCGGCGCGCTCGCTGGTACGATGGCAACGGAATTCGGCACCGTCCCCGTGGACAATGGAGCTGTGCAGGGGAACACCGTGCGGTGGAGCGTCACACTCGCAATAGGTGGAGAGACGATGACCGTCACCTTCAACGGCAGGGTGGACGGTAACAGCATGACCGGCACGGGCTCACTCGGCGAGCTCGGGAGCATCACCTTTACCGGAACGAGGCAGCCATGACCGGCCCCACCCACCTTCGCAACGGATCGCCGCTGCTGGCGGCCCTGCTCGCAGGGGCGCTGGCGCTTCCGGCCGGCGGCGACGCTCAACAGACGCGGCGCGCAGACGACCAGTCTCCCCGCGCAGCCGCACCGCGCCTCCACGCACCCGCCGACACGATTCCGGCGCTCACCGTGCCGATACCGGCGCGCGCGGATCTGGTTGCGATCACCAATGCCACGATCATGACGGCATCGCACGGCACGATCGAGGGGGGTACGATCGTGATTCGTAACGGCAGGATCGCCGCCGTCGGCGCCAATGTCCCAGTGCCCGCCGGCGCCCGGGTGATTGACGGCGCCGGCAAGTGGGTGATCCCCGGAATCATCGATGCGCACTCGCACTCGATGTCCGAGGCGATCAATGAGGGGTCCGAATCCATCACCGCGCAGGTGCGGATCGACGATATCCTGCGGCAGGACCCGATAGGCGTCTACCGCCAGCTCGCCGGTGGCGTCACAACCCTGAACATCCTTCACGGTTCCGCCAACACCATTGGCGGTCAGAACGCCGTCGTCAAGCTCCGCTGGGGCTTGCCGGTGGACAGCATGATGTTCGAGGGAGCGCCGCCGGGGATCAAGTTCGCGCTCGGAGAGAATGTGCGGCAAAGCAACCGCAGCGTCCTTCCCGGCGCGCAGCAGCGATATCCGCGCACGCGGCAGGGTGTGGAGGCACTGCTGCGCGAGGCGTTCACGCAGGCGCAGGAATACCGCGCGACCTGGCAGCGCTACGAGCAGGAGCGCCGCAATGTCAGACGCGGACAGTCCGCGCCGATTCCGCCCCGTCGCGATCTCCAGCTGGAGACGCTCGTCGAGATCATAGAGGGGAAACGGCTCGTCCACGCACACTCCTATCGCGCCGACGAAATCCTGATGCTGCTGGATGTCGCGAGAGACTTCGGCTTCCGCATAGCGTCCTTCCAGCACGTGCTGGAGGGCTACAAGGTGGCGGATGAGCTGGCCGCCGCCGGCAGCGGCGCTTCGACCTTTGCCGACAACTGGGCGTTCAAGATCGAGGCGTATGATGCCATACCACACAACATGGCGATCATGTACGAGCGCGGAGTCCGCGTGTCCATCAACTCCGATTCGGACGAGCGGGCGCGCCGCCTCTATCAGGAGGCCGCCAAGGCGATGAAGTACGGCGGCGTGCCCGAAGAGGAGGCGCTGCGGATGATCACGCTCAACGCCGCCTGGCAGCTGGGCATCAACAGCCGCGTCGGCTCGATCGAGGTCGGCAAGGATGCCGATCTCGCCATCTTCAACGGCCACCCGTTCGCTCCGGCATCGCGGGTGGAGATGACGCTCATTGACGGACGCGTGTTCTTCGACAGGAGCACGGCACCCACGCTGGAGGATCTGATGGAGCGCCTGCGCCGCACGCCTCCTACACCCGTAGCCGCCACCTCGGAGAGATCGCGATGACCCGGCTCCTCTCCCTGCCGCGCCGCGCGCTGTCAGGCGCGCTTGCACTCACTGTCATGGCGCCGTTCGCGCTGCGCGCACAGCAGGACGCCGGCACCACGTACGTGATTCGCAACGCCACTGTTGTCCCTGTGGTGGGCTCGCCCATCCCGAACGGCACCGTCGTCGTCCGCGACGGCCACGTTGTCGCCGTCGGGGCGAACGTCGATGCGCCGGCGGGCGCCACGCTAATCGATGCCTCCGGGCTCTATGTGTATCCGGGCTTCATCAATTCGGGCACGCGGCTCGGCCTCACCGAGATCGGGTCGGTACCCGGCCCGGAGGATACGCGGGAGCTGGGTGACATGAACCCGCAGAACGTGAGTCTCACCGCCGTGAACCCTCACTCGGAGCTGATCCCGGTAACGCGCGTGAACGGCGTGACCACAGTGATCACGTCCGGGTCGGGTGGTCTGGTGAGCGGACAGGCGAGCCTCATGGACCTGGCGGGCTGGACCCCCGCCGAGATGGGCGTGAAGCGGCGAGCGGCCATGGTCTTCAGCTACCCGGCCGCCGGAGGTGGCGTGGGCCGCTTCGGTTTCGCATTCGGCGGCCAACGGTCGCCAGCCGAGGCCGCTCGTGAACGCGAGCAGCGCGTGCGCGAGATTTTCGAGCTTCTGCATGCGGCGAAAGCGTACGGTGAGGCTCGGCAGCGCGGCGCCAGCGGCCCGGCAAATCACCAGTACGAAGCGCTGGTGCCGGTGATCCGCGGGGAGCTGCCGGCGCTGTTCGATGTCGAATCGGCGGACCAGATCCGTGGCGTGCTCGCGCTCGCCGACACCTTCGGGCTGACCGTCGTACTGCGTGGCGCGCGCGAGGCGTGGATGCTGGCCGACACGCTGGCCGCACGAAATGTGGCCGTGATCGTTGGGCCGACGACATCCCAGCCAGGCCCGGCCGACCCGTACGACATGGTGTACGCCAATGCAGGCGTGCTCGCGCGCGCTGGCGTCCGGATAGCCTTCCAGACGAACGACGCGGCGAACGCCCGCAATCTCCCGTACAACGTGGCGCTCGCTGTCGCCTATGGGCTCGATCCCGACGAGGCGATCCGCTCTATCACGATCAACGCCGCACGCATCTGGGGCGTGGATGACCGGTACGGGAGCATCGAGGTCGGTAAGGTGGCCAACCTGGTCGTGACCGACGGCGACCCGCTCGACGTGCGCACGAACGTGCGCCACCTTTTCATTCGTGGAAGCGCGGTGCCGCTCATTGACCGCCATACGCGGCTGTACGAGCAGTTCCGAGCCCGGCCGCGGCCGTCCCAGATTCAGTAGCAGGGCTCCCTGCCTGAACACAGTCACCGGGGGCTTTCATGCTGCCTGCAGGGCCCGTGGCGCACCCTTCCCTCGTCTCGCGTGTCCAATGGTGAGACGCTATGCTTCCTGAGCCGCCCCTGGCTTCCCCGTGTATGACCGACGAACTGTTCGAGAGACTGGAGAACGCGCTTGCGCCCGCCTTCCGGCTCGACCGCGAGCTGAGGGGCGGCGGCATGAGCCGCGTGTTTGTGGCCACCGAACAGGCGCTCGGCCGGCGAGTGGTGATCAAGCTGCTACCGCCGGAGCTGGCCGCCGGCGTGAACTCCGAGCGCTTCCGCCGCGAGATTCAGCTCGCCGCCCAGCTTCACCACCCGCACATTGTGCCGCTGCTCGCGGCCGGTGAGGTGGATGGACTGCTCTATTACACCATGCCGTTCATCGAGGGCGAGTCGCTGCGGGAGCGGCTCGCCGCGCGCGGCCGCTTCCCCGTTCGCGATGTCGTGCGGATGATGCATGACGTCATTGACGCGCTCGCGTACGCCCACGCGCGCGGAATCGTGCATCGCGACATCAAGCCGGGCAACATCCTCACGCTTGGCGCGCACGCCCTCGTTACCGACTTCGGCGTCGCCAAGGCGCTGAGCGTCGCGCTTCCAATCTCCGGTGTCACCACCGGTGGCGTCGCGATCGGAACACCCGCCTACATGGCGCCCGAGCAGCTCGCCGGCGATCCCCAAGCCGATCATCGCATGGACATCTACGCCGCCGGACTTCTCGCCTACGAGCTGCTGGCGGGCGAAT
>CAZWSO010000013.1:0-29057 GCA_964636485.1 uncultured Gemmatimonadaceae bacterium
GACTGGGTCACGGCGGCAGTAGACGACTGGGTCACGGCGCCAGTAGAGACCGGGTCACGGCGGCATACGATCGGGGCTCTCCCGAGGTCCCGGCCTCTCGTCCCCGCCGCCAAGGTGCCGCTCCAGAAACTCCACCACTTTGCCGTAGGCGTACCGTACCTGCCTGGAGCCCTCCTGTGTCCAGGCATGCTGCGCGTCGGGCAGGACGACCACGTCCACGTTCTTCTCCATGAGAATGAGGTGATGCAGGAGCGTCATCGAATCCCTGAAGAGCACGATCCAGTCGCGCATACCGTGAAGGATCAGGAGGCGATCCTGCAGCCCGCTGGCAAACGTGATCGCGGACGCACTGTCGTACGCGGCAGGGCGTCGCACCGGTGATTCCATGACACGCATCTCTCCGGTGAGCGCATGGCGCACATTCGTGGCGGGCGCAGCGGCGACTCCGGCTCGGTAAACGCCAGGTTTCCGAAAAAGCGACATCGCGGTCATGAGCCCGCCGTAGCTGGAACCCCAGATCCCAACGCGACTCGTATCCACATAGCCGAGCGTGGCAAGGTATTGCACGCCGCTGTGAAGGTCGTCTACATCTATCCCGCCGTAGTCGAGCCGGATACGGCGGCGGTAGGCGCGCCCATGTCCCGCGCTCCCTCGGACATCCACCTGCAGTATTACGAAGCCCTGCTGCGCCAGGTATTGGTCCACTCCCCAATTGGGGTGCGCCGTTCTGCCACCCCACTGGTTGAGCACGGTGTTGCTGTAGGTCGATCCCAGTATCGCGGGGTAACGGCCCGCCGGATCGAATCGAGGTGGAAGAATCACGCGTCCGTGCAGCTGCACGCCGTCCGCGTGGCTGGGGAACGTGACGTATCGTGCTCCAGCCCAGTGGTACTCGTCGAATTCATCAAGCGGTGAGTGCGTCACCCGGGTTTCACGTTCCCTTCCGTGCTCTCCATCCAGTTTGGTAATGTACAGATCGGGAGGCGCATCATCGCTCGAAAAGCGCACCGCCGCACGCCCTCCATCCGGAGAGTAGACTGGTAAATGGTTGCCGGGGCGCTGGCTCACTTGCGCAACCGAGCCACCTCGCAGCGCCACACGATAGATGTGTCGCTCCTCCGGCCGCCCGCGATTGCCAACCAGGAAGATCGAGCGCGCCGCCTCCGAAACGTGGAAAGAGAAGACCGCCCAGTCGCCGGAAGTGATTCGCGCCGGACGCCCGCCAGTGATCGGCACGTAATAGATATGATAGTCCTCGTCGCGATCGGAAAGGAAGTAGATCCCTTTGCCGTCGGGGGCCCACTCCACCTGCCACTGCGCCGTGACATTCAGGGTGTCGACCTCGCGATAGAGCAAGCGCGACGCTCCGCTCCTTGCGTCGATCAGAAGGATACGCCGGTCGTTCACGAAGAGATCGCTCCGATCCACAACCAGAGTGCGGGAATCCGGCGACCATTCCAGACCGAAGATGAGATCGCCGGAGTCACCCTCGAGCTCCACCCAGCGTGTCTCGTCCGAACTCACATCCACTAGGCCGAGCCTGCGGGTACCGGCCTCCTCGCCCGGATAAGGACGCGCCACCTGCACGAGGGTCGGTTCCTCGGTCAGGTAATCCGGGATGCCGCGCATCGGTACCTGGCTGCGGTCCACCTCGGTGATCGCCAGCATTCGTGAGTCCGGCGACCAGCGCACGGACTGCACGGCTGCTCGATCCGTGGGCGCAGAGCCGATGGGACGGCTGGTGATGGAGTCGCTCCGAAGCTCACCCACCCACAACCGGCCGCCGCGAAGAAAGGACAGCAGCCGGCCGTCGGGAGAGAAGCTGAGCTGCCCCATGGCGCCGCGCTCCGCCATCAGCCGTACGGCCCCTTCACGCGGCCTGATCGCGTACGGCTCTCCCTCGAAGATGAAGAGCAGACGCTCGCCGTCGGGATGCCAGATGAGCGCCGTCACTCCCGGGTGGCGCTCGGCGTGAATCTCGCGCTCGATAGCGGCGATGTCGCCGCCTGGATCCTCGGGAATGGCCGGCCGGGGAAGGTGCGTCAGTCGGCGCGGACGCGCCCCTTCGCCGTCCACCAACCATACGTCGCGGAACTCCTGGCCTTCGTCATTCCAGAGAAACGCGAGGCGCGAACCGTCTGAAGACCAGACGTACGCGGATGGTGCCGTCCCGATAAGTCGCGGATACGAATAGAGCCGCTCTATGGTGTGCCGGCGTACCCCTTCGGCTCGCGCCGCTACCTGATCCTGCGCGGCAGTTGCTGACGCGCCCGCCACGAGCAGTGTGACGACACCGGCAGATATGAACAGCCTGCGCTCAGCGCGATGACGCATCGACCCACCAGAACCGGCGAAAGAAGAAAGACTCGCGCAACGCCGGTCTCTGCTCCAGACGCGACATGAGCTCCGCTGCTCCGCGCCGAAGAGCATCGCGGCTCACCTCCGCATCGAGCGGCGCATCGCCTGGCTGGCGGACATCGTGAATAAGATTGTCGCGCATGGTGAAACCAGACGGTACGGCAGCGCGGGCGATCGGGCGCTGCGTGCAGTACGGCTCGCCGGAGTCATAGCGGGGATTCTGCGTGGTGCGCACCAGTACGTTGCCGATGAAGGTACCCGGATCGTCCCCGACGCGGTCGCGAGAGATCATGGCACCACACGCTCCAGTCTCGAACACGACATTGTCCTCGAAGCGCCCCGATGGCATTCCCTCCCCTGCCGCCCAATACGCCAGTCCCCAGGTGAGAATGTCCTCGACGATGTTTTCCCGGACCTCGGCCCGCGCATCCACAAAGACGCCGATTCCCTTCCAGTAGCGTCGCACCAGATTTCCTTCCACTAATGCATGTGCATCCCACGTGAGCCCGATCCCCACACCGCGTCCACCCCCCACGCGGGCACCCGATGCCTTGTCCACTCCGTCCACCACATTGTCCCAGATCGTCGCCCGAGCGCCGCGATACAACGCGATCCCGTCCCAGGAGTTGCGCTCGATCCGGCACGACCGGACGGTAATATCTGCGTTCTCGCGACCAGCGACACCGGCGATCCCCACCACTGTCTTCGTGACCGTCACCGAGTCACCGATGTTGTCGCGCAAAACACAGTTGGCAAGGGTGACAGCGCCGTTGCGGACCACCACCGCAGCGCTGGTGGCCCGTCCATCGTCGTCACGCTGTCCCGATGTCACGGTGACACGCTCGAGCACGCACCCATCACAACCGTCGAAGAGAACGCCATACCCGGCGTTCGTGTGGATGATCGTCTGGTCAGGATCAGCGCCGGTCAGGCGAATGCCGCGGCCGGACAGACGGATACCGAAGGAGGCGGGCACCGCGGTATTCGCCTCCTCGCAGTTGCCACAAGAGGAGTCCGTGAATGCCGTAGGGGCGAGCAGATGGTGTCCGGGCCCGAGCACGAGCCGGGCCGGGCCTCGCACGTCACCCAGGGCGCGCTGCAGGTTACCGGGCTGAACAGGCAATCCCGGCGGTGGCGGCGTCCCCACTGGGAGGTCGGCGGCGACATCGATGAGGGCCTCCGCGTCGCCATCGGTTGCGCTGATCACCGCGTCCGCGTGGCCGGGTGTTGCGGATGGTGCCGTGGCTCTGGGCGGCCCGCACGCCGCGACGAGCGCAACGAGCAGCATGAAGGGGGCTCGATGATTCATTCCGCAAACATACCGGCCCGATCGGGAAGCGGGGAGACGCGGCGTGCGGCCGTTCCGTGGACATCAAGATGAGCCATCGTGCGCCGGGCGGCGCGCTCGGCCACGCGCTGCTTCGGATCATGGGCAGCGATCCTAACATCAGCTGGACGACGATCTCGCTCGGGTCAAGACCTACCTGGAGACTGGCAAGCCGGCTCGTGACGCGTGGGCCCGTGAGCACGCGACCACCCAGGCACGCGTTTGAGCCGAAGGTGCGGGCGAAGGGTGCGGCGGTGGCATCGCCGGTGCGCGAGCACACCGCCGCGCGCCACGTTCATCGCGCGAAACCGAATCCAGGGTCGCTCGTCACGATGATGTCCCAACCGGCATCGGCCTTGCATGGAGGCCACCTGCACGCCGGTCATGGCCACCGTCCGCCCGGGGGTTACCCTGTCGGTCAGCTCACGGATGGGGAGCCCCTTTGGCCTGCCTGCCGCAGTCGCGCTGCTCGTCGCGACGGCGGCTCCTGGCATGTCTCAGGACGTGCGCCGCACCGCAGCAGCTCTCGCTTCGTCGCCGCGCGCCACCTACGCAATCGGCACGCCCGGCAAGTTCGCCGCTGTCGTTCCGGGTACGCTCATCCTGCGCGGGACCGAACCCCGGCAGGGCCAGCTCTACGTGGCGGACCGGTGGATGGTTTTTCGGCCGGACGGCACCGCAGGCGTGATACCGGTTCCAGTGATCGTCACGCATACTGATGGGCGGCCGCCGGTGTGGGCCATGCGCGTCGTGGCCAGTCGGTCTGCAGCCAATACGGCCTTCGACATAACAGGCTGGGGGCGATTCGAGACGGCGCAACCGAAAGCGATCAGCCTGCTTCTTGGCGGACGATCCGCTCCGGAGATGCTGTTGGAGGAGCCGGGCGCACTCCTGCGCGACGGGGTCGCGCCGCACGCCATCATTGAGGTCCTTGCCGCCAGCGGGTTCGCCGACACTCTCTATGCGATCGCGGGACGGCCACGCGCGCCAATCGGGCTGCTCTCCGAGGCTCATCGGCGAGCTGGCGACGCCGCGCTCTACTCGCCAGCCACAGACTCCATAGCGCTCGATCCGCACACCGCGCGCTCGATTGACGATCTGCGAGGTATGCTCGCGCACGAGGTCGGGCATCGCCTGCAGCGCACACGACCGACGCTGCTCGACGGAGTCTGGGCGACAGTGCCGGCGATCACTGACCCTGAGGTCTACGGCTTCGGTAATCGCGAGGAGCACCAGGCAGAAGCCGTTCGCTTCGCCGTGATATACCTGCAGATCACTGCATCTGCGGGTCGCGACCGAGAGGCCGATGTGCTGCTGCTTGATCTTTACGAATCGCTTATGCCGGGGACGGGCACCGTGGCGCGGCTGCTGTTGGGCGAGCCAGTGTTCTCGAGGCATCCCCTGCGCGATCGTCTGAAAGAGACGGACTAGAGGGACTCGTTCGGTTTCCGTCGGGCAGCCACGGGAGCCCCAACTCGTGGCCAGCGAACGTCCACAAACCAGCTTCAGAGCCCCTTCTCGACGCGGCGGCGTGTCCGTGGCATGTTTCTGGTTGGCAGCCCGCGAATAGCGGCTGCCCGGCTGGCCGCGACCACGGAGGCCGCGAGTGCACTTCTGGAAAACTAGATCGGCTTGTAGATCGCACTTCTGGAAACTAGATCGGCTTGTAGATCGCCATGTAGGCGGCGAGACCGCCAAGAAGCGGAAGTGCCAGCAGCATTGGACGTGCGAGCGCCGGCCAGCGGTACGGAGCGAACGCGGCACCGACGAGAAGGGCCCAGATCACGAGCTTCGCCCACACCCACCCAGGGAATGCAGCGCCGTGCATCACACCCAGGCGCGCCAGCATGCCGAAGCCGGCGACAAGGATAAAAAGAGCACCGAGTCCGTGCAGCGCGGCGATCAATCCGCGCGCGGTATTGGTCGTCCGCGTTCCGCCGTTAGCGGCATGCAGGGCCATTCCTCCCAGCGCAGTGACCAACAACAGAATCCCGACGATGTGGAGGGTGTTGTAGAACTGGTACGAGAGCATGAAGGGTCTGGGAGAGAGACCCTCGAAGATGAGCTGCAGGCAGGCCGGCCGGTAGTCCTCAGTCCGGTCATCCCCCTACGGAGCTACACAATGCACGAGCCCGACAACGACTGGCGCGCCATTATCGCGCGTTATCAGCAACCAGATACAAGGCGCGCGATCAGCGAGCTCGCCATTACTCTCGGTCTTCTGGTGCTCACCTTGGGGGCGAGTTTCGCAGCACTCTCGGTTTCCGTCATTCTCACCTTCGTGCTGCTTTTTCCAGCCGCCGGTCTCCTGATCCGCACGTTCATCATCATGCACGACTGCGCGCACGGCTCCTTTCTCCCATCGCGGCGCTGGACGGAAGTGGTCGGATTCATCACGGGCGTGCTGACTTTCACGCCTTTCAGCCGATGGCGCCGCGACCACTCACTGCACCACGCGTCCGCGGGAGATCTCGACCGCCGCGGCCATGGCGACGTTGCCACGCTGACGGTGCGGGAGTATAAGGCACTGCCGCGGGGAGCGAGATTCCGGTACCGCCTCTTCAGGCACCCGGCGGTGCTGCTCCTGCTCGGCCCGCTGCAACTCATGATCGGTCAGCGGATTCCGCCGCGGGGCGCGGCGACGAGACAACAGATTACCAGCGTCTGGACGACCAACGCGGCCATCGCCGTGCTAGTCGGCGTCCTGTTCGCGCTCGACCCGAAGTTATTGTTGCTCGTCTACCTGCCGGCGCTCTATCTGGCGGGCATGGCTGGCGTGACACTGTTCTATCTCCAGCATCAGTTCGAGGGTACGTACTGGGAGGAGCACGCCAACTGGGACTACGCCACCGCGGCGGTTCGGGGCAGCTCGTACCTGCGACTTCCAGGCGTGCTCCAGTGGTTTACGGGAAGCATCGGCCTGCACCACGTGCATCACCTTGGGCCGCGCATTCCACACTACAACCTGCAGCGCTGCCACGACGAGAACGAGTTTCTCCACGAGGCTACGGTGGTCACCCCGGCACAGACGATCCGAGCCATGCGCCTCGCCCTGTGGGACGAGGAGCAGAAACAGCTCGTCAGCTTCGCCGGGCTGGAGACCGCGCGGGGATCAGACTCCAGACCAGCCGAGGCGATCGGAAACCTACTTCCGAGGTGACGTTGCAGGCGTCGCTGGCGCCTCCGCCTCACTCGACGCAGTCACTGGGAACCCGCGCTTTCGCATGAGCGCGTCAATGGTCGCATCCCGGCCACGGAACCGTCGGTATCCCTCCGCCGGGTCGATGGTGTTGCCCACCGAGAAGATGTGCGCCCGCAGCCTCGACGCTACCATGGGGTCATACGGTCCGCCAGCTTCCACGAACGCCTCCCAGGCATCGGCCGTGAGCACATCGGACCACAGGTAACTATAATAGCCCGCGGAGTAACTGTCCCCGCCGAACACGTGGAGGAAGTGCGGAGTACGGTGACGCATGACGATCTCTCGAGGCATGCCCAGCTCCGCCAGGGTCTCGCGCTCGAACGTCGGCGCATCGATGCGCAGATCACCGGCGAGATGCAGCTTCATGTCCACTAGTGCTCCCGAGAGGTATTCTACGGTGGCGAACCCCTGATTGAAGGTTGCCGCCCGCTCGATGCGGTCGGCGAGCTCCTGGGGCATCGGCTCCCCAGTCCGATAGTGCACGGCGAACCGCTGGAGTACCTCCGGCGTGGTGAACCAGTGCTCGAGCAATTGTGATGGGAACTCCACGTAGTCGCGCGCGACGGCCGTGCCGGATAGTGACGGGTACGTGACGTTGGACGACAGACCGTGGAGAGCGTGACCAAACTCGTGGAAGAGCGTACGCGCGTCGTTCCTTGAGATCAGCACCGGCTCGCCGGGCCTGCCTTTCACGAAGTTGGAGTTGTTGGAAACTATGGTGGTCACCGGATCGTCGAGCCGTTGCTGCCGCCGGTATGAACTCATCCAGGCGCCCGACCGCTTCCCCGGACGCGCGAACGGATCGAAGTACCAGAGTCCCACATGCCGTCCCGACGTGCGGTCGGTCACCTCCCACACACGCACGTCGGCGTGATATACGGGAACCTCCACCGGGCGGAACTCGAAGTCGAACAGCTCGCCGCCCACCCAGAACATTCCATCACGAAGCCGGTCGAGCTGCATATAGGACTTGACCTCGTCCTCGTCGATGTCGTACCGGGCCTTCCGCACCTTCTCGGCGTAGTAACGGTAGTCCCATGGTTCGATCGTGATCTCCTCGCCCTCGGCGTGGGCGAGGGCCTGCATGTCGGCGACCTCCTCGCGCACGCGCGCCACCGCGGCGGGCCAGACCGCCTCCATCAGCTCCATAGCCCGCTGGGGCGTACGCGCCATCGTGTTCTCCAGACGCCAGTGGGCATGCGTCTCGTAGCCCAAAAGCGCCGCGCGCTCGGCACGCAACGCGAGTATTTCGGTGATGATCGCATTGTTGTCGCGCTCGCCACCTCCATCGCCGCGACTCACGAACATGCGGAATGCCTGCTCGCGCAGATCACGCCGCTCCGAATACGTGAGGAACGGCTCCATCGCCGAGCGCGTGTTGGTGATCACATAGGCGTCACGGATATCGCGCGCCGTCGCGGCCGCCGCCGCGCCATCCCGCACCGACTCCGGCAGCCCCGCAAGATCGGCCTCGTCGCGCAACACCAGATGCATCTCGTTCTCGTCGGCAAGGACGTTCTGGTTGAAGCTCGTGAACAGCCTGGCCAGCTGCTGGTTGATCTCCGACAGCCGTGCCTTGTCACCCTCGCCGAGTCGCGCGCCCGCCCGGACGAAATTCGTGTAGTAGAGCCACGCGAGTCGTTGTTGCTCGGCGTCCAGTCCGGCGCGCTCACGCGCTTCGTACACGGCCTCGATCCGCCGGAACAGTGCCGTATTCTGCGTGATCTGGTCGGAGAAGCCGGCCAGTACCGGCGCCATCTCGCGCTCGACCGCCTGAAAGTCCGGCGTGTTCATTGTCGAGCTCCAGATACCGTAGACCGTGCGCACTCGATTCAACGTCTCACCAGCACGCTCCATCGCCGCGATGGTGTTGTCGAAGGTGGGCGGCTCACCGATGGCCGTGATCTGGTCGATCTCCGCGAGGTTCTGAACCATGCCAGCTTCGAGGGCCGGCTTGAACTGGTCGACCCGAACCCGGTCGAACGGTGGCACACCGCCGAACGGCCCCGACCAATCCTCGAGGAGTGGGTTGTCTGCAGGAGCAGCCACGACGACGGGCGAGGCAGTGGTCGTCGTACTCACGGATGACCCGGTGGCACATCCCGCGACCAGAGTGGCGAGGAGAACAGCCCCCGAACGGGTACTCAGGAAGTCGCTAATCAGCAGCATGGCAGCGAGAGCTGGGGGCCTGGCCGCGACCCGGCAGGAGCAGGGGTAGCCGGCGCCGGCCCGTACTTTTTGATCATACCCCTTCAGTGTATCGCCGTTGCAGGCTTACCACAACGCGGCGTGGCGCGGCGGCCGAGGGACCGTTTGCGCCGGCGGCTGCCGCTGGTCCATCTTCCCGCACGTGACAGCTCCCCGGAGGGATGCCATGGCGTCGATCAACTCGCTCCCACCCACTGATCGCAGGGACTCGGCCGCCTACGGAGGAGCAGGCTGGTCTCCCCGCCGCAGTTCTCTGAGCGAAGAGCTTGGCTCGATCTGGGCTCAATGCGGCGTCAACAGCGAATGGCAGACCCTTCGCGCCGTGCTGCTTCACAGACCTGGCCGTGAGCTGGCGACGTCGACCGATCCTAATGCGATGCAGATGATGGACGCGCCTGATCCCGTCGCCGCTGCCGCGCAGCACGACACCCTCGCCGATCGTTATCGGGAGCACGGCGTGCACGTTCATCTCGTGGAGCCAGCCCAGCGCCCGCCCCCCAACATGATGTTCGTGGCTGACCTCATGTTCATGACGCCCGCTGGCGCGATCATCGCACGGCCTGCGTCAACCGTTCGCGCGGGGGAGGAGCGCTGGGTGGGGCGTCGGATCGCAGATATGGGAGTGCCGATTCTGCGCAGCATCGGCGGACGTGGCGTATTTGAGGGGGCGGACGCAATGTGGCTCGATCCGCACACCGTGGTGATCAGCGTCGGATTACGCACCAACGCCGAGGGGGCAGCCCAGGTGGCCACAACCCTTCGCGAACAGAACATAGACGCGCTGATCGTGGATTCGCCGGTGGGAACAATGCACCTCATGGGCCAGTTCCGCATAGTGGACCGCGACCTGGCGCTCGTCGCTCATGGTCGTTTTCCGTGGCGCGGGCTGGAGGCGCTTCGCGAGCGTGGGTACCGCGTACTTTTTTTTCCCGATGACGACGAGGTGGCGCGCGGCGCGGCGGCCAATTTCGTGCCGCTCGGTCCACGCCGGATCGTCATGCCGGCCGGCAACCCTGTCTCGCAGCGCTTTTACGAGGAGCACGGCATCGCCTGCATTACTGTCGAGATCGGCGAGCTGCTCAAAGCGGCGGGAGCCATTGGATGCCTGAGCGGCAT
Source organism: uncultured Gemmatimonadaceae bacterium (assembly GCA_964636485.1). GTDB lineage: Bacteria > Gemmatimonadota > Gemmatimonadetes > Gemmatimonadales > Gemmatimonadaceae > CAYXRS01. The sequence goes on from CAZWSO010000013.1 coordinate 10,212, forward strand.
AGTGGCGCGTGATCTCACGGGATAGTAAAGCGGCGGCTTAGACGTTCATGGTCGCCGGTGGGATCCGTGGTTGCGGGCCCGCCAGCGAGTCGTCTTCTGGCTGTCTCCCGCTCTCACATCCGAGCGTCCGATCTCACCAGAACGCGCCGCATCACGTGTCCTACACCCTGTCGCGCTCGCCCGCCGCCGCCGAAGCGCTCCTCGAGGTGTGCCCAGAGGGGATTCTTCTGCTGGACGAGAACTGGCGTTTGACGTACCTCAACAGGGAAGCGGAGCGACTTTCCGGCCGTCCGCGCGGTGAGCTGCTCGGCGAAGTCATCTGGACCGCCCTCCCGGCACTGGCTGGCAGCTTCTTCGAGAGCGAGCTCCGGCGTGCGTCAGAGACGCGTCGCGCCGCGGCATTCGAGCATCGCGATCAGGTGGATGACCGGTACTACGTCGTCTTCGCCAACCCGCTTGGCGACAGGTATCTGGCGATCTATTACCGGGACCTCACCATCCAGAAGTGGGCCGAAGACGCGGCGCGCGAGTCCGCGCGCAAGTACCAGATGCTCATGGAGCAGGCATCGGACGGTATCATCGTGACCGATGCCGCGACACGGTGTCTAGAGGTCAATGCGCGGATCTGCAGCATGCTGGGATACACCCACCGCGAGTTGCTCGAGAAACACTATGCCGAGCTGATCCATCCCGACGATCTCGCCCTGCAACCCGTCCGCCTTACCGAGCTGAAGGAGCACGGCACGGTAACCACCGAGCGCCGGATGCTGACAAAGAGAGGCGCGGTCATTCACGCGGAGGTCGGAGGTGCGCTCCTGGATGATGGACGCATCCTGACGCTGTTTCGGGACATCACGGAACGCAAGCTGGCTGAGGAGAAGCTGCGCGAACAGTCGATACTCGATCCTCTCACCCGCGTCCTGAATCGCCGTGGCTTCCTTCAGCACGCCGAGCGCGAGCTCGGGGCGGCGCGACGGGCGGGTGACCGCACGCTGATGGTGCTGTTCACGGACGTGGACAACCTCAAGATCATCAACGATGAGCATGGCCACGCGGAAGGCGACGCCGCGCTCCTCGCGATAGCAGACATCCTGCGTGACGTGGTGAGGGGCTCCGACGTGGTCGGACGCTGGGGGGGCGACGAGTTCGTCATTCTCGTTTCCAATGGCACGGACGTCACGCTCGACGCCGTTACGGCACGGCTGGAGAGCCGCCTCCGGGAGGCAAACGCCTCCGGTCGCGCTTACCCATTGTCCGTTTCCGTGGGCGCTGTGTCATTCAGGGCAAAGACGCCCATCTCCCTCGAGCAGGCGCTCGCCGACGCCGATGCCGCTCTCTACGAGGATAAGCGTCACCGCCGCGCGCTCATCATTCGACGCGAGGAAGGCACCGCGGCCGACTGAACCGCGATGCCGTGGCGCGCGCCGCCCCCCGAGTGAGGCCAGCGTCATTCGGAGGACCAGGGCTCGCGGAACGCCGGATAGAGCGTGAGACCGCCATCCACGTACAGCGTCTGTCCTGTGATGTAGGCCGCATCTTCGGAGCACAGGAACGCCACTGCCGCGGCGATCTCCTCCGCCTCACCGGCGCGTCGCATCGGGATGTGGCGCTCCACCTCCTGCCGCTTTTCCCCGTCCTCCACCCAGCTGCGATTGATCGGCGTGATCGTGGCGCCAGGACCGACTCCATTCACACGGATCCCTCGCCCCGCGTACTCGAGCGCCAGCGTTCGCGTCAGGTTGCCCATCGCTCCCTTGCTGGCGCTGTAGCTCACGAATCGTGGTTTGGGGATGATCTCGTGGACGCTTGTTACGTTAATGATCACCCCAGTACGTCCCGCACCGACCCAGCGGCGCAGCGCTTCGCGGGCACACAAGAAGGCACCACGTAGATTCACCGCGAGAACGCGATCAAACTCTTCCACTTCCATCTCGTGCGAGTCGGCAGCCATCTGGATGCCAGCATTGTTGATGAGAGTGTCGAGTCCGCCGAGCTCATCCGACGCACGTCGGACGAGCTCGATACAGTCGTCCTCGCGCGATACGTCGGCTTGGAGGAGAGCCGTCCGGCCGCCGCACCGCCGCAACTCATCCGCGCACTGCTGAACGGCCTCTCGTACCTGAACCGCAGTGTTCTCAGCTTTTTCGCGCTCCTGACGATAGTTGATCGCGACGTTCGCCCCTTCGCGCCCGAGGCGAACGGCGATAGCCTGTCCGATTCCGGAGCTCCCGCCCGTTACCAACACGTTCCGTCCCGCCAACCCACGCATTGCCGCCTCCGCCTGCGAAAGAGGCGGCAGAGTGCAGGAATCCCGCCACCAGGGTGGCGCGGCATGCAGCCGCGCCAGGGCGGCCTGACGGCGCCCTGGGGGGATACTCCTTGCCGTAGTCAAGTACTTGCTATACAATGGCAATTATTGGGTGCGCCGCAGGTGGGTCGGCATCAGGAGCCACGGATTCCGCTCGATCTGTGTGACCCGAATCCATTAACCGTCAGCAGGTACTCCCCCAGGCGCGCCGGCAGCGCCGTCATTAGGCCGACTTGCCATTATGGACACCGATCTTCAGAGGCGCATCGAGGCCGTCCGGCACTTCAATCGCTTCTACACCCGTCAGCTCGGCATCCTCCAGGAAGGTTATCTCCGCACCAACTACACTCTCTCCGAAACGCGGCTCATATACGAGCTCGCGCACCACGAGCTGACGACGGCCACACATCTTGGCCAGGAGTTGGGGCTAAACGTCGGATATCTGAGCCGACTTCTCGCCAGCCTCGAGGAGCGCAAGCTGATCAAGCGCCGGACCTCGGAAACCGACCGCCGTCAGGTTCTCCTCTCCCTCACGAGCAGGGGCCAGAAGGCCTTCGCTCAGGTCAATGGCGCGTCGCGTGCCGACATCGAGACAATGCTGACGCGACTGCCGGCCGCCGACCAGCGGCGTCTCCTGGCAGCAATGCAGACGATCGAGCGTCTGCTGGGCGCACCGCAGGAACATCGGGTTCCGTACATTCTGCGCCCCCACCATAGTGGTGACATGGGATGGGTGATACATCGCCACGGTGTGCTCTACAACCAGGAGTATGGGTGGGACGAGCGATTCGAGGCGCTCGTTGCCGGCATCGTAGCGGATTTCATCGAAAACTTCGACGCCACTCGGGAGCGCTGCTGGATCGCCGAAAAAGACGGCGAGAACGTCGGCTCGGTCTTTCTCGTCAAGCACCCGCGGCGACGCGGAGTCGCCAGGCTGCGTTTGCTCCTCGTCGAGCCGCACGCCCGGGGAATGGGAATCGGCAAGCGGCTCGTGCAGGAGTGCACGCGCTTTGCAAGGCAAGCGGGCTACCGCCGGATCACGCTATGGACGAACCACGTTCTGCACGCGGCGCGGCGGCTGTACGAGGCAGAGGGCTATCAGCTCGTCGAGGAAGACCCGCACCATAGTTACGGGCATGAGCTCGTCGCTCAGACGTGGGAGCTGGCTGTGATTGGCCCACACGGCCGCGATCACCGGAGACGGGCGAAATGCACTACCTGCTCTTCTACGGGCGCCGGTACAGTTTGAGGAGACCTGTACCAGTGCCCTTTTACGACGTAGTGGACGATTATCTCGAGCGGCGTGAGCCCCTGCGGGCTGCGCACCTCGGGCACGCGTGCGTACCAGCCGCGGAGAGAACTGTTGCTCGCCGGCGCTCTGGCCGATCCCGTCGACGGAGCGGTGCTCCTGTTCGAGGGCACCTCGCTGAGGTCGCAGGATTGTTCGCCAGAGACGATCGCTGCGTGACCAACGGCCTCGTCTCGCGATGGCGCGTCCGACCATGGACGACCGTGGCAGGCAAAGGCTGTTCCACGCCCGTCATCCCCGATAACGTCTGATTCGAGGCATCCACATCGCCGTTCCTTCGACCTGACACCACCCATGGAGATCACCCGAATCGAGGCATTTCTGGAGTACTACGAGCGCCTGCGCGAACGTACGCGCCGCGTGGTGGACTGCATTCCGCCGGAGCGGCTGGAGTGGGCGCCGCACCCTGGAGCGTTCGGCTTTGGCGACATCCTTCGGCACCTCGGTGCCGTGGAGCGCTACGTTTTCGCCGAGAACGCTCATCGCCGACCAAGCTGCTATCCCGGGCACGGGCGCGAACTGGCTGAAGGTCATGATGCGGTACTCGCCTACTTCGAGCGCACGCACGCCGACACGCTTGCTCTGCTCGCCACGCTCACACCCGAGGATCTTCAGCTGCGATGCGTGCTCACGAGCGGCGCACAGACCAGAGTGTGGAAATGGCTGCGCGCCCTCGGCGAACACGAGATCCATCATCGCGGTCAGCTCTATCTCATGCTGCGGATGCTGGATGTCGCGACGCCGCCGCTATGGGGACTGACCTCGGAACAAGTACGCGAACGCAGCCTGCCACCGGACGAGCGGCCGCACGAGGTGTGACCTGCAGCGTGGCCGGCCTCGCGTACCTGGACTGGCTACGCGGCAACGACCCCATATGGACCTAATTCGACGGGTGCAGGCTCCCTCATGCGTATCTGGGATGTAGAACCGGGAGAGTTATGTCGCAAACACCTCCTGGGAGAACACCGCGAGCTGCACGGCTTGTGGAATATTCTGACCCGAGGGCTACGCGGGTATTCCTTTCATCCGGAGACTCGCCGTTGGGAGGGCAAGCTGGGCGCCCTTTACCGGCGGCACGAGGCGTTGGTGGCAGAGATCGAGAAGAGAGGCTATCGCCATGCTTCTCCACTGGATCCGGAACTGGCGACGGGGCTGGATTACCAGAACGCGTTCGTTGATCCCCCGGAAGCTCAGCGGCAGATCCTGATGTCCAAGCCATGCGGCTGCTATCCGTCGAGGCGGCCTCCGTGAGCAGCAACACCGACGTGAGAAATGCTGGCCAGTGCCTGCGTTCACGCGCTCGACCGCGGTAAATCTCGGCGAGTTGCTCATCGAAGAGATGCTCGTTCGGCAGATTCTCGGTGCGCATCCGACCCTCACTCCCGCCGCAGCGCCTCAATCGGATCCAGACGCGACGCTTTCCATGCGGGATAGAACCCGAAGAACAGTCCGACGGCCGCCGACACGCTGACCGCCACAATCATCGCCTCGACGGAGAAAAACGCCGGCCAACCGGCGTAGGCGGCGATGGCGCGAGTCGCCGCGCCGCCGAGCAGAATGCCGCCAAGTCCACCGAGCAGGCAGAGCACCACGGATTCGTTGAGGAACTGAAGCAGCACGTCCCGGCCACGCGCTCCCACGGAGAGTCGAAGGCCGATCTCGCGGGTGCGCTCGGCAACGCTCACGAGCATCACGTTCATGATGCCAATGCCACCCACGAGCAGCGAAATGCCGGCGATCGAAGCCAGCAGCCAGGTCATCACCCGCGAGGTTTCAGTGGCCAGCTCCGCCACTTCCTCCTGCGTCTGCACGGTGAAGTCATCCTCCTGATCCGGCGCGAGGCGGTGCCGCTCGCGAAGGAGATCGGTGATCTTGGCACGCGCAATGTCCATCGAGCGCTCGTCGAACACCTGCACATTGATCACCATGGCGTGCGTGCGTCCTGAAATGCGTTGGAACGCGGTCGTATACGGCACAACCACGATGTCGTCCTGCACCGAACCCATGAGCGACATCCCTTTCGTCGCGAGCACACCTATCACCGTGAGCGGAAGCCCGCGCACCCGTATTGTTTCACCGATCGGGTCCGCGCCCTCGAACAGCTCTTCCACGATTGTTCGTCCGACCACGGCCACCAGCGCCGCACGGTCCACATCCTCATCGGTGAACATCTCCCCCAGCTCCACGGGCCACTGACGGATCTGGAGGTAGTCGGCGGACTGGCCGTAGACGCGCGTAGCCCAGTTCCGGTTGCCGTACACGATCACGCGCTGCGAGCGGACCTCCGGACTGGCCGCGATCACTTCGGGAATCTCCTCACGAAGGGCGGTGGCATCATCCACCGTCAACGTGTTGGCGCTCCCGCCCCCAATACTCACTCCACCCAGTGACCGCTCGCCCGGAAAGATGAGAATGACGTTCTGTCCGAGCCGATTCACCTGTTCCTCTACCTCCGTGCGCGCTCCCGAGCCCAGCCCGACCATCGTGATCACCGCCGCTACTCCGATCACGATGCCGAGCGCGGTAAGCAGCGTACGCAGCGTGTTGCGGCGCAGCGCGCGGAAGGACATGAGCGGAACCGCCGTCCATTTCATGATGCGATCATCGCGTCGAGGTGCGCGTGCCAGTCATCCTCTTCACCCTCCATCGCCTCCGCGGCAGACTCTGGAGCAATTGTCCGGTCGGTGCGTACGACCCCGTCGCGCAGCACTATGACCCGAGATGCGAAGCGCGCCATCTCCGGTTCGTGCGTCACCATGAGTATCGTGTATCCATCCCGGTGCAGCCGCTGAAACACGTCCATGATTTCGAGACTCGTCCGGCTGTCCAGGTTGCCGGTAGGCTCGTCTGCCAGAAGAAGCCGTGGCTCCGTGACAAGCGCGCGCGCAATGGCCACCCGCTGCTGCTGACCTCCGGAAAGCTGCGCAGGAGTGTGGTCGGTTCGATCCCCAAGGCCGAGCAGCTCCAGTGCCTGGCGTGCGCGCGCGTGAATTTCCTTCCAGCTCAGCTCCTCCGCCCGATAGAGCAATGGAAGCTCCACATTCTCCAGCGCAGACGTACGCGGAAGAAGATGAAAGGTCTGAAAGACGAATCCGAGGACGCGATTACGGATGTCGGCGAGTTCGTCGCGCGTCATTGCCGCCACGTCTGCGCCGTCGAGCAGATAGCGGCCGGTGGTCGGCCGGTCCAGGCAGCCCAGAATGTTCATAAGCGTGGACTTTCCGGACCCGCTCGCGCCCATGATCGCGACGAACTCGCCACGTGCGATCGTGAGATCGATTCCTCTCAGCGCCTGTACGGCCAGCGACTCGGCGGCATAGACGCGCGTCACCCCACTGATCTCGATAATCGACATCAGCCGGAATCGCTCGGTGTGAACATCAGAACTGTGCCTGATCGCCACGGAGGAAGCTCCGGCCGTCGTTCGTGCTATTGCCGCGAAGCGCGAGTCCGACGACGAGGGTGTCCCCAGCGCTGACGCCGCTGACGATTTCCGTGTGCACGCCATCGCTCAGCCCGGTGTGCACAGGCACGGCGACGATCATCCCATTGCGCAGCACGAACACGCGCCCGTTCGCTCCATCTGCATGCGCCGCGTCGGCCGGCCGAATCTCATCGGGCAGGCGAGCGCGCAACGCCGAATTTCGCGCGCGGAGAGCATCGCGCGCTTCGGCGGTGATCACCGATACCTCCGCCGTCATTCCCGGCTTGAGCAGTCCCTCTGGGTTGTCGACCGTGATGATCGTCTCGTAGTGCACAACGTTGTCGACCGTCACCGGCGCGTTGCGCACCTGGACCACCTCTCCCACAAACTCTCGCTCGCGGTGCGCATCCACCTGAAAACGGACCGCCTGTCCCTCTCGCACATGCCCAATATCGGCCTCGGAGACGTGGGCGTGGATGTGCATGCGGCTGAGATCAGTGGCGATCTCGAACAACACCGGCGCACTGAGACTTGCGGCCACCGTCTGTCCCACGTCCACATTGCGGGAAACGACTATTCCGTCGGTCGGCGAGTAAATCGAACTGCGCTGCAGCTCCCGCCGAGCGCGCTCAAGAGCGTGCCGGCGCACGCTGTGCTGCGCGTCCGCCTGCCGGAGATCGCTTCGCATCTCTTCTACTTCTGCCGGCGTAACGATCCCCTGCTCGCGCATCTGCTGAATCCGCTGCCACTGGAGCGTCGCCAGCTCGAGGCGCGCGTGCGCCGCCTCCAGCTCTGCCGCCGCTGAGCGCACCTCGGCAGCAAATGTCGAGGACTCGATTCGCGCGATGAGCTGGCCCTGACGCACACGGCTGTTGAAGTCGACATGGATTGCATCCACGATGCCGGAGACCTGGCTGCCGACCAATACTGTCTGAAGCGGCTGGAGGGTTCCGTGCGCAACCACGCGCTGCGACACCAGTCCGCGATCCACAACAACCGTGTGCAACGGCGGAAGTGCTCCACTGCTGGACCGAATGCCGCTGGCTCCCCACAGCAGCGCAGTGGCCAGCAGCAAGGTCGCGAGGACCAGTGCTCCTTTCCGGTAGTTCATATCGCTCCTCCGAAACGCTCGCGCGCCCAAAACCCCGCGCGAGGGCTCAGAGCATGGGAGGTGGCCTACGACCCGCTGATGATGCACATCGGTTAATCCATGAAAAATACCTCCCCGCACACGAGGTCGGGAGGCGCGTCGCGCTCAGCGGGAGCGCTTCAGCAATCCGGCGAGACATGCTCACGTTCAGGAGCCACTACGGCAATGTTCGGGCTCCGCAGAGCGGCCGTTCCGTGCGACGTGCGCGAGTCAATGCAGAGCGGGCGACCGGACTCGGCCCCGCGACGTCCGGCTCTGGAAGCACGTCGGCGCTCGCGGCCTATCGCATCTGCGCTCATTTCAAACGGTTAGCCGCCAGCCAGTGAGCGCCTGCGCCGATGAGCGAGCGCAGAATCGAGCGAAAATTGACCCAATGTGCCCCAGCCGCTCATCGTCCACCGGTGGCAGCTAGGATGGGCCCGACGGATGCCATCAGGGAGAACTCGGCACGGGCCCCGAACAAGTGGCCGAGCCCCTGTCAGCCTGATTGCAGCTCGATCACTCCGCCGTCCGCATCACGACATCTACGTGACGATCGGTCACGGAGGGGGCGATACACGCAGCCGTCTGAGCGGCTACGACGTCGGCCGACGTGGTCAGCCTAGCCCGGCAGCGAGTGCCCGTTGGCACGACGCTCTCGTGTGGGAGATCGAGAGGAGAGGCTATCGCCATGCGTCGCCACTCGATCACGAGCTGGCGACGGGGCTGGAGCAGCAGAACGCGTTCGTCGAACCCCCGGAAGTCCAGCCGCAGATCCTGATGTCCAAGCATGCGCGTGCGTCGCCGAGAAGGGCTGCAGCTGTTGGCGTGACCCGCTTATGCGCCCGATCGGAGAATGCTTGGCAGAATTCCGGGTCACCGAGGTTGTAGGCTGCGCCTCCGTGATGGTATGTTCCGAGCGGCACGGTCGACCTGACGAGGCCGTCGTTCGAATACGCCCGACGGAGGCGATGGTGATACAACGCGGGAGCGTCTCGACGGATGACATGCCTTCCATGGCAGCTCGCTCCGCGCGATCAATCCCCTGCCCCGGATTCCGGCGATTCACGCTGGTCCGGTGCGCGCAACGACCGGATCTCCCACTCGAGCATGGCGCGCAGCTCCGCGACCTGCGCTGCCGTCAGCGCTACCGCGCCCTGCTCTCCCTGCTCAGCGCCTGAGTGTCGGATCGCGGACACCGCCTGCCAGTAGCGTTGGTTGATCGCACGCAGCTGCGCGATCTGCCCGCTGGTCAACTGACGATCCCCGAGTATCTCGGCCGCTACGGTAAACGCGTCCACGGGCTTTGCCCCTGTGCGGTGCTGTCCTCTGCACCGCCATTTGCGTACCGGCGCGTCGTGCGCCTGTTGCCAATCTGCCGGCAATGATCTCCAAGAGCAGCGCGCGTCGGCGATCCGCGCTACTCGCTCGCTTGCTCTCCCGCCGGCGTTCGGGCCCTGACGATGTGCTCGCCGGTCCGCTCCGCGGCGAGCTCCTCGGCGCCGACCGTCTGGCCGAACGCGCCCGTGCTGTCGCGCGCAGCCAGCGGGTCGTCCTTCCCTCCTCACTGGGGCGCCCGACTACCGCGCTCCTCGTCCGGCTGGATGACACGCGACAGATCCTCGATGACGCTCACGAGCGGCTGTCCACCGCCGATCGGGAATTCGACGTCGGCCCGGCCGGCGAGTGGCTCCTTGATAATCGCTACATCGTACAGGAGCACATTCGTGAAGTGCGCGAGAGTCTGCCTCGAGGGTACTACCGCGAGCTCCCAGAGCTCGCGGTCGGCCCACTTGCCGGTTATCCGAGAGTTTACGAGATCGCGACCGCCATCATCTCGCATACCGAGGCGCGCATTGACGTAGCAAACGTCGAGTTGTTCGTGGGCGCGTTTCAGGAAATCACCCCGCTGACACACGGCGAGCTGTGGGCCTTGCCCGCCCTGCTCCGGCTCGCACTCATCGAGAGCGTGCGGCGGATGGCGCTCCGTACCGTGCAGCGGTTGGATGAGGTGGAGGTTGCCAACCGTTGGGCGAGCGATCTCCAGGCCGCGGGCCACAGCGGGCGTGAGGCCCTCGCCGAGGCGCTCGAGAAGCTCGTGGCCAGTCATCCGCCTCTCACCGCGATCTTCGTTTCACGATTCCTTCAGCAGTTGCGGATGGCGGCGGATCCGGTGATTCCCCTTGCTTGGATCGAGCAGTGGATTGCCGACGAAGGACTGCGCGCCGAGGACGCGTCGGCCCGCTCCGCCGAACGACTTGCGCTCACGCAGGTCATGACGGCCAACAGCATCACCAGCCTGCGGGCGGTGGCGCGCATGGACTGGCGCTCGTTCGTAGACCGCCAGAGCGAAATGGACGCCGTGCTCCGCAGCGACCCGGCCGGCGAGTACACACGCATGACCTTCATCACCCGCGATCAGTATCGCCACGTGGTGGAGCGGATCGCAAAACGAACGGGGGCGCGGGAGGGTGATGTCGCGCGCCACGCCATCGAGCTGGCACGCCTGGCGGCGCGCGATCAGCCGGGTGAGCCACACCGAGCCCATGTCGGTTACTACCTGGTGGATGAAGGGCTGCCGCAATTGGAGCGCCTGACGAATTACCGGCCGCCAGCGTCGGAAGCGCTACACCGCTGGCTGCTGCGACACCCGAACTTGGTATTTGTTGGAGGTATCCTCGCGGGAACCGCTGCCGCACTGGCGGCGGTGCTCTGGCTCGCCGGACCCGCCGCGCGCGATGCATGGCCGCTGGTTCTGCTCTTCGCCCTGGTACCGGGCAACGAGATCGCAGTGAGCGTGATGAACCAGCTCATCACCGCCTTTCTTCCGCCGCGGAGGCTGCCCAAGCTGGACCTGCGGGAGCATGGCATACCGCCGGAGTTCCGAACGGCCGTCGTGGTGCCGACGCTCTTCCCGAGCGTGGAGGCGGTGCGTGAGGCACTGGAGAACATCGAGATCCAGTTTCTCGCGAACCGCGAGGCCCACCTGCACTTCGCCGTGCTCAGCGACTTCACCGATGCAGCGACGGAAACTCGCGACGATGACACGGCGATCGTGGCAGAGGCCGAGAAGGGCGTCCGCGCGCTCAACGAGCGCTACGCGAGAGCGGCCGAAGACGCCTTTTATCTCTTCCATCGACCTCGCCGCTGGAATCCCCAACAGGGCGCCTGGATGGGGTGGGAGCGCAAGCGCGGCAAGCTCGCCGAGTTCAACCGCCTCCTTCGCGGCGGTGCGGAGGACGCATTTTCGGTGATCGTCGGAGATCTCAACGTCATCCGTGGCGTACGCTACGTGATCACGCTCGACTCGGACACGATGCTCCCCCCGGATGCGGCGCCGCTGCTCGTGGGTGCGATGGCGCATCCGCTGAATCGTGCGGTGTACGATCATGAGCGCGGCTGCGTGGTGCGCGGCTACGGCATCCTCCAGCCACGAGTTGGCGTTTCGCTGCCCAGCGCGCATCGGTCCCGCTTCGCCGCCATTCACTCCGGCCACCCGGGCGTCGACCCGTACACCACGGCCGTGTCCGACGTCTACCAGGATCTCTATGGCGAGGGAAGCTTTACCGGGAAGGGGATCTACGATGTGGACGCCTTTGAGCTGGCGACGCATGCGCGCTTCCCGGAAAATACGCTGTTGTCGCACGACCTGATCGAAGGCAACTATGCACGTGCCGGACTCGCCACCGATGTAGAGGTCTACGATGAATATCCATCGCGGTATCTCACCTTCACCCGACGAAAGCACCGCTGGATTCGCGGTGACTGGCAGCTGCTCGGCTGGCTGGCCCCAACCGTTCCCGGGCCGGACGGTCCGGAGCGGAACCGACTCTCGATCCTGGCGCGATGGAAGATCTTCGACAACATGCGTCGCAGCACCGTCGAGATCGCGCAACTCGTCTTCCTGACAGCGGGGTGGACGATCCTTCCCGGCGCACCGCTCCGGTGGACAGTGCTCGGGCTGCTCGCGGTAACGGCGCCCTGGATCGTGTCGCTGCTGCTGGCGCTCGTGCGCCCACCGCTCGACAAGTCATGGCGGGCCTACTATGCGAGCATCGAGCGCGACGCCGTCACGAGCGCCAAACAGGCCGGCCTGGCGATCGCATTCCTTCCGCATCAGGCGTGGATTTCCGCGGACGCGATCGTCAGGACGCTCTGGCGTCTGTTCATCTCGCGGCGACACCTGCTCGAGTGGCTGACGGCGTCGCAGACGGAGCGGGGCACGTCAGGCGCGGCGCGTGAGGTGTGGCGCACCATGTGGATGGCGGTGGCCGCGGCGGCGATTGTCCTTGCACTGGTGATCGGCACGCGGTGGTCTGCGGTCGGCAGCGCGCTGCCCATCTGGGAGTTCAGCACCGCCATCGCACCACTGATCGTCCTTTGGGCCGCGTCGCCGGCGATCGCGCACCTGTTGAGCCGTCCTGCCGTGCCTCGCGAGCGTCGTCTCTCCCCAGAGGAGCGCGGTCGCGCGATGCGGTACGCGCTGCTGCACTGGAGCTTCTTCGAGCGCTTCGTCACCGAGGAAACAGGCTGGCTTGCACCTGACAACTTTCAGGAGCATCCGGCTCCGCTCGTGGCGATGCGCACGTCGCCAACGAACATCGGCCTGCAGTTCCTCTCCACTGTGAGCGCCTATGATCTGGGATTTCTCACTGTCGAGCGCATGGCGGAGCGACTTGAGCTCGCGTTCCGATCCCTGGAACGGCTGCGCCGCTATCGCGGTCACTTCTACAACTGGTACAATCTGCGCGAGCGGCGCGCGCTCGCGCCGGAGTACATCTCCACCGTCGACAGCGGCAATCTTGCGGGTCATCTGATCGCGCTTCGACAGGCGTGTCTCGCCATTCCGGACGAGCCGATACTCGACGACCGCGTCTGGAGTACGCTTCGCTCGTCAGTGGCACTGGCTGAGGAGCGCGTTGCCGAGCTCGCGCTCTCGATCGAGAACCGCGACGATGTGACGAGGTCCGCGGCCGAGCGCGCCGTCGCGGCTGCCGCCGAGCATCTCCGCCGGGCAGGCCGTATGACCGAAACTGCCGAGTTCGCGCGCACGGGCCTGGAAGCACTCGACGCAGTCGCCGAGCCTCTGCGGTTCGCACTCGAGTCACTCGCAGCGGCGCCTCTGGAGAATACCGGGAGAGGCCCCGCGACGGAGTGGATCGCGTGGAGTCACGACCTCGTGCTGGAGCACCGCATGCGCATCGGTACGCTTGATCCGGATACGGTGCCGGGCAGGAGAGGTGAGGTCCGGGCGGTGTTTCCGACGCTGCGACAGCTGGCATCCATCTCGCCGCTGGCCGCAGAGTTGATCGAGCGACTCGAAGCGCTCGCCAATCGCTCGTACGACTACGTGGCAGAGATGGACTTTCGTTTTCTGCTGGATCCTGCGCAGAAGCTGTTCGCCATCGGCTACCAACAGACCACCCACACGCTCGATCATTCGTCCTACGACCTGCTTGCTTCCGAGGCGCGTCTGGCCAGCTTCGTGGCAATCGCGAAGAACGATGTGCCGGTGGAGCATTGGTTCCGGCTCGGGCGCTCCCTTACGCATGCTGCCAGAGATGTCGCACTGGTGTCATGGAGCGGGAGCATGTTCGAGTATCTGATGCCGGCGCTCGTGATGCAGTCCTTTCCCTTTACCGTTCTCGACCAGACGTATCATGGTGCCGTGCGCCGGCAGATAGCGTACGGCTCCGAGCGCGACGTGCCGTGGGGCGTGAGCGAGAGCGCATACAACTTGCGCGACCGGCACCAGACCTATCAGTATCGGGCCTTTGGCGTGCCCGACCTCGCACTCAAGCGGGGGCTGGGTCGTGACCTCGTGGTTGCGCCGTATGCATCGGCGCTGGCGGTACTGGTGGACGCGTCGCGCGCGCTCGCAAACCTCGGCGCCCTCGAGGAGCTCGGCGTGCTGGGACCCTATGGCTTCCGCGACGCGATCGACTATACGCGCCCCGATCCGGGTGAGCGATTCGCCATCGTCGGCACTTACATGGCCCACCACATCGGTATGGCGCTCGTCGCACTCACCAACGCGCTCACCGCCCAGCGGTGGCAGCGCCGCTTCCATGCCGAGCCGCTGGTGCGTGCCGCGGAGCTGCTGCTGCATGAACGAATTCCGCGCCGTCTCGTGTACCAGCAGCCGCAGGCGGCCACCGCGGAGGAGGCACTGCCCGATCCCGAGATCGAGCGGCCGGCGGTTCGCGAGATCGCCACGCCTGGCACGCCGCAGCCGGAGGTCGCTCTCCTCGGCCACCTGAAGTATACGGTCATGGTCAGCAACTCCGGGGCCGGCTATAGCCGGTACGAGTCGTTGGCCGTTACTCGATGGCGCGCTGACGGTACGCGCGACGATTGGGGCCAGTTCTGCTACGTGAAGAATCTGACCCGAGGGCGAACGTGGTCCGCGTCGCACCAGCCGGTGTGTGCCACCGCCGATCAGTACCTGGCGCTGCTCGCCACTGACCGCGTCACCTTCCATCGACTCGACGACGACATCGAGACGCGCACAGAGATCACCACGGTGCCCGACGACGCCGCCGAGGTGCGCCGCGTGACAGTGACCAACAACGGCACTGATCCGTGCGCGATCGAGCTGACGAGCTATGGGGAGATCGTGCTCGCTCCGCCGAATACCGACAGCGGGCACCCGGCGTTCGGAAATCTGTTCATCGAAACCGAATATCATGAGTGGTGCACCGCCATTACCGCCAGTCGGCGCCCGCGCGCCGCAACGGAGTCGCCGCTCTGGTGCGTACACGTCGTGGACCACGGTGAGGAGCGCGTCGGGTCGGTCACCTGTGAAACGGATCGTGCGCGCTTTCTGGGGCGCGGCCGGTCGACGCGCAATCCAGCGGCACTGTACGCCGACGGCGCGCTGTCCGGTACTACCGGTGCCGTGCTCGATCCGATATTTGCCCTGCGCACACGTGTGCATCTCGAGCCGCGGCAGTCCGCATCGGTCGCGTTCACGACGCTGGTCGCGACGTCGCGCGAGCGCGCGTTCGCACTCGCCGACCGGTATCATGATCCGCATGCCGCGCAGCGCGCGCTTGACCTGGCCTGGACGGCGGCGCAGATCGAACTCCGGGAGATGAACATCACGCCCGGCGACGCCGCCGTGTTCCAGGGACTGGCCGGCAATCTCTTTTTCTCGAATCCAGTATTGCGCGCACCTGAGCACGAGCTGCGCATCAACCGCGGCTCGCAGCCGCTGCTCTGGAAGAACGGGATCTCGGGCGACTGGCCGATCCTGCTGGCCACGATCGACTCCGCCGAGGGACTGCCTACACTGCGACAGCTTCTCGTGGCGCACCACTACTGGCGCCG
Source organism: uncultured Gemmatimonadaceae bacterium (assembly GCA_964636485.1). GTDB lineage: Bacteria > Gemmatimonadota > Gemmatimonadetes > Gemmatimonadales > Gemmatimonadaceae > CAYXRS01. The sequence continues at coordinate 25,711 of CAZWSO010000013.1, forward strand.
TCGCGGCATGACGGTCGACCTCGTCGTGCTCAATGCCCTCGCGTCCGGATACCTGCAGGAGCTGAATGACCGGATCACGGCGACGGTGTACGCATCGAGCGAGGCGGGCGTGGTGGACCGCCCGGGCGGCGTATTCTTGCGCCGAAACGATGAGCTCGGCGCAGATACTCTGCTTATGCTGCGTGCAACGGCGCGCGTCCACATTGTCTGCGACGGACGCTCACTGGGGCGCATTCTCGCGACCGTTCGGGCACAAACCGAAGCGGAGGCGGCCACCGACACTGCTGACCAAGTGACCTATCCAGAAGACAGCGCGCAACGTGAGATCGCCATCACTCGCCGCGGCTCAGCCCATCCCGTGCCTGACACTGCGAGTGCAAGTGAGCGTGTGAATGAAGGCGGGAATGCAGCGTCCACGGCAACGGACGCGGACGCGCTCCTGCTGTATAATGGGCTGGGTGGGATCACGGCGCGAGGCAATTATGAGATACGCTTGCACGGCAATATCGTGCCGCCCGCTCCCTGGGTAAACGTCATCGCCAATCCTCACGGCGGATTCATAGTGAGCGAGCGCGGCGCCGGTTGCACCTGGGCCGAGAACAGTATTTTCTACCGGCTCACCCCCTGGCACAATGACCCGGTGGCAGATCCGGTGAGTGAAATCATCTACCTGCGCGATGAAAGCAGCGGTGAGCTGTGGAGCGCGACACCCGCTCCCATTCGACACGGATCGCCGTACACCATTCGGCACGCGCCCGGAATATCCACGTTCGATCACGAGCATGCCGGCATCGCCGTCAGTCTGACGCTGGGACTCGCGCCGAATGCCGCGGTGAAGCTGTCGGTTCTGCGCCTGACGAACAGCGGCAAGCACCCCCGGCGGCTATCGGTGACTGCCTTTGTCGAGTGGACGCTCGGCATCTCCCGCGAGCACACGCAGCACCAGGTGGTCACCAGCTTCGACGCAGAGCGGGACGCGATCTTCGCAAGCAACTCCTTCGACCCGCACTTTTGTGACTGGGTGGCTTTCTGTGCACTCAGCGAGCCCGTGACGACCCACACGTGTGATCGATGCGAATTCCTGGGTCGGAACGGTACTTCAGCCGATCCCGAGGCGATGTACAGGCAAACACTCGACAGAGTTACCGGTGCGGGCATCGACCCGTGCGCCGCACTCCGCTGTGAGGTGCCGCTGGCCCCCGGGGAGAGCCGCGAGGTCGCCGTCATTCTCGGTGCGGCACCGAACCGGAAGGAGGCGGAGCGGCTCGCCGGCGAGTACCAGGACGAGCAGCGGGCACGGGCGGCGCTGTCGCGCGCGGCGGATGAATGGGAGAATCGACTGTCGGTAATTCGCGTGCACACGCCAGACCCAGCCTTTGATGTGACCGTCAACCGGTGGATGCTGTACCAGGCACTGGCCTGCCGCATGTGGGGTCGATCCGCGCTGTATCAGTCGAGTGGCGCATACGGATTTCGTGACCAGCTGCAGGACAGCATGGCCTTCGTTTACGCGGAACCGGACGTGGCTCGCGAGCACATTGTGCGCGCTGCTGGCCGCCAGTTCGTGGCGGGCGACGTTCAGCACTGGTGGCATCCGCACAGCGGACGCGGTGTGCGTACGAAGTTCTCGGACGACCTCGCCTGGCTACCGTACGTCGTCGACCACTACGTGCGGGTTACAGGTGATCTAACCGTACTGGACGATGTCGTTCCTTTCCTTACCATGCGAGAGCTCGAGCCTGACGAGCACGAGCTGTACGATCTGCCGCAGATAACGGACGAACAAACCAGTGTGTACGACCACTGCGTGCGCGCCCTGCGACGGGCGTGCACTTCGGGAGCACATGGGCTGCCACTCATAGGTACCGGCGATTGGAACGACGGCATGAACCGCGTGGGAGTGGAGGGACGGGGTGAGAGCGTGTGGCTCGCCTGGTTCCTGATCGCGACGCTGCGCCCATTCGCCGAGCACGCCGAAGCGCGCGGCGATGCCAGATGCGCCGCCGAGTTCCGGCGTCTGGCCGACCACTATGTCAGCGCCGTGGAGGAACACGGATGGGATGGTGAGTGGTACCGTCGCGGCTACTTCGACGATGGCACGCCACTGGGCTCCGCGTCGAGCGACGAGTGCCAAATCGACGCGATCGCGCAGAGCTGGAGCGTGATATCGGGAGCCGGTGATGCGTCGCGGCAACGGCAGGCAATGCAGTCACTGGAGCATCATCTCGTGCGGGAGGACGCACGGCTGCTGATGCTGCTCACCCCACCTTTCGACAAGACGGCGAAGGACCCGGGATACATCAAAGGATATCTTCCCGGCGTTCGGGAGAATGGCGCGCAGTACACTCACGGAGCGCTTTGGGCCGTGTTGGCCACCGCGCTGGCAGGGGACGGCGACCGAGCCTTCGAGCTCTTCCAGATGATCAACCCGCTCATGCACGCCCGGACTCCCGAGGAGGTGGACACCTACAAGGTGGAGCCGTACGTCGTCGCCGCGGACGTGTACACCGCGGAAGGGCAGCTCGGCCGTGGTGGATGGACCTGGTACACGGGTTCCGCGAGCTGGATGTACCGCATAGCGGTGGAGGCGATCCTGGGACTCACCAAGCGTGGCAACACGCTGACGATCAATCCGCGCGTCCCGGCCGCCTGGCCGGAGTTCACCATCGAGTACCGCCACGGCCAGAGCACGTATGCCGTGCGTGTGCGGCGCCCTGCCAGGTGCGCCAGCGATGCGGTGATCGTGCAGCTCGACGGCCGCGAACTCGACGGTCGCGCTATCCCACTGGTCGATGATGGCGCGCGACACGAGGTCCTGATCGAGCCTGCCCGGCAGGCGTAGAGGTGCAGGAGTGCCTCACGCGACCCACATCCCCGCCAGGGTGTGGTCGCCATTTTCGCACGTGATCATGCGACCAACGAGCCGAAACGCGACGCGCTCCCCCTGCACCATCGCCAGCGTGGGCACACCGCGCACGTGCAGCTCCTCCGCGTGCCATCGTCCGTACTGCTGTCGATCTTTTTCCAGGGGGGAGATTCAGTGCCGCCGCGATCTCCTCCGCCACCGGTTCCTTCTCCACGTTGTACGCGGCGGCTCAGCCGTCGCATTATTATTGGAATCGCCCGCAGCTGAGCGCTCTCCGCCATCCACCACTTGCAGCCGACTGTCAGATCGGCACACCGACCATGCGACGCGACAAATCCGCCTTCATTACCGCGCTCCGCTTAATTGGCAAGGTCCTGCCTGGAAACTATTTCAAGACAGTGTTTTTCTTATACGCTGTCGCCAAGCCTCGAAAATCCCTGCGTCTGCTCCTCAACGCTTTCTATCGCATGGAGCATGTGTA
>CAZWSO010000014.1:0-28261 GCA_964636485.1 uncultured Gemmatimonadaceae bacterium
TTGCACGGACGGAGGGAGTTTGGGACGCGTCCATGCTTCCGCCGCCCGGCACCGAGGCAGGTGCTGGGCGCCTCGATGACAGTCCGGGATGGCCGGATAGCGAGGCGACGCCGCGGAAAGGGGCTGAGCACGTGTGAGACTCGCCGAAAATCCCGAATGCTGGAGGCGGGACCCGGACTGCTGCCGAGCATCGGCCGTTCCCCGCGTTCCGGCTCCTGGCTGCTAAGCCCCCACGCCGAGAAACCGCAGCGCCCCTCGCACCGCCCCACGTACGGGCACGACCTCTTCGGCGCGGATCTGAGCACCCGGTACAGCGGACTTCAGCCGGTGCTCAACGCGGCGACGAAGGGAGGAGCCGGGCCCCAGCAGACCGCCGGCAAGAGCGACCGGACAGGCAGCGCGCTCCTCACCGAACAGCCGCCGCGCGAGCGTGCGAACGTGGATGGCGAGCTCCTCGGCGGCCAGGCTGAGCAGCGAATTGGCTCGCAGGTCTCCGGCGTCGGCCACACTTACGACCACGGGCGCAAGCTCGGCCAGCTGCGATGGAGTCGCAGCCGCCCCCCAGGCGATGAGGCCGTCCGCGTGATCGATCTCCGCGGCGGTGAGGATGGCGCCGATGAGCGCTGTCTCCGGTTCGCGGCCGTCAGTTGCGGCCGTCACTACCGACAGAGCGCGCCGGCCGATCCATGCGCCGCTTCCCTCGTCGCCGCACACGGGACCCCAGCCTCCGCAGCGGCCAAACTCGCCCGTCGGCCCGCGGCCGAAGGCCACCGAGCCCGTGCCCGAGATGAGGAGGATGCCCGCTCCGTCACCGAACGCGTCGTCGAGGGCGACTGCCGCGTCGGCGTGCACCACCACTTCCTCCGCCAGCTCGCGTGCGGCCAGCGCTTGCCAGAGGGCCTGACGCTCGCCCTCGCGTCCCACGCCCGCGGCTCCCACGCAAAGCACCTTCGGTGTCACGTGGGTCATCGCGCATGAAGCCAGTGCGTCATATACGAGCCGCTCCATGACCTGCGCCGAGCGCTCGGCTTCCCCTGGGCGGACGGCGCTCCCAAGGCCGTCTGCGCTGCCAAGCTGCTGCCCGCTTTCGTCAGCTACAATGACCCGTGTGCGGGAGCCGCCCCCATCGATGCCTACCACGATCGTACTCATGATCCCTGCCGAGCCGCCGCGGGCGCGGCGTGCGTGAACGAGGAAAGAATTCCGACCAGCATGGTTATCGACGTGCCGATCAGTACGTACCAGGGCCAGGCTACCCGCGCCAGTGGCCCCAGCGCGTCGGCCATCCCCGGGAACCAGACGCCGAGTTGTCGAGCGAAGACTACGAATGTCATCGCCGTAATGCCAACCGTCATTCCGATAACGGCATCGCGCTGCAGCGCACGACGCCAGAGCAGGCCAAGGAAGAAGCCTCCCAGGAGCCCGCCATACGTGAACGATGCAATCGAGAGCGCTATCACCACCACGGGCGTACCCTGGGCTGGATAGAGCATCGCGGCGCCAATCAGGACCACCGCCCAGAGAAGCGTGAAGAGGCGGCCCAGGCGCAACAGGCCCGGATCATCCGCGCTCCGCTTTGCCAGAGGAAGGTAGATGTCGTGCGCTGTCGCCGCGGACAGCGAATTTAACGAGCTGGAGATCGTGCTCATTGCCGCAGCCAGAATCGCGGCCACGACGAGTCCCGTCAGCCCTGCCGGCATCTCCTCGATGATGAAAGTCGGGAAGATGGTGTCGGGTGCAGCGAACTCGCGAGCCTCGTAAAACACCCATAGCCCAAGCCCGATCACCAGAAACAAAGCGAACTGGAGAATGACCACGAACCCGCTCCCGATGAGCGCACGACGTGCGTCGCGAAGAGAACTGGCGGCCAGCAGCCGCTGCACTATGAGCTGGTCGGCTCCGTGCGACGCCATCGACAGGAAGGCGCCGCCGAGCAGCCCGGCAAATGCGGTGTGTGGCCGGTCGACGCCGGTGTACAGGTCGATCATCCGTGTCTTCCCCTCGGCGCCAGAGACGGTGAACACGCCACCCCACCCCCCGTCGACCTGCGCACCTATCAGGTAGAGCGCGGCGATCCCACCGAACACATAGACGCTCATCTGTACGACGTCGGTCCAAACGACGGCCCGCATGCCACCGTAGTACGTGTAGATGACGGTGAGCGCGCCAAGGATCAGGATCGCGACCTTGCCCGACTGTGCAGGGTCAAGCCAGGTACCGAGCAGCGGTCCGAGTATCAGGGCGAGCGGGATGGCCGTCGCGAACAGCCGTACGGAGTCGCCAAACGCACGCGTGCCCATGAAAGTGATGGAGGCGAGCCGCCGAGTGGTCAGCCCAAACCGACGTTCAAGCAGGGCGTAGGCGGTGACGATCTCCCCCTGGTGGTATCGCGGCAGGAGGGTGAAGGCGATCACCGTGCGTCCAAGGAGATATCCCACCGTCACCTGGAGGAATCCAAGGTCGCCGAGGTAGGCGAGCCCCGGGACGCTTATTACGGTGAGCGCGCTCGTCTCCGTGGCGACCACGGAGAACAGTATTGCCCACCATGGCATCCGCCGGTCGGCAACGAAGTAGCTACGCGCGTCGCGCTGCGCGCGCCCGAGCCACATGCCAAGCGCCGTGGTTCCGAGCAGGTAGACGACAATGACGGAGAGGTCGAGCGCGCCGAACGCTGCACCCACGTGGCGGGAGACGGAGAGAGTGGATGTGCGCAGGCCCGCGCCGTATGAAGAAGCGCGGGCCTGAGGAGACGATCAGCTGGTCAGTGGCGTCGCGATCACGGCGCTACCAACGTCAGGCGTTAAACGAGCTGCCGCAGCCGCAGCCGCCGGTCGCGTTCGGGTTGCTGAACGTGAAGCCCGAGCCCTGCATGGAGGAGACGTAGTCGATCTTCACGCCGTTCAGGTACTGCGCCGAGAACGGATCCACCAGAATCCTGATTCCTTCCTGGTCTACGATCAGGTCGTCCTCAGCCGCCTGCTCCTCGATCAGCAGGCCGTACTTGAAGCCACTGCACCCGCCGGGCTGGACGCTGACACGCAAACCGCCCTGCTCCTCGCTGACGGCCTCCTGCACCATGAACTTCCGCACCTCGGTCGCTGCGACCGCGGTGAGGGTTACTTCTACCATGGGCTGCTGGGTGGTGCTCATGCCGAACTCCTCGAAGGTGTCTGCGGGACGAATCCCTATCTCTTTGAATATAGCGCGGTTGCGTGTCGGTCTCAAGGCGGGGGTGGCGATCCCACCTCACCACTTCCGGCGTCGTGCGGGTCCTCGATGGCTTGGTAGCGCCCCACCGCGTAGGCAATCACGGCGAATCCCGCTGCCGCCAACGCAAGCATCGCCGCACCAGCCAGATAATCCGCGAAGATAACTCGCCCGATCCCGAAGAGCGCTGCATACAGCGTTACCAGACCGGCCACCCAACCAATGACGGCCCAGCGGCCCCCGGGGATACGCTCGGTACCGAAGCCCAGCCCAAGAGACAAACTGCGCCACCCTGGTCCGCCTGGACGCACCCTTCTATAAAAACCCTCCAGCACGTGAACGGGTTCCGGGCGCGTAAGAAAAGTGACGGTGAGCCAGACGACAGTCGTGACGACGAGAGTCGTGAGTACGACGGCGGCCTCGGCGTTCGCGTGTCCGGCAGGGAACCGCGGCAAAATCAGCGCCCGCGCCGCGAGCGACGTGATGAGAGCGGCCACCATCGCGCTGATCTCCGACCAGGCATTTACGCGCCACCAGTACCAGCGAAGAATCAAAACAAGCCCGGTCCCCGCACCTATTGAGATCAGCAGCCGCCACGCTCCCGCTACGGTGTCGAGCATTGTAAAAACGCCGATTGAAGCGACGAAGATCAGCACGGTCGCAATTCGCGACGCGGCCACGTAGTGCCGCTCGCTCTGGCCTGGCCTGAGGAAACGCTTGTACAGATCGTTGACGAGATAAGACGCGCCCCAGTTGAGGTGCGTGCTGATCGTCGACATGTACGCTGCCGCGAAACCCGCCAGCATCAGTCCACGCCAGGGAGTGGGGAGGTGATCTACGAATGTACGGACGTAGCCCGCTTCAGGATCGGCCTCGCGAAGCCCGGGATACAGCACTACAGCCGCGAGAGCGGTGATGATCCAAGGCCAGGGACGCAGCGCGTAGTGAGCGATCTGAAACAGCAGTGTTGCCAACATGCCGTCCCGCTCGGTGCGCGCCGCAAAGATACGCTGCGCCACGTAGCCCCCACCTCCCGGCTCGGCCCCGGGATACCAGGTCGACCACCACTGCACGAAAAGGAACATGGCGAGCGCGAAAAGTGGCAGCCATGCGTAGCCCCCGATGGCACCGTCCCGCACGGCTACTGGCAGCACAGAGAGAGCCGCTTCGCTCGATCCGAAGTGCTCCTCGAGTCCAGAGACCAGAGGGCCAATTCCTCCGACGGCCTGTACGGCGTAGATGGCCAGAGCAATGGACGCAGTCATCATTAACAGGAACTGAAGCAGATCGGTCCATAACACCGCCCAGATACCGGCGGCCACGGCGTACGTCACGGTGACGCCGAAGCAGATGAGCACAGCGAGCATGGGGCTGATGCCAAGCGTCAGGCCCAGCACCTTCACCATCGCCAGGTGCACCCAGCCGAGAATGATCAGGTTGATGGGGAGCGCGAGGTACACGGCGCGGAACGCGCGAAGCACCGCTGCGGGCGTTCCACTGTAGCGCAACTCGGCGAACTCGACATCGGTCAGCACCCGCGCCCGCCGCCAGAGCCGGGCGAAGAAGAACACCGTGAGCATTCCGCTCATGGCCATGTTCCACCACAGCCAGTTCCCAGCCACGCCGTAAGCCACCACCAACCCGGTGACCGCAAGCGGCGTATCGGCCGCGAACGTGGTCGCCACCATCGATGCGCCGGCGAGCCACCATTTAACCTTGCGGCCTCCAATGAAGTACTCGTTTACACTGCTGCCGCCACGGCGCGTGAAGTAGAGCCCGACGCCGATGGTTATCGCGAAATAGAGAAGCACGATACCCCAGTCCACGGGGGTCAGTCTCATGGTTCTGTCCGGTGGGGGGTGGGAGGAGAGAAAAAGCCGAGTGGTGGGCGGCAGGAGGCGACAACCCGATGGTCCATTATGATCCGCCGCCACGGCCGTGTACGGATTGCGCCTGTCACGGGGCACACCAGGCTTTGGTGCGGTGTATCTTTAGCGTGGCTCACATTTCACCCCTTCCGCAGGATGATCCACATGCGGCACATCGGCAGCAGCTCCCTGTTCGGCTCAACCATTCTGGCGCTCGCGTGCGTCGGTAATACCGGTGCCGCCGTCACTCAGGAAGGGCGTGTGGACACGTCGCGTCCGTCGGCGGCGCAGGAAGCCGACAGCGTGCGCGAGCGAAGGGTGCAGCCGGGGATTACGGTCCTGCTGAAGGACAGCGTGCATCTGATTGCCGGGAAGCGGGTGGGCCTGCTCACCAACCAGTCGGGGATCGATGAACAGGGGCGGAGCAGCATCGACCTTCTGCACCGTCCCCCGGAGAGCGCCCGCGGTGCCCGGCTCGTAACACTCTTCTCGCCGGAGCACGGGATTCGCGGGACCGAAGATCGCACCAATATTGCGAGCGAACGCGACGAGCGCACGGGTTTGTTCGTGCATTCGCTGTACGGCGCTACGTCACTTCCCCCGCCGGACTCTGCACTGCGCGGCGTTGACGTGCTCGTCGTGGACCTGCAGGATCTCGGCGCGCGGCCGTGGACCTACGTGGCAGCCATGGTCTACGCGCTCCAGGCCTCGGCGAAGAACAACCTGCGCGTCATCGTGCTGGACCGGCCGAACCCAATCACGGGGCTTCGGATCGAGGGACCGGTGCTCGACAGCAACCGCGCCTACGCCGGGGTGCATACGCCTCAGCGGCGTGCGCGACCGACTACTATCCATCCCATCCCGATGCGGCATGGTATGACTATGGGAGAGTTGGCGCGCTACTACAACGCTACACTCTCGCTGGGTGCCGACCTCCACGTCATGCCAGCAGCGGGGTGGCGGCGCGACCTATGGTTCGATCAGACTGGGCTTCCCTGGGTCAGGCCATCCCCCAATATGCCCGACCTGACCAGCGCGACGCTTTATCCGGGCACCGTCATCTTCGAGGCGACAAATCTTTCAGTTGGCAGAGGAACGCCGATCGCCTTCCAGCAGGTAGGTGCGCCATGGCTGAACGCGTCGCGCGTGGTGGAGCTGCTCGATAGGCGGGGTCTTCCGGGTGTGCGCTTCGAGGCACGACCGTTTACGCCAGTGGAGCCCACGGACAAGAAGTATCCGGGACAGCGACTGCAGGGCATCCGCGTGATCGTAACCGACCGCGACCTGGTGGAGTCTGTCCGCACCGCCGCGACCATGGTCTGGGCGATCGCCCGAACGCACCCGGACTCGCTGCGCATTCGGGAGCAGGGTTTTGACGATCTGTTCGGCGTCCCTCGTGTCAGGCAGGCGCTACTTCGCGGCGAGGACCCCGACGCCGTCCTTGCCCGCGAACAGCCGCGCGTCGAGGCCTTCCGGCGTGAGGTAGAGCCGTTTCTGATGTACCGGTAGGTCGGGGCCGATGGCAGGGGCCGGAGTGCCGGGGCCAGGCGTCAGCAGCCTCGGCCTGACGTGAGCTGTGTGCGCGCCGTCCGTGCTTGGCCGCTGGCCCTCGTACCCGGCATGCGATCCCGCCCCTCCCCCCTGTTCTCTTGGCCTCGCGCTTGCATTCGGCTCTCTTCGGGCCAAACATTCGGCCCCCGAACAACCAACCGGAGGATCGACATGAAGGCGATCGCCATGCTCCTGATGGTGGCTGTGCTTGGCTGCGGGCCGCGACAGGTAGACATGACGCCGGGACCCGATACGGGCCCCGACGCGACGCTTCGCGTGACGAACAATCACGTCCAGGCAGTCAACGTCTACGTAGTACAGGCCGGCTCCGAGATGTTGGTGGGTCAGGTACCGGCCACTTCGACGCGCGACCTCCCGGTGCGAGGCATCTCGACCATATCAGCTACCACCCTGCGGGCGCGGAGCACCGACGGGACACGCAGCTGGGAGCGCTCCGATGTGTACCTTTCGGGCACCTACGAGTGGCGTGTTCCATGAGGGCGTAACGGGTTGCTGCGCCAGTACGTGCAGACTAGAATACCGGGCTGGGGCGAGACTCCAGCCCGGTTTCCGTTTCCATCCGCCGGATCGGCGCCGAGCGATCGCAGACTGTGCGCTCGGCTCGCCGGTCCGCCTTGGCATCTGTCCATGATCCCCGAGTTGGTCAGGCGCAGCTATCTTCGGCTCGTCGACCCTGTTGCCGACTGGCTGGTTCGCCGGGGCGTACGCCCCGATACGCTCACTACGCTGGGTACGCTGTGCTCCGTGCTGGCCGGGGTGATGTATGCGACCGGCCACATTCGCACTGGCGGCTGGTTTTTGGGCCTCACCGCCCTGTTTGACGTGCTCGATGGCACGGTCGCGAGGCGAGGCGGGCAGGCAAGCCGTTTCGGAGCCTTCTACGATCCGACGCTGGACCGGATTACTGACGGCGCTGTCCTTGGGGGGCTTGCTGTCTACTTTGCTAGCTGGTCGGGGCCCGGCGGCATGGCAATGGTTTCTGTGTGCGTGCTCGCGATCATTGGATCATTCGTGACCTCGTACACCCGCGCTCGCGGCGAGTCGCTCGGGCTCGACGTGCGCGAGGGCGTGCTGCAGCGACCTGAGCGCGTGGTTCTGCTTTCCGCGCCGCAGGCGTTCTTCGGTCTGGCGCTGAATGGCGTGGTTCTGATGGGTATCATAACGCTTCTGGCACTGACGGTGTGGATGACGTCCGCGCAGCGCATGCTTTACGTTCATCGCGCGCTGGCGCGCGGGAACGATTCCGTGCCGCGCTCCGCTCAGGTTGCGCTGGCACCCGTGCTGGGGGCCGAGGTGCGTCCAGCCAATACTCGAGGAGATCCCTAAGTGCAGGCTTCGACCACCGCCGGCAAGAGACCGGCGCCTCGCCCGGCCGATGGGCGCCTTGGCGTGCTGCTCCCTGGTATGGGGGCTGTCGCCACGACCTTCATGGCCGGTGTCGAGAGCGTGCGGCGCGGGCTGAGTCAGCCGATTGGCTCGCTTACTCAGCTTGCCACAATACGTCTTGGTAAGCGCACGGATCAGCGCAGCCCTCTCATCCGGGATTTCGTCCCGCTCGCCGGGCTCGACGACCTGGCGTTCGGTGGGTGGGATCCCATCCCGGACGACGCGCTGACCGCGGCTCACAAGTGCGGTGTACTCGACGACAAGGATCTGGCGCCGATCGCGGATTTCCTGAAGGAGATCGAGCCGATGCCCGCCGTGTTCGACAGGCACTATGTGACGCGCATCGATGGCACCAACCTGAAGAAGGGCAAGACGAAGCGCGATCTGGCTGAGCAGCTCCGGCAGGACATCGTCGACTTCCGCGCGCTGCATCGGCTCGACCGCGTGGTCATGGTTTGGTGTGGCTCCACGGAGATCTACATCAAGCACGGGCCGCAGCACGCCACGGTCGATCAGTTCGAGAAGGCGATGGAGCGAAACGACGAGGCGATCTCGCCTTCGATGCTGTACGCATGGGCGGCGATCATGGAGGGGGTCCCGTTTGCCAACGGTGCACCCAACCTGTCGGTTGACGCGCCGGCACTTGTGCAACTTGCCAACGAGCGCGCCGTTCCGGTGTCGGGCAAGGATTTCAAGACCGGGCAGACGTGGATGAAGACCGTCATCGCGCCGGGTCTCAAGGCTCGAATGCTTGGCCTGGAGGGGTGGTACTCCACGAACATTCTCGGCAATCGCGATGGCGAGGTGCTCGACGACCCGGCCTCATTCAAGACCAAGGAGGAGTCCAAGCTCAGTGTGCTGCATACGATTCTGCAGCCCGAGCTGTATCCCATGCTGTACGACGGCTTTTCGCACGTAGTGCGCATCAACTACTATCCGCCGCGGGGGGACAACAAGGAGGGCTGGGACAACATCGACATCCGCGGCTGGATGAACTACCCCATGCAGATCAAGGTCAACTTTCTCTGTCGCGACTCGATTCTTGCCGCGCCCATCGTGCTGGACCTGGCGTTATTCATGGATTTCGCGCAGCGCGCGGGAATGCGCGGCATTCAGGAGTGGCTGTCGTTCTACTTCAAGAGCCCGATGACGGCACCCGGTCTCCAGCCGGAGCACGATCTGTTCATTCAGCAGACTAAGCTCAAGAACACGCTGCGCCATTTGATGGGCGAAGATCAGATCACGCACCTCGGTCTCGAGTACTACGCCACATGAGCATCCCGCGTTTTCGTGTCGTCCTCGCGGCTGCTGCGGCCGGCCTTCTCGCCGCCTGCCCGCCCGCGGACCCAACGCCCGGTATCCGGATGACGTCGACGACGTTCCTGTTCCGCGCGAGCACTGAACCGATGCCGCCGCGCGCTCGGGAGCAGACACGCTTTCGCGTGGTAGTGCGCGACCGTGAGACGGGTCAGCCGATCGAGGGCGGTGAGGGTCGGGTGTTTTCCTCGACGATCGATGGTGCGAGCACCTGGGACATTCTCGTGCCCGGCGAGGAGCTCGGCACCTACTACGGTAACCTGAACTTCATCATCTCGGGCGAGTGGGCCATGGCCGTTCAGTTCCGCCGCTCCGAGGACGAACCGCTGGAGCGCGTGGACTGGATGCAGGAGGTTCTCGCCGCTCGTGAAGAGCCCTGACCAGATGCGACATTTTCATCGAACGCACATCACACCGGATGAGACGCTGGCGATCGCCGACGCGTTCTTCCCGACGATCGGCCTCGAGCGGAAGGGCGCGGAGGAGCGACGCCGCACCTTCGCCGGTCCCCTTGGCACCCTCGAGCTGTCGGTCCGCGCCGAGGGAGGGCACTACACTCTCATCGACGCGTACACCGATCAGACGGGAGAGAGCCGGCTCGATCGCAACGTCAAGCGGTACTTCGTGAAGGTGCATCGCGCCGCCAATCCGGCGCACCGCCTGAAGGCCGCCTACTGATGAGCTCGCGCACCACCTCGCGCGCCCGGCGCCTTCGCGGAGCCGAGCGCGATGAGCGCCCATCGGCAACGCTCACCAGCGCGGATAAGCTCGAGCTGTACTACTACATGCGGCTGACCCGCTCGCTCGAGGAGCGACTGGTGAACCTCTACCGCCAGACGAAGGTGGTTGGCGGATTGTTCCGCTCGCTTGGGCAGGAGGCCGATGCCGTTGGCAGCGCCTATGCACTCGATCGCGCACGCGGTGATGTTCTCTCACCGCTCATACGCAACCTGGGCTCGATGCTCGTGCAGGGTGCTCGGCCGGCCGAGATCCTGCGGCAGTACATGGCCCGTGGGGACTCTCCTACACGGGGGCGCGAACTGAATATCCACTTCGGCGACCTCGAACGCGGCTTCATCGGCCAGATCTCTCATCTGGGCGACATGGTACCGGTGATGGCCGGAGTGACGCTGTCGTTCCGAATCCGCGGCGAGTCTCGTGTCGGATTGGTGTACGTCGGCGATGGCGCCACCAGTACCGGCGCCTTTCACGAGGGAATCAATTTCGCGTCGGTACAGCGTTGTCCGCTGGTTGTGATCGTCGAGAACAACGGCTACGCGTATACCACTCCCGTGACACGTCAGACGGCGGCCGCCTCCTTTCGCGACAAGGCGACAGGCTACGGCGCGCACGGCGACGAGGCGGACGGCAACGACGTGCTGGCGGTGTACGATGTCACACGGCGCGCCGTGGATCGCGCCCGACGCGGAGAAGGAGTGACGCTGATCGAGCTTCATACCTACCGCCGCAAAGGTCACGCTGAGCACGACAACCAATCGTACGTCCCACCAGGCGAGATCGAATCATGGGAGCGAAACAACGATCCACTCGACCGGTATGTGCGCGTGCTCACGGAGCAGGAGGACATGTCCGCGGAGGCGCTGGAGCGAACTGACCGACTCGTGGAAGCGGAGGTGGATCGTGCCACCGAGATGGCGGAGAAGTCGCCGCCGCCGGATGCCGACGATGCACTGTCAGGCGTATACGCTGATCCGCCGCGCGTGGCGCCGCTCTGGTACAAGAAGCCGCAGGATCCCGCCCGAGGAGTTCCCGCGGGTGAGGGAGCCGGGAGACCCGGTGCATGGGAGCGTGGCCATGCCTGAGATCACCTATCTCGAGGCGATTCGTGAGGGACTGATCGAAGAGATGGAGCGCGACCCATCTGTCTTTCTGATGGGCGAGGATATAGGTGCGTATGGTGGCGCGTTCAAGGTGACCGATGGCCTGTTCGACAGATTCGGTGCCGACCGCGTGATCGACACGCCTGTTGCCGAGACGGGGTTCGTGGGAGCCGCCGCCGGCGCGGCACACATGGGGCTCCGGCCGGTGTGCGAGATGCAGTTCATCGACTTCATCTCCTGCGCCTACAGTATCCTCACCAACTACGTAGCGACGGCGCGCTATCGCGCCGGCCTTCCATGTCCGATGGTAGTACGCGGACCGAGTGGAGGCTATGTGCGCGGCGGGCCATTCCATTCTCAGAACCCGGAAGCGGCCTTTCTGCACACACCGGGACTGAAGATCGTCTACCCGGCCACCGCGGCCGATGCGAAGGGACTGCTCAAGGCGGCAATCCGGGACGATGATCCCGTGCTTTACTTCGAGCACAAGTACCTCTACCGCCGCATCCGCGAGGAGATGCCGAGCGGAGACCACGTCGTACCGATCGGCCGCGCGCGGGTCGCTCGTGAAGGAAGGGATTTCTCCATCATTACGTACGCTGCGACCGTGTGGCGGGCGCTGGAAGCGGCAGAGCGGCTGGAGCGCGAGGATGGGCTGTCGGTTGAGGTGATCGACTTGCGCACGCTGCTCCCAATGGATGATGCGGCAATTGTGGCGACTGTGCGCAAGACGAACCGTGCGATGATCGTCCACGAGGATACTCGAACCGGTGGTGTTGCGGGGGAGATCACGTCGCGGATCAATGAGCTGGCCTTCGCGTGGCTGGATGCTCCGGTGTTGCGAGTGACCGCCGCCGACGTGCCGCTCCCGTACGCACCAGCATTGGAGGATTACATCCTCCCGCAGACGGACGACATCGTGACCGTCGCACGCCGTCTGGCGGCATATTGAGGGATGCGAGAACCGCGGCGCAGCTACGGGTCAGTGCCGGAGGCGGCCGGCAGCGAGTCGCCGGCCGACGAGGCGCCGGGGCTCGCGCCCCGTTTGGCCGTGGGCTGTCTCACGTTCGTAGCCGGCGTGTTCAGCGGCGGCATGGTGTTTGTGCTCATCGGGAAGATGGTGGGCTCGATAGCCGGCTGCGAGCCTCCGCCCGATCTGCCCGCCTGCCACTGGCATCTGTATGCAGGGGCGGGCATGTTGCTTGGGGGCATCACCCTCCCCATCCTTGCACTCAGACGTCTGCGGCGGATCTACCCGCCTCCGACACCGAAACCCGAACGAGGTTGATGTGGCACGAGTCGACGTGATCATGCCGCAGATGGGCGAATCCATCGCCGAGGGAACGCTCTCGCGGTGGCTCAAGAAGGTTGGCGACGATATCAAGCGCGACGAGCCCATCTTCGAGATCTCCACCGATAAGGTGGACGCCGAGATCCCTTCTCCCTCCGCGGGCGTGCTCGTGGAAGTGCTCGTGGAAGAAGGTGAGACGGTACCAGTGCAGACGGTGGTTGCACGTCTCGAGACGGAGAAAGGCGCTGCGGCGGCCACGGAGGCGCAGCCCGCCACCCCATCCGCCGAGCTGCAGCCCGAGGTTCCTTCACAGCAGCCGGCTACTCCCACTGCGCCAGACGTGGCCGCCGAGGCGCCAGCGCATGCCGAGCCAGCGCCGGCCGGTGCCGTGAGCGGCCAGCGTGCCCCGGCCGGCCGAGACGGGGAAGTGGCTTCCTTCGAGGAGCGCGTCCGCACCCGGTCGTCACCGCTCGTGCGCAAGATAGCCGCGGAGCACGGCATCGAGATCGCCGCCATGCAGGGCTCAGGCGTGGCAGGGCGCGTTACGAAGCGGGACATCATGGCCTTCATCGAATCCGGTGCGCACCAGCGGCCGGGGCCATCCATGTACGCCCCGGCTGGTGCGGAACCGCACGCCCCCATGCCGGAAGCGTGGCCCGGCGATGTGGTCGAGCCAATGTCGGTGATGCGGGCCAAGATCAGCGAGCGTATGGTCGTCTCGCGGCGCACGTCCGCGCATGTGACCTCCTTCATGGAGATCGACTTCACGCGCGTCGCGCGCATTCGATCTGCAAGGCGAGCCGAGTTCGAGGCTGCGAGCGGGCAGAAGCTCACGTACATGCCGTTCATCATCAAGGCGGTGGTGGACACGTTGAAGAGCTGGCCCATTCTCAATTCGTCAGTGGCCGGCACCAGCGTCATCTATCGCAAACAGTTCAACATCGGCGTCGCCGTCGCACTTGACTGGGGGCTTATTGTCCCTGTCATCAAGCACGCGGACGAGCTCTCTCTCGTCGGACTTACCCGGGCCCTCAACGACCTTGCGCAGCGGGCGCGGTCGAAGAAGCTCCAGCCTGATGAAGTACAGGGCGGAACGTTTACCATCACCAATCCCGGAGTTTTTGGATCGCTGATGGGCACGCCGATCATCATGCAGCCTCAGGTGGCTATCCTGGGGATCGGGGCGATCGAGAAGCGGCCAAAGGTGATCTCCGGAGCAGATGGCGAGGACACGATCGCGATCCGCACCCTCTCGTATTTCTCGCTCTCGTTCGATCACCGCATCATCGATGGCTCCGTGGCCGATCAGTTTATGGCGCAGATCAAGAGCGGGGTGGAAGGCTTTCCGGACACGGGGGTCTGATTCGTGCCCCGCGTACTGACAATGCAGCGAACGACGGTTCCATTCGGTGAACGGAAGCGCTTTATCGAGCGGCTGCGCGCTCGCCGCGATCATTACGCCCAGTCCGGGTGTCGCTACTGGGTGTTCGAGGATACGCAGCTTCCCGGTAGATTCGTCGAGTTCGTCGAGGCGGGCGAGGAGCGAGTTCTGATCGAAGCGATCGAGGGGTCTCCCGAGCGGCACGTCGACGCCGGGCGTGTCTATCGCGAGGCGGAGCTGGATTGATGCCAGTACGTACGATCATGATCAGCGGAGAGAGGTGGGAGGTGCTACCCGCCGGCCGAGTCACGCAATACGATCGCGATGAGTTCGCCCTTCTGTTCGTCAGGAGAGAGGCCGGACGGCGTGAGGTGCGCGTCACCCGGTATTCGCCGCAGGGCTCCCGGTGGCGGGAGGAATCACTGGCAGAAATGAACGATCAGGATCTCGAGCGGCTGTTCGGCATGTCGCAGCCATCCGCCACATCGCCTGAGGCGGGCTACCTCCCGTGACGGCGCGGGAGGACGTTCGTACACCCGACCGGTTCGTGGATTTGCACATGCACTCTCTGGCCTCGGATGGAGCGTGCTCTCCTGCGGACGTAGTGGAGACGGCGCGCTCGGTGGGCCTCGCGGCAATTGCACTCACCGACCACGACACGCTGGCCGGATTACCAGAGGCGGTGGCGGCCGGAGAGCGGCTCGGTGTCCGTGTCATTTCCGGTGTCGAGCTGAGCGCGATGGATGGTCGGGAAGAAGTGCACGTGCTCGGTCTGCATCTGTCCCGCACCGAATCTCTCGAGTTCGCGCTGGCCGATTTCCGTCAGCGGCGGCTCCAGCGGGCCGAGGCGATGGTCGCACGCCTCAACGCCCTCGGCGTTCCGGTTTCGCTCGATGCCGTTCTCTCGGCTGCCGGCGGCGGCGCGATCGGCCGTCCGCACCTGGCGCGCGCGATCGTGGACGGGGGGTGGGCACGCGACACGCGCGAAGCCTTCGACCGATACCTTGGCAACGGCAGGCCGGCCCACGTTGCGAAGGCCAAGATCAGCGTGCGTGACGCGATCCGGCTTGTCCACCAGGCCAGAGGCCTTGCGGTGTGGGCTCATCCGGGCGGCGCGGCAAACAGACGTCGTTTGGAGCAGATGCGCGGTGAGGGCCTCGATGGCCTGGAGGTCCGGCACCCCGGGCACTCCTCGGAGGACATCGTGCGTCTCAAGACTTTGGCTGACCACCTCGGCCTGGTACCGAGCGGCGGATCCGACTGGCATGGGGCCAGGGAAGGCACGCGCCTCATGGGGTCGATGCTGGTCCCGGGTGAATGGCTTGACATCCAGGACGCCAGAGTGAAGGCACGAGCCGCATGACCAGATCGGCGCTTCCTGCCATCGGTTCAGTGGCCCCCGACTTTACGGCAGCAGCCAGCGACGGCAGGACGTTGTCGCTCGGGGAGCTTCTCGTTCACCGGCACGTGGTGCTCTTCTTCTATCCGGGGAACGACACCCCTGGCTGAAACCGTCAACTCTCCGCCGTGCGCGATGAGATGAGGAGCTTTGAGGGTGCCGGAGCACAGCCCGTTGGCGTCAACCCTGCCAGTGTGGCAAGTCATGCGCGCTACGCCGGCAAGATGGGGTTTTCCTTTCCGCTGTTGAGCGACGCGGATCGCACCATCGCCGCGGCGTACGGTGCATTGAAGGATGATGGCAGAGGGATCCAGCGGACGGTCGTCGCGATTCGCCGTGATGGCACTGTTGCGTTCGCCGCCCGCGGTGCTCCACCCCCATCCGACGTCTTGCTCGCCCTGTCTGGAGGGGCTTGAGTGGACCCGGCCGGCCGTGTGGCGCTGGTCACCGGCGGCGGCCGCCGTATCGGACGAGCGATCGCTCTCGCGCTGAGTACCGCCGGTGCGCGCATGGCGGTGCATTTCAACGCGAGCGCTGATGAGGCGCGTCGCACGGTTGACGAGATCCGCTCCGCTGGTATGGACGCAGAAGGCTTTCAGGCCGACCTGCGGGTTCCCGGTTCTCCGGCAGCGCTGATGAGGGCGGTGCGCAGACGGTTCGATGCCCTGCACATCCTCGTCAACTCCGCGGCTGTCATGGTTCGCACCCCCCTTGATGAGGTCACCACAGAGGCATGGGATGACATGTTCGCGCTCAACCTTCGCGCGCCCTTCTTTTGTGCCGTCGAGGCATCGCGAGCGATGCGCGCGCCGAAGGGTACGTCCAGTGGCGAGCCCCCCCCCGTCAACCAGGAAAAAGCGCCGCTGGAGCGAGGCGTCATCATCAATATTGCGGACCTCGCCGGACTGGAGAGCTGGGGGGCCTACATACCACACGGAATCTCCAAGGCGGGCGTGCTTCATATGACCCGCTCCCTCGCGCGGGTACTCGCCCCGGATATCCGGGTCAACGCCATCGCACCAGGCACCGTCCTGCTTCCCGACGACTGGGATGCCGAAGCCGCCGCGCGACTCGAACGTACCACACCACTCCGTCGTCACGGCTCCCCGGACGATGTTACCGAGGCCGTCCTCTACCTCGTTCGAGCCAGCTACGTCACCGGCGAGACGCTGATCGTCGACGGTGGTCGCCATGTTCGCTGAGGGGAATTACGGTGCGGGGTGGGGGATTGATATCTTTGGGTGCATCGTCGCGAACGGCTGACAGCAGAATGGCAAGCGACTGAGCACGACGCGGAATGTCACCGATTCTCCCGGACAGCTGACTCACCGACCAGTTATCCAACCATCAGACGCTCGCCCATGCCCGAGAACGTTGTCATCATCGGTTCCGGCCCAGCTGCCTGGACGGCTGCCATCTATGCGGCTCGCGCCAATCTGGAGCCCGTCGTCTATGAGGGGGAGCCCGTGGGTACGATGGTTCCAGGCGGGCAGCTCATGACCACCACCGAGGTGGAGAACTACCCCGGCTTTCCTGACGGGATTACCGGACCGGACCTCATGGAGCGGATGCGGAAGCAGGCACTGCGCTTCGGCGCGCGCGTGGTTTCCGAGACCATTGAAGAGTTGCAGCTCGCTAGCCACCCATTCCGGCTGAAGCCGAGCTATAGCAAGGAGTGCGAGGCGCTGGCATTGATCGTCGCCACTGGTGCGAACGCAAAGTGGCTAGGCGTACCCAACGAGGAGAGACTTGCGCAAACGGGCGGCGGGGTGAGCGCCTGCGCCGTGTGTGACGGCGCACTTCCCCACTTCCGAGGAAAACGGCTCGCTGTTGTCGGCGGCGGCGACACGGCAATGGAGGAGAGCCTTTACCTGACGAAGTTCGCGAGCGAGGTCGTGATCGTACACCGGCGAGATCAGTTCCGTGCATCCAAGGTGATGGTCGACCGCGTCCTGGCAAATCCGAAGATTCGTGTGAACTGGAATAGTCGGGTGATGGAGGTGCTCGGCTACGAGGAGATCAGTGGAGTCCGACTGGAGGATACCGAGAGTGGCGAACGAACGGATCTCGCCGTGGGCGGGCTCTTCGTTGCAATCGGACACGTGCCTAACACTGGGTTCCTTGCGGGACAGATCGAACTTACGCCTGGCGGATACATCCGCACGAAGCCCTGGCGCACGGCCACGAGTGTGGACGGCGTCTTCGCCGCGGGCGACGTGATGGATGATTACTACCGCCAGGCCGTAACTGCCGCGGGCACTGGCTGCATGGCGGCGCTGGAAGCGGAACGCTGGCTCGCACACCACGGACTGGGTGAATCACCGATTCTGGAAACGGCGGAGGCCCCCGTGGAGGCCGGCCCCGAGTCGGCCACATGACGAGTCTCGAGCGTCGCCGCCACTACGGCGAGGTGTACGAATGAAGATCACCGCCTTCCCGGTCGGCCCCTTTCAGGCGAATACCTATCTGGTGGTGGACGAGACCGAGGGTGTTGCCGTGCTCATCGACTGTGGCGATGAGGGGGCGCGCCTTGCCAGGCTCGTGCGCGATACCGGCATGAGGCTCGTGGGCATCTGGCTGACGCATGCGCATCTCGATCATGTTGCAGGGATCGCGGAACTGAAACGCGAGCTGCCGGTACCTGTGCATCTGCATCCGTTGGACGTTCCCGTGTACCTTGCGGCCTCGCGTCAGGCGGAGATTTTCGGCCTGCGCATAGAGCAGCCACCCCCGCCGGACGCAACGTTTACGGAAGGCCAACAGCTAGAACTGGGCTCTCTGCGCTTTGAGGTCATGCACGCGCCGGGGCACGCGCCGGGCCATGTGGTTATTCATGGGCAGGGCGTGGCGTTCGTTGGGGACTGTCTTTTCGCCGGCTCAGTGGGGCGTACGGACCTCCCAATGTGCAACGGCGCGGACCTCGCTCGTTCCCTCGAGCGGATCGTTGCACTTCCTCCGGAGACAGTGATCTATCCGGGGCACGGCGTCCCCAGCACGATAGGACGGGAACGCGCGGAGAACCCCTTCCTCACTGGTGAGCTAAGGATCATCGGTGCGCAGTGAAGCGCCGATCGGGAAAAATGGCGTGATTGCGAGCCGCAGAGCGGATGGCGCGCGAGGCGCGCTGCTGGTGGTGCTTTCAGCCTGGCTTGGCGCCGTGATCTTCTTTTCGGCACTCGTTGCGCCCGCGGCGTTTCGCGTGCTTCCGTCGCGCGCCCTTGCCGGCGCTCTCGTGGGTGAAACCCTGCCCGCGCTGTTCATCGGCGGTGCCTTGGGCGGAGTTCTGGCGCTGGTTTTTCACTTCGACCAGGGTGCTGCAACGGCACGTCGCCGCCTGGCCTCGCTCCTGGCGGCCGCGCTCATGGTAGTTGCCTCGCTCCTCGGTCACGTGGTGATCGGCGGTAGAATCGCCGTGCTGCGCGCGGAGATCGGTGGAACACTCGACGCCCTCCCTCCTGGCCACCCACTCCGTGAGGAGTTCGCACGGCTGCACGCCTATTCGGTGATCGCCCTCGGTGTCACGCTCCTGGCCGCAGTGGTGCTGGTATGGCTCCTCTTGCGCCGTCCGGAACGTGACGGCAATGGAACGCGCGGATTCAAAACGGCTGGAGCGACCATGCTGTTGCTGACCCTCGCTGCAGCCTGTGATACGAGTCCCGTGCTCGACGCGCTGCAGTATGGCATCGTGACGGTGGTCCAGACCGAGCAGG
Source organism: uncultured Gemmatimonadaceae bacterium (assembly GCA_964636485.1). Classification (GTDB taxonomy): domain Bacteria; phylum Gemmatimonadota; class Gemmatimonadetes; order Gemmatimonadales; family Gemmatimonadaceae; genus CAYXRS01. Next base: position 18,973 of record CAZWSO010000014.1, read on the forward strand.
ACTCCGCCTTGGAGGCCGACGCGCTGGGCTTCTTCTTTCGCGCCGAGCGCGCTCCGCTTCCCGATAGCCGCGATGCCACTGTGTCCTGTTCTTCCGGTCCGATAGTCGTGTCTCCCTCGCCGCAGCCTTTCACCCGCATCAGCGCTGGAGACAGCATCGTCATGCGCGTCGAGTCGGACATCATGCGGCTTCGGCCAACGGCCGAGGCCGCGCGGATGCGCTACGAACGCGTCGATGACGACCCACTGACAGTCATGACCGGCCAGAGCCTGGAAGTGATCATCCCCGGTGCCGCTGGCGGCTTTCCGGCGACCACCGGATCAATCGCCGCCCTGGAACCCATTGAGTTCGACGAGATCGGCGTGCCGGCGGCCGGTGAGCCGCTGTTTGTCGAGTGGACGCCACCGGGCGATGCGACTACGCGCATTCGCGTGGCGCTGCGCTACGCCACCGTCGGTGCGACACCCAACCAGGAGCTCGTGTGCCTCACGCCGGATGTCGGATCGATTAGCATTCCGGCAGACCTGCTCGGCGGCTGGGTTGCGGCCACGCCGGGCACCCGCTCGGCTACCGGCCGCCGGTGGCGGAGTGAGTCAAGTCAGGTGGGCGCGAATCTGCTCATGTTGTACGTGCAACTGGACCGGCCGATCCCGGTGGCCCCATAGTACGGGCGGTGCTGCTCCACACGCCAATTGACACGACGAATAAGAGGAACGGAACATGGCTGAGGGCTATCGAACGGAACGGGATCCACTGGGTGAGCTGCAGGTGCCGGCACAAGCTCTGTACGGCGTGCAGACCATGCGGGCGCGACAGAACTTCCCGATCAGTGGCATTACCGCCTTGCCTGTGTTCATCACGGCCACCGTCTGGATCAAGAAAGCGGCCGCGCTCACCCATCGTAAGACCGGCCGCCTCGAGGCGCGGCTTGCCGACGCCATCGTTGGTGCGGCGGACGAGGTGCTGGAAGGGCAGCATCTCGAGCACTTCGTTGTGGATGTCTATCAGGCCGGCGCGGGCACGTCGCACAACATGAACACCAACGAGGTGCTGGCGAACCGCGCCAACGAGCTGCTCGGCACGGAACGCGGAACATACCGTCCGGTGCATCCGAATGATCACGTCAACATGGCGCAGTCAACGAACGATGTGATCCCCACCGCAATCCGGCTGGGCTGCCTTGCACGGCTCGACGCGCTGCTGGAGGCGTACACGGCGCTACGCGACTCATTTCTGTCAAAAGGGGAGGAGTTCGATCACGTCGTGAAGGCAGGGCGGACACATCTGCAGGACGCCATGCCCATCAGGCTCGGCCAGGAGTTCGTCGCATATGGCCGCACGCTCGACCGGAACATTCGTCGTATTCGCGAGGCAGCCGACTATCTTCGTGACCTCGGTATTGGCGGGAGTGCCGTAGGCACGGGTGTGACGGTCGAACGAGAGTACCCGGCGTTGATGGCCAGACATTTGGGTGAGATCAGCGGATTGGACGTGCGGCAGGGTGAGGATCGAATCCAGCTCATGCAGAGCATGGGTGACGTGGCCGCGTTCAGTGGACAGCTCCGGACGCTCGCCGTCGACCTCAGCAAAATCGCCAGCGACCTTCGCCTTCTCGCCAGCGGCCCGCGCACCGGCCTCGACGAGATTCGGCTACCGGCGGTGCAGCCGGGTTCGTCCATCATGCCGGGGAAAGTGAATCCATCCATAGCCGAGATGGTCAACCAGGTGTGCTTCCAGGTCATTGGCAACGATGCCTGCATCACCATCTCCGCGGAGCACGGTCAGCTCGAGCTCAACGTGATGATGCCAGTTATCGCGTACAACGTGCTGTTGTCGATGCAGATCCTCACCAATGCCGCGATCTCGCTCGAGGAGCGGTGCGTTCGGGGAATCGAGGCAAACGAGGCGCAGTGCTCCTACTGGGTGGAGCGCTCGGCCGCGCTCGCCACCGCCCTCGCACCGCGGATCGGATATGCGCGCGCCGCGGAGATCAGCAAGAAATCGGTGGCCGAGAACACGCTCATTCGTGATCTGGTGCGTCAGGAGAAGGTGCTGCCTGGGGATCAGATCGACGAGGTTCTGGACCTCAGGAAGATGACCGAGATCGGCATCCCTGGCGGGGAGCACAGTGTATCGGCGGGTGGCTGAGTTCAGCTGTCGCGCCGCTCCGCGCCGGAGCGGTGCTCATTAAACGCTCGCGCGAAGGCTATTGCCGGCCCCCAGTGCCCGTGGGCCCGCAGCCAGTCCACTACCCGCGGTGGATCCACCATCCGAACGAGGGAGAACAGGACGAAACCAACCGTCCCCGCGCGGGCCACAACCCAGAATGCTCGCTCTGCGGGTGAGCCGGAGAGCAGGAGGATGGAGACGACGAGCAGGATCGGGATCCAGAACACCGGCCGTGCGATGTCGCGCGCGGCCTGACTGAGCGCCGCGAGCCGGCCGCCGGCATGGCGCTGGAGGCGAACGCGCATCACTCCCCGCTCCATCATGGTGCGCAGCCGTTGTGGTAGCGCGCGCCGCCTCCACACAGCCAGCGTCACGGCACCTGCAACAAGGCCCCAGCCGAGGACCCAGATGGCGATCGCCGTGATTATGCCGGGCATGCCGACGTCCCAGCGCGCATACACCCAGCCCACAACGGCCTCGTAAGCGCGGAGCAGATCACTCCCTACGAGCAGATACTGGAGCACAACCCCCTGGCCGGCAGCCCACATGCCGACCAGCGCTCCGCCCAGTCCGACGCCAAGCGCATTCCAGCCGAGCAAGGAGCTGCTCAGCGCGAACAGAATCCCCTGTATCGTGATCGCCAACATTGGGCGCACGCGGCTACCGGCTGGAGAGAGCGCCTTGATGCCGGCGGCGATGAACGGCACCCAAACGACGCGCGTGCGGCGCCCGAGCCCTTCGCCGGCGTGAGCCATCACCGCGGCCTGTGTACTTGATAGGGCGAGCCCCCGCAGTGGAACGCGGGCGCCATGCAACGCCGAGCCGACTGTCACCTCCACTCCACCGGAGCCGGCACCATACAGGCCGACGCGCGACCAGTCGGCGTGCTCCACGCACGCCGCGCGCACGCGGTCCCAGGCATCAGCTGCGCGCGGGTCCACTCGTACGTCGAATTGTCCCGTGCGCGCCTCGATTGCGGCGGCGACCTCCTCACGCACGGTGATCACGACGATCTCCGGATCCGCCATGGCGATCGCCGTCCAGAGCTGCATGAGGCCGTCGCCCGAAGCTTCCAGTCGGCCGAACTCATCCAGGATTATCAGAGGTGCGGGAGGAGCTGACGCAAACTTTGCTCCCCAGTTCGAGAGTCGCTCCCATGCCGCATCGTCGAACTGATAAGCGGGAGAGCGCGTCTCATCTCGGCGCGCGAAGGGTACGCTGTCACCTGTGCCGGGCCAGCGGAGCACGTAGGCGGCGGCACCCCGACCCGGCTCACGATCGCTGCTCGCCTCGGAAATCACGCCGTCCAGCCGCTTGCCGCGCGCCCTCCACCACGCCGCCAGCGTGGCGAGCAGCGTGCTCTTTCCGGAACCCACAGGTCCCGTGACAGCAATTAGCAGCAACGTGAACCCGCTGGAATAGGGTAGGGAGAGCCGTCGCCAGGCCGGCAGGCGGAATCTAGCAGGCCACGCGGACGGCGACCACGCGGGCGCGGGGCGGGGGCCGGGATGCGTCGGCCTGAAGCGCGGTCGCCGTACCGCGCAAGGTGTCGGCGTGCGCGGCAGTCTCGAACCTGACCACAATACCCACCGGCCAAAAGGAGGGAAACAGCAGCATCGGCTCCTCTTTCCGGGTGCGAGCGGCGTTCGCCCTCCCGTGCGCCCCCTGCACGACGCCTGTCGGAAAGTTTCCATGTCCCGCCCGCGTCCAGTCGAGCGGTGGATCCCACGCTCCGAACGCGAATCGGAAGCACTCGGGAGGCGGGCGAAGCTCCGCTGCTGCCGAATCGGAGTGCTGTCCGAATAGAGGGGGCGGGGCGAGCGCCAGTGCGACAATGGCCAGCACCGCCAGGCTCACTCGCGGCCGGCGTGCGGGCGCCGGAATGGAAGCGGCTTGCATGTTGCTCCATACCCTTCCAGGGACGTCGCCGTTCCTGTGCGATCGCGCGCGGCGCCCGGACGGCACCACTCGGGGCGACGACGCGGCGCGCGGTCCGCAATCGGGGAACCCAAGCACCGGGGGAACGCTGGTACTCTTGTCCGCGCGGGCCGCCGTATCTATCGTGGAGATGTGCGAATTACCACGTGGGCCGAGTACGGCCTGATCTGCGCGCTACATCTGGCGCGGCGCGGCGAGGAGGGCCCGGTGACGGGGCGCGACATCGCTGCGTCAGAGCGCCTTCCGGCGGATTACATCGAGCAGATCCTTTTGCGGATGCGGCGTGCGGGGATCGTCCGCAGCACGCGCGGAGCGAAGGGTGGTTATCAGCTTGCCCGCCATCCCGGCGACATATCCGTAAGGGATGTGATCTACGCTTCGGAGCTCACCACGTTCGACCTCCACTGCGAAACGCACCCCGTGGACGAGGAACGTTGCTCAGCGTCACACGAATGCAGCATTCGTCCCGTGTGGGTGTTGCTCCAGCGGAAGATCGATGATGTTCTGGAGAGCGTGCATCTCTCCGATCTCCTGCACGCCGAGCCTGCCGTCCGGCATCGCGTGGGGTTGCCGGTTCTTCACCCCTGATGCTGGTGAGCGGCGGCACCGATGCCAGTGTTGCGTGAGTGGCGCGAACGCCGCGCACTGCGTCGGCGGGCCGAAAACTACGTTGCGCATCTCTTTCGCGAACCCACCGACGCGGACGTGCGGTGGCTTGCTGAACACGGTACAGGCGGAGACCGGGACCACGCCCGATGGGAACTGCGCTATGCGCGCCGAGCCCTCGGCTTGCTTACTGCCCAGCGCGATGCGCTGGATGACCGTACTGCCAGCGTCGTTGCCAGAGCCCTGGGCGCTGCGCTGGGACGCGATCGACAGATCGCTCCCGGCAAGCTTCGGGTGGCTGAGCGGCAGCTCAACGCTCGGCTGCGTGCCTTTGGGGACGCGCTCTCCAACCGTGAAGGGGCGGGGACCGGATGGCACCTTGGGCGATCGCTCCTCGAGTTCGCCGGGCGGAAGGAAGCGCTAGAGCCGGAGCTTGTTGCCCACGCGGGCGATGTGATGGCCGCCATGCTGACGGACGCCAATGATGCCCTGCGTGAGCAGTTCGGCGTGGCGGCATTTCCGGATGATGTCGCGCCTTCGGCAGTGCGCCCGCGCTGAACGCCTCACAGCAGACGAGCGGCAGGCACCTGGTGCGCCGCCGCTCGCGAAAGATCAGGAGTGCCGAAGGGGGGACTCGAACCCCCACGGGCATACGCCCACTGCGCCCTGAACGCAGCGCGTCTACCAATTCCACCACTTCGGCGTAGAAACAGAAAGCTAGCCGTCCCTATAGTCCAAGTCAACGAAACGTCGGCGTTGCCTCACTGCGGCGTCCGGCCTAAGTTGCTACGGGACAGCGCGAATGGTCGCGCGCCCTCGCGTGCGGCGCGAGCCGCGATCGCGGCTGCCGGCCGGCGGGGATTCCCCTCCTAGTTGGGCATGGCAAAGGCCGCGACGGAGCCTGACAAGCAATCGGTGGTCCGGAACAGACGGGCCCGCCACGACTACCATATCCTGGAAACCTGGGAGGCGGGCTTGGTTCTCACAGGGACGGAGGTGAAAGCCCTCCGGGACGGGAAGGCGAACCTCACCGACAGCTTCGCCCAGATCCGGGATGGCGAGGCGTTTCTCTGCAACATGCACATCTCTCCCTACGAGCGCGGGAGCGTCTTCAATCACGAGCCAACGCGCGCACGCAAACTGCTCCTGCACCGGCGCGAGATCCGCAAGCTGATCGGCGCTGTGGAACGACAGGGGCTCACGATCGTCCCCCTCGAGGTATACTTCAAGAGCGGGAAGGCGAAGGTGGCGTTGGCGCTGGTGAAAGGAAAGAAGCTGCATGACAAACGCGACAGTGAGCGTAAGCGCGAGGCGGAGCGCGACATGGCGCGCGCCATGAGGACGCGATGATCGCTGCCGCCGTACTCGCACTCCAGGTGGCGGTCGCTGTACCCCCGGCGCCGCCGGCGTTGGCCGTTCGGGCTGGCTCGGCAGAGAAGATGGTGCCGCTCGTGCAGACCAATCGGGGGCCGGCGGTACCGGTCCAGGCGCTCGATCCGGTGATTCCGGTGCGCATCAGTAATTCACAGCGCGGCACCTTCACCGTGTCGCTGCCGGGCGTCGACGTCGTAGTGCGGGATCAGGTTCACTTCGTCATGGTGAACGGGCAACCGCAGCAGCTCGTCGGCGCGCCCTACGTGGCTGGCGGCCGCCTTCATGTCCCCTTCCAGCTACTGGCAGAGGTGCTGCCGCGGCAGGCGCCGGAGCAGTTCCGCTACGATGCGCGCCGTGGCGAGTTGCGTTACATCGGGACCGATGCCGGGCAGGTTGCGTCAGCTGCGACTGCATCCTCTGCCGCTCCACGCGCTTCTCCTCCGCCGACAGCGCGCTCGTCCACGCCGTCGCCGGCGTCCGCGCGCAACGGGCTCAAGCGAACCTATCGCGTTGTTGTCGATGCTGGGCACGGTGGCAGCCAGAGCGGCATGATCGGCACCCTCGGCCCCGGCCGGCGGATTCGCGAGAAGGACATCACGCTCGCCGTCTCCCTTGAAGTAGAGCGCATGCTGAAGCAGCGCGGCGTTCATGTCATCATGATCCGCCGAACGGATGTCGACATCGACTATCGCGGCAGGGGGCGCATAGCCAATGACGCTGGTGGCGATCTCTTTATCTCGATCCATGTAAATGCCGCCAACCCGGCGTGGCGGAACGCCTCGGCGGCGCGAGGCTTCGAGACGTACTTTCTGGCCGCGGCGCGTACCGAAGATGAGAGGCGCGTTGCCGCGATGGAGAATGCCGCGGCGGGCTTCGAGGCCGGTGCCGAGTACGACGCGAACGATCCTCTGGGCTTCCTCATGCGCGACATGGCCCAGAACGCGCACCTGCGGGAGTCGAGCGAGTTGGCCGAATTGATCCAGCGGCATCTTGCGAAGACACATCCCGGGCCGAACCGCGGCGTCAAGCAGGCGCCATTTGCCGTGCTCGTAGGAGCCTTCATGCCGGCGGTGCTCGTCGAGATCGGCTTCGGAAGCAACGTCGCGGAGGCCCGATACATGGCGAGCGACGCTGGGCGCCGTCAGATCGCAACTGCGATTACGGGTGCAACCATGGAATACCTCGACCACCTCGATCGGAAGCTGGGCACGGCGACGCGATGAGGGTGGCCGCTTCGGTCCTCGTGCTGGTACTGGCGAGCTGTGCCTACTTCAACGGCGTGTACAACGCGCGAGAGGCGGAGCAGCAAGGGGATCGACTGTCGCGGCAGGGAGATGAGGTTGCCGCTCGCGCGCGGTACATCGATGCTGCCCAGGCAGCTGAATCGGTATTAACGTACCACCCTCGCAGCCGGTGGGCGCATGACGCCCGGTACTTGGCGGGGCGTGCCTGGGCGATGGCGGAGCAATGCGATGCGGCCATTCCGCACCTCCAGAGATGGCTCGACGTTGCCGGCCCTGATGACGGACGCAGAGCTCACGCCGCGCTAGCCTACGGACGTTGTCTGCATGTCGTACAGCGCTACGTGGCAGCGCGCGAGGTCCTCGATCCCTTGACGACCTCGGCCGACCGCACAATTGCCACCGAGGCATCGCTGTGGGCGGCGCGCGCAACGCTCGCCATGGGCGAGTATGATCGCGCCCACGGGTATCTGCGCAACACCAGCGAGTCCGATGCCGAATGGGAGCTCGCGCGGGCCTACCTTAAGGACGGCCATTTGGACGTAGCGGAGTCGCTGATCCTGTCGCGCGCTGGGGTTGGCGATGTGCGAGAGGATCTCTTCTCGGCGCTGGCCGAGTTCTGGCGGGCGGATCGTCGCGCCAGCGCGCGTCGCATCGTTGGTGCCTTCGACTCCACTGCGCCGCTGATCGCGAGGGCGCGGCTGCATCTGCTGGCTGGCGAGCTGTGGCTTGCCGCGGGAGACGATGAGGCCGCGCTGCAGCACTTCACCGCCAGCCGGCAGCTTTCGCGAGAGGGGGCGGTGAGCGAGACCGCCGCGGCGCGGATCACACTGCTGTCGCTTCGCGATCTTAACAGCCTGCTCGATGTAACGAACGCGATCGGGCGCGCGTTGCCCGCGGCGGCCGGATCCGTAGAGCACCGCCGTATGTGGTCGAGCGCCTTGCTCGCGCGGATGCTGGCGTCGCATGCTGACCACTCGGGTGCGGCGCTCTTTCTCGCCGGCGAGGTTGCCCGTGACAGTTTGCGCGCCTTCGCGCTGGCCCGTGCACTCTTTCTGCAAGCGGTCGATCTCCACCCGCGGTCGCCCGTCGCGCCCAAAGCGCTCCTCGCCGCCGCAGTTCTGAACCCGGAGGCGCCCTGGTACCGCGCGCGGCTTCTCGCCGACTATTCGGATAGCCCCTATGCCAGCATCACACGTGGAGTGAAGCCGACTGATTACGCCGGAATGCTGCTGGCCGATTCGCTGCTGGTGCTGAGCTGGGCCGCCGTGTCGCGTCTGCACGCGGACAGCGTGGCCCGGCTCGGCGCGAGCGCTCTCGCGGCCGAAGCGCGCAATCAGACACGCGGGGTGCCCCGGTAATGTCGGCGGGGGGCGCGGATGGCCGTCTCCAGATCGAAGCGGCATCGCTGACCTTCCAGAATCCTGTTCTACTCGCTGCGGGGACTGCCGCCTACGGTCGGGAGCTCAGCGAGGTAATCGACCTCGACCGCCTTGGCGGGCTCGTTACCAAGGCCGTGAGCGCGAGGCCGCGCTCTGGTGCGCCATCGCCACGGGTAGGTGACTTTCCTGGCGGGATGATCAACGCGGTCGGTCTCGCCAATCCCGGTCTGCATGAGGTGCGTGCACGCGACCTGCCATGGCTCGCGACGCACGTACACCGTGCACGAGTGCTCGTAAACGTGGTGGGCGATACAGTGGAGGAGTACGCGGAGGTCGTTGGCGGTCTTCAGGGTCAACCGGGCGTCCACGGATTCGAGCTCAACGTGAGCTGCCCGAACGTCAAGGCGGGGGGTATGGAATTTGGTGCCGATCCCGTCACCTTGCGAGAGGTAGTGAAGCTCGCCCGCGCGGCTACCGCGCAGCCGATCTTCGTCAAGCTCTCACCTACCTTGCCGGACATCGCTGCGGCTGCCCGTACCGCAGTCGAGGCAGGTGCGGACGGACTGGCGCTCGTAAACA
>CAZWSO010000015.1:0-28235 GCA_964636485.1 uncultured Gemmatimonadaceae bacterium
TGAGCAGCACGCGTCCGGTGAGCAGGTTGGACGCACTGAAGGTGGCGGCGAGACCAATGGCGATAGCGGTTGCGGGAATCGCCCATGGCAGCGCCACGAGTACCGTAAGCAGGCCGCGGCCGCGGAAGCGCCGGAACACGATCAGGTACGCGGCAAGAAAGCAAACGATCACGTTCGCGCCGGTCGCCACGCCCGCCATGGTCACGCTGTTGCGGATGGGCACCCAGAGCCGCGCGTCCGTGCCAAGGCGCCGGAAGTTGTCCATCGTGTATTCCGGCGGCAGCACTTGGGTCGTCCAGGCGCCGTCGCGGGCGAACGCCACCAGGATCACCATGATGTGCGGCAGGATGAGCACGATTACCAGCGCCGCGGCCGCCACCGCTCCAAGCGCACGAATCGTAGGCGACTGAATGACCGTGCGCATACCGCGCCCCTTTCCGGTCAGGGCGTATTCCCTGCGGCGCTGCATCCATCGGAGCAGCGCGAGCGCAGCCAGCGCGCTCAGCGCGAGCACCGTCGTTTCCACGTAGGCGAGGCCCATGGCGCCGCTCATACGCGAGGCGAAGATCTGTGTGGAGAGAACGCGCAGTCCACCACCGAAGATGTACGGCGCCGAAAAGGACCCCAGCGAGCTCATGAAGACGAGCAACATGGAGCCCGCAATTGCCGGCGTGAGCAGCGGCAGCGTGACGCGGCGCAGGCGGTGCCAGCGCCCGGCACCAAGGCCGGCCGCCGCCTCATCCAGCGATGAGTCGAAGCGCTGGAGACCGGCGGATACGAAGAGAAAGACATAAACGTACATGGTGTACGCGTGAACGAAGATGATCGCCCACACACCAGTGAACGTCCACGGCGAACGCTCCATCCCGAAGAGCCGCTGCACCGCGCGAGTTACGACGCCGCTCTCTCCATAGAGAAACAGGAAGGATACGACGCCGACGAGCGGAGGAAGCGCCGCTGGCAGCGTGGCGAGGACGCTCAGCAGCCGGCGACCACGGAACTCGAAGCGGCTCAGCAGGAAGGCTAGCGGAATTCCGACCAGCAGTGCAGCGATGACCGACCCGACGGAGATCACGAGCGTCGCGCGCAACGCTTCGCGGTCGGCCGGACTGGCTACGAACGCGCGCCAGTGGTCGAGTCCGCCGGCGAAGCTCTCGAGCACGACCCTTACGTTGGGGTACACGACGCTCCAGAGCAGCAGCACCATCACCGGCCCGGCAATCAGCCAGGTACCAAGCGACACGCGCGCGACGCGGCGCGGCGGAGCTGGAACGGCACCCGGCATTTCGACCGCGGGGCGCGGGGCGGGAACTACCGGAACGCTCACCGCCCGACAACCGCGACCGGCTCGCGCACCAGGCGCACCCCCACCCGGTCGCCGACGTTGAGGTTGCGTTCGGCGCTGAAAAGGTCGAGCTCCGTGCCATCGGGCGCCCGCACCCGATAGGCGAGCAGCGCACCGGCAAAGCGCCGCGAGATGATCTCGCAGCGCCAACCCTCGTCCGGATCACCTTCGCGCGAAAACCCGAGCGCGTCCGGGCGTAAAACAGCCAGACCGTCGTTGCCGGTGAAGCCGTCCCAGTGCCCGCGATACCGCCGGCTCTCGCCCGCTATGCGGATCACGGCGGCGTCTCCGTCGCGCGTGGCGGGCACCAGCGAGGAGCTGCCAATGAACTCCGCGACATCGCGGTTGGCAGGGCGGTCGTACAGCTCCTCCGGCGCGCCCACCTGAAGCAGCCGGCCCGACTTGATCACCGCCACGCGGTCGGCGATCGCGAACGCATCCTCCTGATCGTGCGTGACGAACAGTGAAGTGACGCCGAGCCGGTGAAGCGTGGCACGGAGCTCGGTGCGCATGGCGCCGCGGAGCGTGGGATCCAGGTTAGAGAGCGGTTCGTCGAGGAGAAGCACGCGCGGCTCGATGACCAGAGCTCGTGCCAGCGCCACTCGCTGTTGCTCACCGCCGGACAGCGATTGCACCTGGCGGTCTCCCGCCACGCCCAGTCCGACACTTTCGAGCGCCCGAAGCGCTCTCTCCCCTCGATCGCGCCTGGAGACACCGCGCGCCTCCAGACCGAAGGCGACGTTCTCCCCTACCGTCATGTGCGGGAAGAGGGCGTAGTGCTGGAAGACCATGCCGAACGCCCGCTTTTGCGGCGCATCTTCGGTGATGTCTCGACCATCGAGAAGGACGCTTCCGGCGTCGGGCGCCTCGTAGCCAGCTACGATGCGCAACGTAGTGGTCTTCCCCGAGCCCGACGCGCCCACGAGCGCGAGCAGCTCGCCCTGCCGAAGTTCCAGCGAAATGGCGTCCACGGCGGTGAACGCGCCGAAGCGTCGCGTCAGTCCGACGAGGGCGAGGGTGCCGGCGCTCACTGGCGGCGATAGCGATTGCGGATGTTGGCGTCCCAGTAGCGCATCCACTCATCCAGCCGCTCGCTCAACAGCGCGCGGTCGATGTCCATCGGCCGGATCTGCGCCTGTGCCTCGCGTATCCAGTCCGGGAGCGAGTCCTGCGGGATATCGCGGCGTGCCGGCAGGCGCAGGAAACGCTCGGCAGCTTCCAGCATCGCCTCGCGGCTGCTGACGAACTCGTAATAGCGGCGCGCCGCATCCGGCACACTCGTGCCGCGCACGATCGCGATTCCATCCACCACTACCGGCGTGCCGCTGGCCGGGATCACGTAACCGACCGGAATCCCGTGCCGGCGCTGAAGGGTAGCGATGTCGGGCATGTCCCAGAGCGTGATCAGCCCCTCCTGCCGGCCGAGCTTCTGATACAGAAGCGTAGGGTTGAGCACGTACTCCTTCGTGTTCGCGTCCAGCCTTCGGAGGTACTCGAAGCCTTCTTCGGTCGAACCCGTACGCTTTACGGACCGGGCGATGAGTCCACCGAAAATCGCGCGCATGGTGCCCGACGCGATGGGATCGCGGATCAATACCTGCCCGCGCCAGCGAGGATCGAGCACGTCTTCCCACTCGCGCGGCGCATCCTCTTCGCTGACGGCGTCGCTGTTGTACGCGATCACCTCAGGCGTGAGGTACGTGCCGTACCAGCTGTCGTTAGCCCCTCGCGAGTCCTCATCGACGGCATCGGCCCAGGTGGGTCGATACGGTTCGAGCAGCCCCTCCGCCGCGGCTCGATCGAAGATCTCCGCCGGCGCGCCAAACCAGACGTCCGCCTGTGGGTTGGCGGCCTCGGCGCGGATGCGGTCGATCACCTCCTGCGAACCCATGTCCACCCACTGCACGTCGATGTCCGGATTGGCGGTCTCGAACTCTCGCTCGAACCAGCCCAGCAGGTCGCTGCCGTGCGGCGAGTACACGGTGAGCACGGTGCGGCCATCGCCACCGCAGGCCGCCAGCATGCCAAGCAATGCGGGGACGGCAATCAGCCTCAGCATCGTCACCCTCATGGCGCGAGAGCCCGATTACCGTCAGCGCGTGCGGGCGCGAGCAGGTTCACGAACAGACGTGCCGCGCCTGGTACGCCGGCGGGCAGCTGTCGGAAGAACGCGAGCGTCGTGTACACGTAGACACCCTCCCCATAAGACGCCACCAGCAGCGCGCCGCCGTGTGGCGGCTCACCGGGATCGCTCATCGCCAGCAGGCTCACGTACGCGGCGTCCCGCTCAGCGGGCATGTACAGCGCTCGCTCCTGAACCCATCCATCGAAGTCGGACGAGCCGATCCTGTTAGGAGCGCGCAGCAGCTGGTGTTCGGGATCCGGGATGGTTACTGGCGCGCTCTCGTCGGTCACACGATCGTGTGGGCGCCGGATCGAGATGGGATACGGCATAATGCCATTCCGCATCATCTCGTACTGCCCGTACTGTACCACCATGGTACCGCCGCGCCGCACGAACTCGAGCAGCAGCCGGTTGTGGCGCACCAGCTCATCGCTCGCCGCGTATGCACGCGGGCCGACCACTATGGTGGAGAAACGCGAAAGGTCAGTGGCGGGGATGTCCGCGGGATCAAGCGCCGTCACCGGAACGCCGAGTTGCTCCAGGGCGGGCAACACATTGTCGCCGACCCCTCGAATGTAGGCTACCCTGAGCCCTGGCGGCATCCGCAGAGACACACCCTGAAGCGCCAGGACGGCCGGCCGGTACTGCTGCCGCCAACGAATGTGATCGTACTCGATCGCCGTGTAGCCTGTCACGAAGCGAGAGCCGCCACTCTCCGCGACGAGCCGAATGCTGTCCCGTCGCGCCGCCACCGCGCCGGTGAGACGGAAGGAGATGGTCCGCGCCTCGAACGGCTGGAGAGTGATCGTGCGAGCAGCGCTGTCGGCGCCGAGCCCTGGAGGCAGCTCGATGCTCACACTCACCCGGCGTGAATACGCGGATCCGGATCGCAGCCGCACCGTGACCGTGCGCTCGACATCCTCCGCCGCTGGCGCATACTCCACGGAGCGCTCCAGCGCTATCCCCACGCCGGGCACGACTGCCAGCGTCCGCTGCACATCGCCCCGTACCGGATCGGCGAAGCGGTGCACTACGGGCTCCGCCAGCGTGTAGGTCAGCCCACCCAGGCGGATAAACACCTCCGCGGCGGCGATGCGGTGCTCCGCCTCCGAGCGGCCATCGATGGGCGGCACGAACATGGCGCCAACGCGGTCACTGGTCAGCCACCAGGGCTGGCTCTCTCGCGCGCCGCGGGCGAGGAGCCGAAGCGTCGCGGCGCTATCCGGGCGGAGAAGCACCGCCGACGAGCTGGCGGCCCGCGCGACGGCCTCTCCCCCGAGCACGACGGAGTCCACGGTGAATGGCACCGGGCCGCGGTTGTAGACAGTCACCTCTATCGACGTAGTATCGCCCACCGCGAGCACCGCGTGCGGCGACGTGGGTTCCACCGCCGCACCCAGCGCAACGAGCATGGCGCGCTCGGCGCGATGGTCGAGCGCCCGCAGGATGTACAGCGCCTCGTCACGCGATGCGTCATCCCGTGCGGCGCCGGGTCGGCGCAGGCGGGATTCCAGCGCGGCTGTCGCGCGGCGCACCTGCGCCAGCGGTTCGATGGCCGTGGCTGGCAGGAATGGATCGATCGAGTCGCGCGCAATCGCGACGGCTCGCGTCAACGCCGTGAGCAGCGGCAGCATGTCGCGTCCCGTCACGAGCGCTGGCAACCCATCGGTCGTGGCGTCGACGCCGTCGAGAATGGACTGTTCGGCGTCCGGCTCCGGCGCGGCCGCGCGCGAGTGCTCCCGGCGCACGCGACCCATCACCACGCCGCGGCGCTGGAGTACGCCGAATCCCTGCGACTTGTGCTGCGAGCGGCTCTCACCGGCGATCTCCGCGTACGACCGCCCCAGGAGATGGCTGTACTCGCCGACATTGAAGGAGAGCGTCGCCTGCTCCGGCGCGAACCAGGCATTGCGATAGAACTTCCGTGGCGTCCATGGGCCGTGGCCGGCGGTCGTGCTCCGGGGGAACCGCACCGTGTCCCCCGCCAGATCGTACGCTTCCTGCGCCATGATGCCGGCCACCTGGTGCTGGCCGTGGCCGTCGCGCGTCGTGCCGGAGAAGATCGATACGATCACATGCGGCCGGAAGGCGCGAACCACCGTAACGACATCGCGCAGCAGCTCCTCGCGCGGCCAATGGCGGAATGTCTCCTCGGCATTCTTGGAGTAGCCGAAATCATAGGCACGGGTGAAGTACTGTCGACCACCATCGATGCGTCTGGCGGTGAGCAGCTCCTCCGAGCGGATGATGCCGAGCGCCTCGCCCAGCTCGTTGCCGATCAGGTTCTGCCCACCATCGCCTCGCGTCAGCGACAGGTACGCCGTTTCCACCTGCCGCCCGCGAGTGAGCCACGCTATCAGGCGCGTGTCCTCATCATCAGGGTGGGCCGCTATCACCAACACACGGGCCGTCACGCCAAGCCCCTGTACAAGCTCGGCGAGCGCCACGGCGCCACGCTCCTGCGCCTCGAGCGGCGCGGGGGCAAGCGCAAGCATCAGCGCGACCATCAGCAGACGCGTTCTTGTCATGACGGCGGGTGCGGTGAAAGCGATGACACGTGCGCGGCGGCGGTCGACTACTTCGTCGCGCGCGCCGCGCGCTTCTTCTCTCCGGCCGGCTTCGGCATCGCCTCGAGAGCATCGGAGACGATCCGCGCCTGCATCTCGTCGTGGTCGGACTTGAAGCCTTCCGCCGGACTGGCGCGCTCCGGTCTACCAATGTAGCGAAGCGGCATCTCGTTCCCGACGGCACCTCGCAGCCGCGGCGCCACGAACCACCAGGCGCCCATATTGCGCGGCTCCTCCTGCACCCACACCACCTCCTCCACCGAGGGATAGGAGTCGAGCACGACGGTCAGATCGGCATGAGGCCAGGGGTAGAGCTCCTCCACTCGCACGATCCCGACGTGCTCTTCCGGATCTCGTGCCAGGAGATCGTAGTAGATTTTGCCCGTACAGAACACGAGCCGCCGCACGCGATCGCGACGCTCGGATGCGGCCGGATCATCAATGACTCGCCTGAAGCGGCGCTCCGTGAGATCGGCTAACTGCGATGCGGCCACGGGCAGCCGCAGCAGGCTCTTCGGCTGCATGAGTATCAGCGGACGACGATCCACGCACAGCATCTGCCGGCGAAGGACGTGGAAGTACTGCGCGGGCGTGGACGGATAGCCGACGCGCAGGTTGCCCTCCGCGCACGACTGGAGGAAGCGCTCAAGACGGGCGGACGAGTGCTCCGGGCCCTGTCCTTCGTAGCCGTGCGGCAGCAGGAGCACCACGCCCGAGTCCTGCCCCCACTTGGCTCGATCGGCGGCCAAATACTGGTCGATCACGGGCTGCCCGACGTTCACGAAATCGCCAAACTGCGCCTCCCACAGCACCAGCGCATCCGGGGCAGCCACGCTGTAGCCATACTCGAACGCCATCACGGCCGTCTCCGAGAGCGGGCTGTTGTAGATCTCGAAGGCGCCGGTGGCGTTGGGAATGTGCTGGAGAGGCGTGTATGTTCGACCGGTCTCGTGGTCGTGCAGCACCGCCTGGCGGTGCGAGAACGTGCCGCGTTCCACGTCCTGCCCGGTAATGCGCACGGAATAGCCTTCCGCCAGCAGCGATCCCCAGGCCAGCGCTTCGGCATGGCCCCAGTCGATGGCATCGTTGATGACCGAGCGGCGGCGCTCGAACTGACGCGCCAGCTTCGGCATTGGCCTGAAGTCCGCTGGCCACGCGAGCAAGCGTTCGTTGATTGCAAGTAGCCGGTCCGCGGGGACTGATGTATCGCAGTCCGGCACCGGCGGCGCCTCGGAGATGTCGCCCGGGAGATACTGGGGAGGGTGCACCCGTCCGGACGTGATCTCGGCGTGAATCTCCTCGAATCCCGACTGAATCTCAGCGTCGATTGCTTTCACATCCTCGGCGGTGAGGATCCCTTCCTCCACCAGGCGCGCACCCCACACCTCGCGCGCCGTGGGGTGCTGGCGCACGACCGCGTACAGGCGGGGCTGCGTGAATGCTGGTTCATCCGTTTCGTTGTGCCCGTGCCTGCGGTACCCCACCAGATCGATGAGGAAGTCCCGGGCGAACTGCGCGCGATAGGCGATCGCCATCAGCACCGCTGTCACGCAGGCCTCAGCGTCGTCGGCGTTGACGTGCAGAATCGGCACGTCGAAGCCTTTGGCCAGGTCGCTGGCGTAGTACGTTGAGCGGCCGTCCCGCGGGTTGGTAGTGAAGCCAACCTGATTGTTGGCGATGATGTGCAGTGTGCCGCCGGTCCGAAATCCATCGAGCACCGCAAGGTTGAGCGTCTCCGCGACCACGCCCTCGCCCGGGAAGGCAGCATCGCCGTGGATGAGGATCGGCAGCACCTGCCGCTCGTCGCGCTCGCCCGCCGCTGTGTCGGGCGACCGCTGTAGCGCCCGCGCGACCCCCTCGAGCACCGGGTTCACGATCTCGAGATGGCTGGGGTTCGGCAGCAGCCGCACTCCGAGCCGTTCGCCCGACGGGAGCGTCCGATCCGATTCGGCACCGAGGTGATACTTGACGTCGCCGGTTCCGCTGGCGGCGTTGCCCATCGCGTGCTTCCCCTCGAACTCGGAGAAGATCGTCGCGTACGGCTTGTCGAGGATATGGGCGAGCACGTTGATGCGCCCGCGATGCGCCATGCCGATCACCACCTGCCGGGCACCCCCAGCGGCAGCCGACTCTATGGCCACGTCGATCATCGGTACCATGGCGTCGGTGCCCTCGATCGAGAAGCGCTTGTGTCCCTGATACGCCCGGCCGAGGAAGCGCTCGAGCCCATCCACCTCGGTGAGGCGGCGCAGCACGGCAAGCTTCTCTTCGGCGGTGAGAGTGCGCCGCATCTCCCCATGCTCGATGACGCGGCGGAACCACTCGCGCTCGGCTTCCTCCTCGATGTGCTCGAACTCGAAGCCTATGTGCGATGTGTAGAGATCCCGAAGCCAGGCCACACCGTCGGCGGCGGTCGGTTGCCCGAACCCGAGCGCCGCCCCGGGGATCGTCGCGAGGTCCGCTTCCACAATGCCGTGAAACTCCGGTGTCAGCTCAGCGGCGCCCAGCGGGGGTGAGCCCAGGGGGTCTATCCGGGCGGCGAAATGGCCGTAGCCGCGGATCGCCTGGGCGAGTGAAGCGGCGCCGGCCACCTTGCGCAGGAATGCGGCGTCCGCTGCCGGAGCGCCGGCCCTGCCAGCCAACCTTTCGGCAACTCGGAAAAACTGGCGCCAGGACTCATCGACCGATCCCGGGTCGCGGCGGTAGGACTCGTATGCCTCCTCGATGAGGCCGTCATTGAAGGCGCTGGTGATCGGAAGTGTGCTCATGTAGCGGAATCTAACGCCCGATGACGGTGGAGGGAGCGCTCGGGTAAGCTGGCGCGCTACAGAAGGATGGGGCCTCTGACGAATGGATGATGGTCCGGCGTGAGGAAGGCGTAATAGTGGGGGCCCAAACCACCAGTAAAAAGGCTTTCCAGCGTGTTACCCAGTTGCCCTCAGGACCGTCTGTAAGGGGCGCACGCGAACGGAGTTCCGCTCGCGGGCACGGAGGCCCTGGGGGCTTCCGGGCAGGGCCTGGGGGCGTTGCAGATCGCGGAGCAATTCGCAAAGCGCAACCCCAAAACCCGATGCAAAGCTCCTGGACAGCTTCGTAAAAGATTGGCCAATCAGCAGTTACGAAGCAACGGGAGATTGGCACCGGGACTGCCTTAGCTCCACAGCCGTCACCGATTCACTGTCCGCTCGCGATTCCGCTCGCGAACAACCCGTTCCACTCGAGGGAGCAACGCATGAAGACGAACCGTAGGAAGGGCTTTACGCTGATCGAGCTTCTGATCGTCGTGGTCATCATCGGCATTCTTGCCGCGATCGCGATTCCGAAGTTCGCCAACACGAAGGAGAAGGCGTACATCGCGTCGATGAAGTCGGATCTTCGCAACCTCGCGACCGCCGAGGAGTCCTACTTCGCGGATTGGCTGACCTACAGCACCACGCTTGGTGTCAGCGGCAACGACGTCGTGCAGTTCCAGGCTAGCCAGGGCGTCACGGTTGTTGTCGACGCCGCCGACGGTCTCGGCTGGGAAGCGACCGGCACGCACACCGGCACCACCCAGGTCTGTAGGATCTACGCGGGTCAGAATGCCATAACCGCGGGTCAGAACGACGGCGTTCCAGTCTGCGCAACTCCGTAATGGCGTAACCACGCCGACACGAAGGGCCGGGCACTTGCCCGGCCCTTCGTGCATCAGGTACCAGTGTAGCTTCGCCGCAGTTGCGTTTCTGCGTCGTGTTCGGGAAAAACCTTCGAGCGGCAGCTCGGGTACGTGAGGTGGCGCGAGCTTATTCTCACCGGTCCTGCGTATACCGCGCCAGCAGCACGTTCGACACACGCTCGAACTGAAGCTCCGTTCGCGGATAGTAGATCGCGATGAGATTGTTCGTAGCTATCACCCGCCCGCGCCTTGCGCCTTCCCCGTCAGCGGGAGTAATCGCGGGCGGAAGATCCGCTCCGTCCGCGCGTCTATCGGCGGCGCTCGCATAGACGAAGACATGCAGGTCGCTCCCACCCACCCGAACGAGCTCGCCCTGCTGCCGCAAACCAGGATACTCGACCTCCTCACCGGTCCGCTGAACCGCAAGTCCTGATTCCCCGAGCCGGACCACCACCTCATCCAGATTCCACCGGTCGAGCTCGACGGTATCGCCGGGCGCGACGGCGCGAGGGGGTGGGGTCCAGCCGGCGTCGCCCGATCCCGTGTCCCCGCCGCAGCTGGCGAGCGCGGCTGCCACGAAGAGGGCGAGCGCACTAATCGCCCCGTCGCCGCTCATCGCGGCTCTGTCCGGCGCTCCTCCTCGCGGGCGTCCCACCGAAGCGCGCTGCGCGGCGGACGAATGCGTCCGGCAGCTGCCGCCTTCACCACCGCCAGCGCATCCTGTAGGTCGAGCATCGGCAGGTAGAGGAAGCCGGCGATGCCGTTCACGTCCAGGAGGTGCGCCTCCTCCGGACGACGCGTCATGCTCACCGCGATCATCGGTACGTCGGCAAGCGCATCATCACGCTCCCATCGTTGAAGCGGCGCGGTTGCAAGCAGGTCGTAGTCGCAGATCACCACATCAGGCACGTGCTCGCGCGCGCGGGCGAGCCCCTCCTCGAAGCCGACGGCAGGTACCGTGCGCAAGTCGGACGCCGAAAAGAGCGTGCAGATGTGATCGCTCAAAAACCTGTGTCTGGCAATGCAGAGTACGTGCATCGAGCCTCGAAGCAGCTGCATGGATATTCGGCAAGGAGCGGAGGCAGCCTCCGCCCCCTGTGCGGTTCCCCGTGATACACCACTCCAGTATGGAAGTGCGTCACCACTCCGATGGTGGAACGCCGCACCGCAATGGGCAAGGGGGGGAACGCTGACTGTCCGGTAAGCGAGGCGCCATCAAACCCTTGACACATCCATATCAGGAGTCTCCCCACAGCGTAGCCCCTTCGCGACGGCTTTCCCCTCATTGACCGCAGGCGTCCAACGGGATAACGTCTGCGCCCATGCGATTGGGCCTGGCTCGGGAGATCACGACTGGAGAACGACGGACGGCGCTCGTCCCGGAGACCGTCGAGAAGCTGACGCGCGGGGGCGTTGAGGTGCTTGTCGAAGCCGGTGCGGGCACTGGCGCGTTCATAGACGACGAGCTGTATCGTACCGCCGGAGCGACCATCGTCCCGGACGCGAGCGGTGTCTACGGCTCGGCCGACGTGGTCGTCAAGGTGCAGCGGCCCATCGAGCGCGCTGACGGACGGCACGAGGCAGACCTGCTGCGTGAGGGGAGTGTGCTGGTGGCGGTGCTTCAGCCGGCGATCAACGCCGAACTCATGCAGCGACTCGCCAGTCGGGGAGTCATCGCGTTCAGCATGGACGCCATACCACGGATCGCGCGAGCCCAGGCGCTGGACGTCCTCTCCTCGATGAGCAGCATCGCCGGCTATCGTGCGGTGCTCATGGCGGCGGCGGCGCTGCCGCGATTCTTTCCGCTGCTCATGACCGCTGCCGGCACCATCACACCAGCCCGCGTGCTCGTTCTCGGCGCGGGAGTCGCCGGTCTTCAGTCGATCGCCACAGCCCGCCGGCTCGGCGCCGTGGTGGAAGCGTTCGACACGCGGCCCGTCGTCAAGGAGCAGGTGGAGAGCCTCGGCGCCACCTTCATCGATGCCTCCGTTCAGGCCGCCGAGGATCGCAGCGGCTACGCCACGGCGCTATCCGAGGATGCGCACCAGCGGGAGCTGGAGGTGATCGGCGGCCGCGTGCGCGAGGCGGATGTCGTGATCACCACCGCGTTGATCCCCGGTCAACGGGCGCCGTTGCTCATCACCGCCGATATGGTGGGGACGATGCGCCCGGGATCCGTTATCGTGGATCTGGCAGGGGAGTTTGGCGGCAACTGCGAGCTGTCGCGGGCGGGCGAGGTGGTGGTGGAGCATACGGTCAGCATACACGCACCACTCAACATGCCATCAGGAATGCCCGTGCACGCCAGCCAGATGTATTCGCGCAACATGAACGCCTTCCTGCAGCTAATCGTGAAGGACGGTGCGCTGGCGCTTGACTTCGAGGATCAGATCGTGAAGGAGGCCTGCATCACGCGCGATGGCGCGGTGGTGCACGAGCCGACGCGAGCCCGGCTCGCATGAACGGCCTCTTGCCGCCCACGGGCCGCCAGACCGACAACACTGCCTGGACGGAGGGATCATGCTGGCCGAGCTGATCATTGCAATCTACATCTTCGTTCTGGCCATGTTCGTCGGCTTCGAGGTCATCACGAAGGTGCCGACGCTGCTGCACACGCCGCTGATGTCTGGGTCGAATGCGATCTCCGGCATCGCGCTCATAGGCGCAATCGTAGTGGCAGGACGTCTCGACAGTCCGCTCAACACCATCCTCGGCACGATCGCGGTGACCGTGGCAACGGTCAATGTGGTGGGCGGATTTCTCGTAACTGACCGAATGCTCCGCATGTTCCGCCGCCGCCCGGAGGAGAAGCAGTGAACGACTTCGACGTTCGGGCCGTCGGCGACCTGGTCAACATCATCTACCTCATCTCGGCCGCCTGCTTCATCATCGGCCTGAAGATGCTGTCCTCGGCGGCAACGGCGCGGCGCGGCAACATGATCGGTGCTTCCGGCATGCTGCTCGCCATCGTTGCGACGCTGCTCGCTCGCGGGATCATCTCCTATCAGTGGATCGCGATCGGCATGGTGACGGGCGCGATCATGGGCGCATGGCTGGCGCTGGCGGTAAAGATGACAGCCATGCCGCAGATGGTGGCACTGCTCAACGGGTTTGGCGGCGCCGCATCGGCGCTCATCGCAAGCGCCGAGTTCAACCGGCTGCGCGATGTCGTGATCCAGCCGGAGGCGGTTGCGGCGGCAGGGCTTATCCCGTTCGATGTCACGATAAGCACCATGGCGGCGCTGCTCATCGGATCGGTCACCCTCACTGGCAGTCTGATCGCATTCGGCAAGCTCCAGGAGGTCATCACCGGCCGGGCCGTGGTCTTCCCCGCCCAGAAAACGCTGAATGCCCTGCTGTTCGTCGCCATCCTGGCCATTGCTACCTATCTGGTCGTTGCATTTGCGAACCCGCAGCTGGCCTCGCCGCACGGCGGCTTCTTCATAGCTCTGGCGGCGCTGTCGTTGATCCTGGGCATCCTGCTGGTCATCCCGATCGGCGGCGCGGACATGCCGGTTGTCATAGCGCTGCTGAACTCGTATTCCGGACTTGCCGGCGCCGCCGCCGGCTTCGTGCTCCGCAACAACGTGCTCATCATCAGCGGCGCGCTGGTGGGGGCGTCGGGTATCATACTCACCAAGATCATGTGCCGGGCAATGAACCGCTCGCTCACAAACGTGCTCTTCGGCGCGTTCGGCGCGCAGGCGGGCGCGGCCATTGCCGGCCCTGCGGGCGATCGCTCGGTGCGCTCGCTCACCGCCGAGGATGCTGCCGTGATGCTGGCATACGCCCGCTCGGTGATCTTCGTTCCCGGCTACGGGCTGGCCGTCGCGCAGGCGCAGCACACCGTTCGCGAACTGGCCGAGATTCTCGAGAAGCGTGGCGTGGACGTGAAGTACGCCATTCACCCGGTGGCCGGCCGCATGCCGGGTCACATGAACGTGCTGCTGGCGGAGGCCGACGTTCCCTACACGCAGCTCTACGAGATGGATGCGATCAACCGAGACTTCGAGCGCGCCGATGTCGCTCTGGTGATCGGCGCCAACGACGTCACCAATCCGGCCGCGCGCAACGATCCGAGCAGCCCGCTATACGGCATGCCGATCCTGAATGTGGACCAGGCCAAGAACACCATCGTCATCAAGCGCAGCATGGCCTCGGGCTTCGCGGGGATCGACAATCCCCTCTACTATCTGGAGAAGACGGGGATGCTGTTCGGCGACGCGAAGAAGATGCTTACGGCGCTGGTGTCCGAGGTGCCGCAGCTTTAAGCCTTACCCCGCCACCGCCACCTTCCCTTCTCTCGCCCCCAGAAGGCTGTCCACATGGGAGTCCCGCTCCCATGTGAAGCTGCCGTGCTCACCCGCTTCACGCCCGAAGTGTCCGTAGGCCGCGGTCGGCTCGTAGATCGGACGGAGCAGATCGAGACTGGTGATGATGCCGTAAGGGGTAAGGTCGAAGGAGCGACGCACGGCAACCTCGAGCTCCGCGCGTGTGGCCTGGCTGGTACCAAACGTCTCGATCATGATGGACACCGGATCGGCGATGCCGATTGCGTAGGCGAGCTGAACCTCGCACCGCTCCGCAATTCCCGCGGCCACGATGTTGCGCGCCACCCAGCGCGCGCCATAGGCCGCCGAGCGGTCCACCTTGGAGGGATCCTTTCCGCTGAACGCACCGCCACCGTGACGCGCGGCACCACCGTACGTATCCACGATGATCTTTCGGCCGGTGAGCCCGGTGTCCGTTGCCGGTCCACCCTCGGTGAACGTGCCGGATGGATTGATCAGTACCCGGTCCTGCCAACCGGCGGGGAGCAGCGACGCGGGGATGAGACGCGGAATCACGTCATCGAGCATGAAGGTGCGGATGCGATCCTGCGTCACACCCGGCGCATGCTGCGTGGAAACAACGGCGCACATCAGCTCCACCGGCGCGCCGTCCACGTATCGTATCGAGAGCTGCGACTTCGCATCGGGACGGAGCCAGCTCTCTCCCGAACGCCGCCGCTCCGCGAGGTGGCGAACGATGGCATGCGAATAGGCGATCGCCGCCGGCATGAGCTGCGCAGTTTCCCGCGTGGCGTAGCCGAACATCAATCCCTGATCGCCCGCTCCCTGCTGCCTGGCATTGCGCTTGGCATCCACGGCGTCGGCGATCTCGCGTGCCTGCTCCTGGAGCCGCACCTCCACGCGCACAAGGTCGTGGGCGAATCGCTCGTCGAAACCATCGTAGCCGGTGCGACGAATCACGTCACGCACCCTGTGTTCGATCTCGTCGGCGCCAACCGGTACGGTGCTCCGCACTTCGCCGGCAATACACACGTAGCCCTTGGTGACAAGCGTCTCGCAAGCGACGCGGGCGCCCTGATCGCGCGTGAGAAAGAGATCGAGGATCGCATCGCTGATGCGGTCGGCAAGCTTGTCGGGATGTCCCTCGGATACCGACTCGCTGGAAAAGATGTAGGTATCGCCAGTTGGCCAGCTCATGGTCTTCAGCTCCTCGCGGTTGTCGCCCCCCGGCAACAAAATAGCCCGGCGGGCGGTGCCGCCCCCGGGCTTCGCATGCGTAGCGTCGGCAGCGGTTTAGCTGGATTTATAGCGCGGCCGCAATCGCAACAAATCGCCGCGTGTTAGCCGTACAAATTTGACGAATTTCGGGAGCGAGAGCAAGGCCCCTGGGCTGACGAGCTATCCTCCCGCCCGGCGATGCTCGAAGCCGGACTCACTGGCAGTTTCACTCCGTGGACGCAGGGAATGGCGTGGGTCGCGCGTTGGAAGGAGTTGGAATTGACACGACGAGGCCGATTGCCGGCAACACGGGTTGGCAGTAAAGTGCGCCCTCGTAGTAACAGCGGGTCACGACAAAAGCGCGGACCGGGAGAGGGCGATCGTGGCGACCATGCGGGCGGCGGTGTTCACGGGAGCGGGAGGGCCAGCGTCAGTCGAGATTCGGGAGGTTCAGCGCCCAGATCCGCCGGCTGGACACGCGCTCGTGCGGATACGCGCGACGGCCCTCAACCGCGCGGACCTGCTCCAGCGTGATGGCCGGTACCCACCGCCCCCCGGCGCACCCCGCGACATCGCCGGTCTGGAGTTCGCCGGCGAGGTGGCGGCGCTCGGTGCCGGTGTGCGCCGTGTGGCGGTGGGCGACCGGGTGTTCGGGCTCAGCGACGGCGGCGCCCACGCCGAGTACCTGGCGGTGCCGGAGGCGCTGCTCGTGCACATTCCCGACGCCCTCGACTGGATCCACGCTGCCGCCACCCCGGAGGCGTGCATCACCGCGCACGACGCTCTCGTCACCCAGGCGTACGCGAGCACCGGAGCGCGGGTCCTCATCCACGCGGTTGGAAGCGGAGTGGGTACGGCAGCCGTTCAGATCGCCCGCGGCCTTGGGATGATTCCCTTCGGCACCACGCGCACTGCCGACAAACTCGAGGGCGCGCGGACTCTCGGGCTCGAAAACGGCGCGGCGATCGAGGACCCTGCAACGCTTCGCGACCATGCCCGCGCCTGGACCAGCGACGGTATGGTGGATGTGGTTCTCGATCTTCTCGGTGGCGCCTACACCGAAGCGAGCATTCATGTCCTCGCGCCACTGGGGCGCCTGGTGCTGATCGGACTCATCGCCGGGGGCGAGGCGCGGCTCCCACTCGGACAACTGCTCCGCAGGCGGCTCACCATGCGCGGAACGGTGCTCCGCTCCCGCTCGCTTGACGAGAAGGCGCAGGCGACGGCGCTGTTCGAGAAGGATGTGGTGCCCATGCTGAAGCACGGCGAAGTGCGCGCGATCGTCGACTCGTGCTATCCGCTCGACGCCATGCGCGAAGCGCACCTGCGCATGGAGTCGAACAAGACGTTCGGAAAAGTCGTCATCATGATGTAGCGATCACGGAGATGCCCGCGCCCGGGGCATCCCCTCGTTACGCGATCAAAGATTGCTCGGTGATGCGTGCGGCCCGGCCGAAATCGGCCGGCGTGATAGTGTGCAGCGCGTCGATCAGCGCCACCCGCAGTGATCCCGGCCCGCGCGACTGCTGTACTCCCTGCTCGCCGCAAACGCCCATGAGGCTGATGGCATAGGTGGTCGCTTCGACAGGATCTTCATGCACGGCCAGAAATGCACCCACGAGCGCGCTGGTGGAGCAGCCGAGTGCAGTGATACGCGCCATGGCGGCAGCGCCGTTTTCCACTCGAAGCATGCGCCGCCCGTCGGTTACATAGTCGATCGCTCCGGTCACCGCGACCACACCGCCCACTTCCTGCGCCAGCCGAACGGCCGCGTCCCGGGCGTCGTCGCTTTGATGGGAGGAGTCCACCCCCTTGGTGCCTTCTCCGCCGCCGGCGAGCGCCAGAATCTCCGACGCGTTGCCTCTAATGGCCGTGGGCCGCAGCGAGGCAAGCGCCCGCGCGGTGGAGGTCCGGTAGGGGGTCGCGCCCACGCCCACGGGGTCGAGTACCCACGGCTTCCCACTGGTCGACGCCGCGCTCGCCGCATCGCGCATTGCTTCAACCCAGATGGGAGCGAGCGTACCGATGTTGATCACGACGACGCGCGAAATGGCGACGATGTCGTCCACCTCCTCGCGCGCATGAGCCATGACCGGTGATGCGCCGACGGCGAGCAGCGTATTGGCCGCAATATCCATCGACACGAAATTCGTGATGTTGTGAACCAGCGGCGACTGTTCCCGTACAGCGTCCAGCGCTTTTGCCGCGCGCTCCGCGTGCGCCATCTCCCCTCCTCCCTGTTGGTTCGTACCGCGCTTGCATCAACGCTGCTCGATCATTGGCGCCTTGTCTACTCGCCGCGCCGTTCGGGTTTGGGTGGCGGGGAGGAACGGCGCCGTCGGGTCCGGTGCGATCAGCCGGCCCGGGAACGACGAAGCGAAAAGGGACTTGTGGCGTCGGGCCCTCATCGCCATAAGGCCGGCCCCAACAGACCACAAGCGGCAGGGGGGAGCGGAGGTGTGGGGAGGGGATCGCCCCGCTCGTCCCTGCCAGCTCTTCACAGCCGGCCTGTCCTTACACGTCCTGCGCGCCGGCGATCTGGATCTTTCTCGGCTGAGCAGCCGCCGACTTCGGCACGCTGATCGTCAGGACGCCCTTGTCGTACGACGCCGCGATGCGGTCGCCATCGACATGCTCCGGAAGCCGGACGACGCGCTCGAAGGAGCCGCTCACCCGCTCGGCATTGTAGACCCGGAGCTCCTCCTTCTCATCGCGCTGAATGGTGGGCTCCTTGGTGCCGCGAATGGCGAGCGTGTTCTGCTCGAAGCTGAGATCCACGGCCGACGGATCGACACCCGGAAGCTCCACCGCGATCAGATAGGAGTCGGCGTGCTCGACCACGTCCATTGCCGGCGCCCACAGCCGCGACCCGGAAACGCCTCCATCGCGCCAGGTCGTGTCGAACATCCGGTCGAAAGCACTGTTCATCGCCAACATGCGGTCGATCGTGGGGATCAGAGAACGAGTTGTCATGGCCATTCCTCCTCCAAGTACGCAGTTGCTCGAGTTCGGCCGGTCGCATCAGCGCGGCCGGCAACTGACCACGCAGAAAGCATCGGCCATGCCTGGCTTTAGTGGCCAGAACGACAGGAGGAGGCCTGCTCAAAGGGGCTCTCTGGCAATCATCTGCCATATTGACCGGGCTCTGCTTTCCCTTAACCAACCTCGGCCCAGAGCACCTGTATCGGCAGGCCCCCGGTCCTGGTGCGAAGCCCCTCTCGCCAGGAGAACCCCGTCTGCCCGGCGAGGGTAGGACTGCTCGAGACCATCGCGATCCGCCAGCCGCGGAACCGTGCCCGCGCCACCTGGCCGAGGCGGGCGTACAGATCGGCCAACTGGCGCTCCTCGCCCACCCGAACACCGTACGGCGGGTTGGTGACAAGCCACCCCGGCGTCGTCGACGGAGGCTCGGCGGCCGAGATTGCAGCGGCGCGGAAGCTGACATCTACACCGACGCCTGCCCGCTCCGCGTTGGCGCGCGCCGCCTCGATGGCTCCAGCATCGCGGTCCGAGCCGCTGATGGGTGCGGCGCCCGCAGCGCGCGCCCGCGCGAGCCGCGCGACGCGCAGCGAAGCCCACTGTTCCGCACTGAACCCAGGCCACTGTGTGAAAGCAAAATCGCGAATGGCTCCCGGGGGAATATCACGCGCCATAAGGGCCGCCTCAATTGGGATCGTTCCGGCGCCGCACAGTGGATCCAGCAGCGGCTGATCACCTCGAAAGCCAATCGCGAGCAGCATCGCGGCGGCAAGCGTCTCGCGGATGGGGGCCCGCGCGCTCTCGAGCCGATATCCGCGCTTGTGAAGCAGCGCGCCGGAGCTGTCCACGCTCACCATGCACTCGTCGCGCAGCAACCGCACGATGATGAGCTGCGACTCCCCCGGTTCGTCTTCCTCCCCCGCCTCCGCGTGATCGAGCACAACGCCCAGCCGGGCTGAGGCACCAGCGGCCATCCGCTGCGCCACCGCGCCGGTGTGAAAGAGCCGCGATTTTCGCGACGTGACGCGGAACCGCAGCGGCCGGCCGCGTGCAAGGAAGTGCTCCCAGGGCAATGTTGCCGCCTTGCGCTCCATCTCTCCCAGCGCCCGTACCCTGAACGTCCCTACGCGAACGATGACGCGCGTGGCCGATCGCAGCTCGAGATTTGCCCGCCACAGCAGGTGGTGGTCGGCGCGAAACGCCACGCCCCCGGCCTCGCTCGCCGACTCCCTTGCGCCGAGCGATGCGAGCTCGGCGGCAGTCACCGGTTCGATGCCGGGTGCGGTTACCGCGTAAGCATCGAGTACCTCAGTCGCCGCGTCAGCGCTTGCGTGCACGTGCTGGCACTGCGGGCAGCGCTGTGGAGGGTGACGGGGCGGGGGGCAGTTCCAGACTTCGCCAGAGGTACCACGAGGCGATCGTCCGGTAGGGCGCCCATGGGGCACCTATGCGGTGCACGCGATCGGGCGGCGGGAGCTTTCGGAGTCGGTAGACTCGCATCATCGCCTTGCGCACACCCAGATCGAGCTCGGGGAGGACATCGGGCCGTCCGAGCCTGAACATCAGGAACATGTGAGCTGTCCAGCGCCCGATTCCCTTTACGGAAGTGAGCGCAGCGATGACGCCGTCGTCGCCGAGCGTGTGCAGTGCTTCCGTCGGGATACGTCCATCGCACGTCGCAACGGCGAGGTCTCGCAGGTAAGCGATCTTCTGTCGCGAGAGGCCCCACCCGCGCAGGCGTTCCTCTGGAGTTTCCAGAAGTGCCACCGGTTCGGGTGAGTGCCCGCCGAAGCCACCGATCACCCGCTGGTGAATCGTACCGGCCGCGCTGCCGGAGAGCTGCTGGTAGATGATCGAACGCACCAGCGCATCGAAGTGCGTCCCGTCGCCGACGGGAGTGAAGCGGCATCCGCCCACCCTCTCAATGACGGCGGCCAGACGGGGATCAGCGCGGCGAAGATGGTTGATGGCCTTGCGGTGCATGCGCGGAATGTAGCTGGCGGTCCGGTTCGCGCCCACGGCGTTGCGGGCGCACTATTGGATTGGCCTGAAGTGGAGGTCGTCATGCTGCAGCGATTACGCCGGCTCCGCGCACACCGCGGATGCGCAATTGTACTGATCCTCGTGATGGCCGCGTTTCTCCTCATGAGCCGGCTGTTCTGACTCCCGCCGACATGCCGACTCGGCGTCCGCCATCGAGCCCAGTCAGGAACGTGGCGCGCGGGGCTTGTCGGCAGACGTATCTGATGCCGAATGATCGCCGTCGGGGAGCGCCGGATGTGTGGCCTTGCCGCCGGGCACCTGGAACTGGCCACGGTCGTGCTTATGATCCTGTATGTCCTTCGCCAGCCGGTTCTTCCCGCGTTGTATGTTCGCTTCGTCGTGCTGCTCCCGATCCTCGAAGAGGCGGTGCTTGCCGGGAGAGTCGTGGAGCGTGCTGGGTTTATTCTCATTGTTACTGTCGCGCGACCGGCTTTGGAGCTGCTCGATGATGGCTCGGTGCGTTTTCTGACCATGGTCGCCTTCCGCATGCCGCTGTGCACCCTTCTGCATGCCCCTGTTCTTCTTCCCCATTAACGACTCCCGAGTTCGGCTGTGCTGCGGGGCCGATTTCCGGCGCGACCGGAAAAGGCGCGAATGTTGTTCAGGCGGCAAGCCACGTGCCCCGGGCCGGTGAACAGGGATAGGCCTGCGCGGAGCGCGGAGCTGTGCGGGCGAGCAATCGCCGACTGGCGAGGGCGGAGGCCGGAGCGCACTTTCCTCCCCTGGCCTCTGAGGGTAACGCTCTCCGGTGCCGGGCCGCCCCGGAGAGCACTCCATTCGTCGCGGACATTATGAAACGCATCGCCAGGTACTTTCTGCGCGGGCTCGTGGTCATAGCGCCCGTCGCCCTTACGCTGTACGTCGCATGGATCGTCTTCACGACCATCGACCGGTGGCTCGGCATTCCGGTCCCAGGCGTGGGATTCCTGCTCACGCTGGTTCTCATCACGCTCGTCGGTGTGCTCGCCTCGAACCTGCTTACTCGCGGGCTCGTGAATGCGCTCGAGCGGCTCATGAACCGGGTGCCCATCGTCCGGCTCCTGTACGCGTCCACCCGCGACCTCATGAATGCATTCGTTGGTGAGCAGCGGCGCTTCGACAAGCCGGTGCTCGTTTCGCTCACGCCTGACAACGAGCTGCGCGCCATGGGCTTCGTGACTCGCGAGGACCTCGCGACACTCGGCATCTCTGCGCACGTCGCGGTCTACCTGCCGCAGTCCTACAACTTCGCCGGGAGCGTCTTCATCGTGCCCGCCAGCCGTGTGGCGGCTGTTCCGGCGGAGAGCTCTGAGGTAATGACTTTCATCGTTTCCGGCGGGGTGACCGGCGCGCAGAAGCCCGAAGGGCTCTGAGAGGCTTGCAGCCTAAATGAGGACGGAGTATGGCGACCACCGCCCTGGCGAGTCTTCTGGTGGCCGGTGGTCTTCTGTGGAACGCTCGGCTGCGGCATCAGGCGTTTTGCCCCACGTGCGGGTGCCGGAACTGCACCGAAGAGACCGTCGCTCAGCCCCGCACGCAGCTCTCGCACCGACCGTAGAGCAGCACGTCGTGTCCCTGGATCTCGAAGCCTCGTGGAACCAGACGGCTCAGATCCGAGGGACACCCTTCCACTTCGAACACCCGGTCGCATGTGTTGCATCGGAAGTGATGGTGATGGCCTCTGCCGGCAATCTCGTAGC
Organism: uncultured Gemmatimonadaceae bacterium; assembly: GCA_964636485.1. Taxonomy (GTDB): domain Bacteria; phylum Gemmatimonadota; class Gemmatimonadetes; order Gemmatimonadales; family Gemmatimonadaceae; genus CAYXRS01. The sequence goes on from CAZWSO010000015.1 coordinate 21,904, forward strand.
GGGTCGGTTCCCCCGGCAGCTCGACCCGCACCAGCGCTCCTTCGTCCACCATCCCCTTGATCGCCCGGTAAACCGTCGCAATTCCGATCCCTGGCGCGTGCGTGCGAGCAGCGTCGAGCACCTCCTGTGGTCCCAGGGGCCGCGACGTGTCCTCGAACGCCTTCTGGATGGCCGCGCGCTGCTTCGTGTTGCGTTCCAATCGCCTCCCCCGGGTAGATGATAGCCAACAATCAATAATAATCCCTCAGCGCACTCGACGTGCGGCAGTGGGGCGGTGTAGTGCTCCGAACCGGGTGAGATCGCTGCGCGAATCGTGCAGCTGTCGTCGCGCGGGAACCGAGAACCGCGCGCGCCGATCTATTCGGATTCGGCGCCGAGCGTCTGGAGCCAGAGGCGGCGGATCTCGCTCGCCCCTCGTGCGTTGGGCTCGAAGATGAGCCCACGCCAGTACCAGCGTTGCTCGGCGGGTTGGGTGATCCCGTGGCCAAGAAAATGGTCGTGTACATCCACCAGTCGCACCTGGGAAGTGGTACGCGCAATCTCCCGCACCGCCGCGTTGTACTCGCGCAGCCAGCCGGCCTGCACATCCAGCCTGCCGCCGCCAAGGTCATAGGTGGCGTCGGACGGATCGTACACGGTCGCAACAAGCACAGTGGAGCGTGGCAGCTTTGCGCGAAGCTGGCGAAGCGCACGAGCGAGCCGGTCGATCATTCCATCCACCAGTCCAGTTGGCGGCTGGTCGCTGTACAGCACCTCCAACATGTCGTTGCCACCAGCGGTGACCGTGACGAGGACTTCTTCCTCTGATGGTTCGATCTTGAGGATCTGCGTGGTCATCATGTCGGCCGTAGTTGCGCCGTCCGCCGTAAGGTTGTCACTCGGGTAACGGGAGGGTGCCGAGTACGCGTGATGGTTGCGGAAGACGCAGCTGGGGGCGAGCGACGACAGGTCGCGACCGCGGAACTCGGGCCACAGCTGGTCATCGTTGCGGTAGAGCAGGGACGCTGCGCCGAGTCCCGAGCGCAGGTTCCCCGGATCGAGCCTGCCATTCATGCCCGCGACGTCGAGTGCCGGATACAGATCGATGGACATGCTGTCGCCGAGGGCGATGTACCGGTCGAAGGCGACGGAGCCGGGTGGGGATTTATTGGTGCCAGCCGAACGGCTGGCCGAACGACTTTTTTTGTTCATTGCGAGGTGAACGACGAGCGGGCGGCTTCGACCGGAGAGCCTTCGGCCGCCAGCGAGGGAGGCTGACCTGGTGGCTTGGGCAGCGCCAAGGATGTAACGCATCGCGCCGCTCGTCCATATCATTCAGTCAATGACAGTCGTGTTGGTTTGCCTGCGTTGCGCTTTCCCGGCGTCGTTACTTGCGCTGGCTCTTGCCGGCTGCTCCCCCGGTGTTCCGGCGCCACCGGATGGTGCCCAGCTTCCTTCGGACGCGCCACCGCCAGCCTTCGAGGATTTCCCGGCGGCGGGTGAATCCTTTGCGGGTGAGCCCGCACAGCCCGATTTCGCGACACTGCCGGGTGCTCGCATGTATCGCACGCCCATCAGGCGCGGAGCGGCGGAAGGTCCCAACCTGGCGGGGCAGTACACAGTGGTCACGTGGGGCTGCGGCTCACAGTGCCGGCAGTTCGTTATCCTCGATGCAGAGTCCGGACGCATCACCGACGGGTTCACCACCCTGTGGGGCGTCGAGCATCGAGTCGACAGCGAATTGGTGATCGTCAACCCGCGTCCACCCGATCTCGCGGCGCAAACAGCCGCCACACAGCGCACGCGCTACTACCGCTGGACGGGAGAACGTCTCGAGCTGATCGGTGAGCGGTAGCGGCACCTCAGCGCTTTCGGAGCGCGCGGTTACCTCGCAAGCCGCAGGCACAATCAGAGCCGTGGGGACGTCGACTACAACCGGGGCTCCGTTGGTTCGCGAGCCCACCTGTTTCGCGGAAAGGAGCCGCCCAACGAGCCAGCGCTGATTCAGGATATCAGGTCCATCTCCGGCTCGGCCAGCTCGCCGCTGTGCTGCACCCGCTGGATGCCGCGGATGAACTGGCGCGCGTTGCGGCCGAGCACTCGGGTGTCGTAGCCACCCTCCTGCACGATGAGAGTGGGGAGCTGAAGGGCGCCGAGCATCAGCCCGATGCGCTCAAAGCCACGTGGAGAGATGAGCCATGCGCCTGTCGGATCTCCCTTCGCGATATCGAGACCGAGTGAGATGACAAGGTACTTCGGCGCAAATCGCTCGATCACGCCTACCATGCTCCGCAGCGCCGACAGATAGCCATCGTCATCCACCTCCTCGGGGAGCGGGATGTTGACGTTGCACCCCTCCCCAGCGCCCTCGCCAATCTCGTCATCAAAACCGGCGAAGTAAGGGTATGCGTAACTCGGATCGCCGTGAATGGAGAGGGTGAGCACATCACTGCGCTCGTAGAAGATGTCCTGTGTCCCGTTGCCGTGATGAAAGTCGATGTCGAGAACGGCCACCCGTCCCTCAGCACTGAGCATGTGTGCCGCGATCGCGGCGCTGTTGAAGTAGCAAAACCCGCCGTACACGCGGCGCTCGGCGTGGTGTCCGGGCGGGCGGCAAACGCTGTATGCGAGGAGCTCGCCGCCGCGCACCAACTCGGCACCGGACAGCGCGCAATTTACCGCGGCTCGCGCGGCGACATAGGCGTTGTAGGTGAGTGGCGTGAAGGTGTCGATGCAATAGTATCCCGCCTGCACCGCTTCGTCCTCCGGCTTCCGGTCGGGAAAACGAATGGGAAAGACGTACGGATAGACTGTCTCGTCCTTCGGCAGCGTAGAGCACACGCGCTCGAGATAGTGGACGAAATCCGGATCGTGCACCGCGACTATCGGCTCGACTCCGAACTCCCGCTGCTCCTCGAACTCCACACCGGGGAGCGCCCTCAGCGCTTCGACTATGCGCGCCACGCGGACCGGCCGCTCGACGTATCCCCGCTCGCGCACGTGATGAAGCTCATGCTGAGGTGGCACCAGCACCTTGATGCGGCGAAAAAGCTCGGGCGGCGGAGTGGGCCGCGGTGGCGCGATCGCCTTGCGTGCCGGCTGGAGCGTCACCTGATCCTCGGTGACCGACTCCAGCAACGCGATGGCATACGGATCGGTGCGATCGTATCCGTACTTTCGGAACAGGATCGCCGCAATCATCCCACGCACCTCTTCCGCGCCAGGCTGCCGCGGTTCGGTGAGCGAGTCGAACATAAGATACGGCTCGCCGGACTCCTGACCGGGCCGCGTCTTCTCGTAACCGGTGCCGGTGAGGACCCGAGCCCCGTAGCGCTCGTAGAATCGAATGCGGGCCCGGTTCTCACGCCTCAGCGCGGGATCGGGCTCCAGCTCGGGATCGTCGGGGCGAGTCTCGAAGTACAGGCCGAGTGAACCCATACGGGCAAGGTAGTCTCGGAGCGCCTCGTAAAGCGCTCCGCCGACGCCGCGCTGCCGAACAGTTGGATCCACCACCAGGAAGTCGAGCAGTGTCGCCTCGAGATCCGCATAGTGGAACGCCAGCGCGAAGGCGGCGACATGACCGGCCTCACGCTCCGCGGTCAGAAGGATCGTCCGCCGTCCGAGCTCTCCCTGACGACGCAGCAATTCCGGTATGCCTTCGGCGTAGTTCTCGTACGCCGTACCGTAGTAGCTCCGAAAGATCCTCTGCACCTCCTCCAAGCGCCGCGGCGAGAGGACAGGATCGTGTATGTGGAGGAAGCGGATGGGCACGGGACCTCAGGGGGTCAGGGGCCGGGGGGCCAGGGGGGCCAGGGGGGCCAGGGGGGCTAGGGGGGCCAGACGCCTACGGAGCCGAAGGGCTGGATAGCCGGACGCTAAACGGTCCGATTGACGACATCCAGCTGCCGAGCCAATCGGGCTCAGCACACGGGCACCGAGCGACCCCTGGCTTCACTCCAGAGTCTTCGAGAACCTCCTCACACTCAGCATGACGAGGACCACCGCGAAGGTGGCGAGGGCGAGGGTCTCGCGCCAGAGATAGGAGATTCCGATGTCCCTGAGGAGGATGCCACGCAGTACATCGAGATAGTAGGTGAGCGGGAGGACCAATCCGGCCCACTGGGCGACAACGGGCATCGCCTCACGCGGGAACAGGAATCCGGACAGCAGGATGTTGGGCAGCAGAAAGAAGTAGCCCAGCTGCATCGCCTGTGTCTGGGTGCGTGCGATAGTCGAGATGAAGAGGCCGATCCCCAGATTGGCGACAATGAAAGCGAGCGTGATCACGTACAGCAGCGGCACGCTCCCTCGGATCGGGATGTCGAAAAGCAGCATGCCAAGCAGCAACACGACCGTCATCTGCACGTACCCCACCAGCACGAAGGGAAGAATCTTCCCTACCATCAGGCTTGGTTTGTCGATCGGTGTGACGATCAGCTGCTCGAGCGTGCCCCGTTCGCGTTCGCGGACCACGGACATACTCGTGACGATCAGCATCGTGATCGACAGCAGGACGCCAATGATGCCGGGGACGATGTACGCCTCGCTGCGCAGCGCCGGGTTGTACCAGGGGCGAACTTTTACCTCGAGCGGCGGCGATATTCCACGCGCGGCCGCCAGCTCGGTATTGCGCGCAGCCGCGGCTAGTCCCGCTCCGGAGATCGCCGCCTGTGACGCCAGCGGATCCGCGGCATCCACAACGAGCTGTGCCGACGCCGTCCGCCCCCGCTTGAGATCGGTCGAGAACCGCGGCGGGACCACCAACCCGGCGCGCGCCTCGCCGGAGGCGATGCGGCGCGCCAGCTCCTCCCGGTCGCGCACCTCTCCGACCATGCGGAAGTTGCCGGTGTTCTCCATCACCTGCACGAGGGCACGGCTGTCGACGGTGCGCGCCTCATCAAGCACGACTGTAGGGATGTTGCGCACTTCGGTGCGGACAGCATAGCCGAACATGATCAGCTGTATTGCGGGGATGCCGATCATCATGCCGAGCGTCAGCCGGTCACGCCGCATCTGCACGAACTCCTTCCAGAGCATCGGCCAGATTCTCCAATCGCGAATCGAGCGAAGCCGGCTCATGTCGCGACCGCCTCATCGCGCCGCTGAAGCTCGATGAAGACATCCTCGATGCTTGGCTGGCGGAAGTGGGCGACGATCTCGTCGGGGGTGCCCAGTCCAATCAGATGGCCCCGCGAGAGAAAGCCGAGCCGCTCGCAGCGCGACGCCTCGTCCATGTAGTGCGTCGTGACGAGCACCGTGGTGCCGTCGTGCGCCAGATCGTGGATGGTATCCCAGAAACGCCGACGAGCGGCTGGGTCCACGCCGGCGGTGGGCTCGTCGAGGAAGAGCAACCACGGACGATGCGCGATGGCGCACGCCAGCGCGAGTCGCTGCTTGAACCCGCCGCTCAGGTTGCCGGCCAGCTGGCGTGAGCGCGCCTCCAGATCCAGCCGCTCCATCAGCTCCGTTATCCGGGTTGCGCGGTCAGCGCCGCGCAATCCGTACACTCCGGCGTAGAAGCTCAGGTTCTCGCGAACCGTAAGATCATCGTACAGTCCGAAGCGCTGAGACATGTAGCCGATCCGCCCTCGCAGCTGCTCGGCCTGCGTGCGCACATCGTAGCCCACCACAGTGGCCTCACCGGCGGAGGGCATAAGCAGCCCGCAAAGCATTCGGATGGTGGTCGTTTTGCCAGAGCCGTTGGGCCCCAGCAGACCGAACACCTCGCCGCGCTGAATCTCCAGATCCAGCGACTCGACGGCGACCAGTGCTCCGAACTCCTTGCGCAGCCCGATGGTTCGAACCGCTGCCTCGGCGGTCATCGAGCCACTCCACCCGCGGCACCAGGTGCTCGCCCGCCTCCGAACTGGCGTGGCGATGCAGCGGGCAGCACCGTCACCGTGGCGGGCAGTCCCGCCTTGAGCATCCCAGTGGTATCCGTGAACTCGATCCGCACTCCAAACAACAGATCGGCGCGCTCGCGCTCGGTGAGCGCCACCCGCGGAGTGAACTCGGCGCGCCGGGCAAGCGACGTGACACGCCCATGAAAGCGACGGTCCGGAAAGGCATCCAACCTCGCCACTGCCTCATCGCCCACCGAGATCAGTGGGAATTCAGCTTGCGACAGGAAGATGCGCATCCATGGCCGCGTCGGGTCGGCGAGCGTCAACGCCGGCTCGCCGGCAGCGAGGATCTCGCCCGGCTCGGCGTGGCGGGCGAGCACGACACCAACCGCGGAGGCAGTGATCACGAGCTCGTCGGCACTGGCCTCGGCAGCCTGCAACGCGGCGCGCGCGCGTTCGACCTCGGCGCGCGCTGCCGCGAGTTGTTGCGGACGCGCGCCCTGACGCAGG